>NZ_BCQR01000224.1 GCF_001552175.1 Actinomadura kijaniata NBRC 14229
CCCGGCGGGCACCGCGCCCGCGCCGCCGCCGACCACGACCAGCGGGAGCCGCCCGGCGGCGGGCTGCATGCGGTCCACGGCCTCGGCCAGCTCCTCGCGCGCCGCGGGGCCGCTGCGGGGCACGCGGATCAGGTCCGGCATCCAGAACGCCACCGGCACCCCGCCGATCGTCGCGCCGAACGCCTGGCGCGGATAGCCCCCGGCGACCGCGCCGACCCGGATGCGGTGCTCGCCGACGTCGGCGACGACCGCGTCGGGACGGCCGGTCAGGGTCGCCGCGCCGCGCAGCGTGCTGGCCAGGCTGGAGCCGAGGCCGAGACCGGGGTGGCGGCGCAGGTGGTCCAGGCCCATCACGGTGCCGTCGCCCCGGGTGACCAGCGCCGGGACGCCCGTCCCGAACGCCTCGTCGAACGCGGCGCGCAGCCCGTCGGCCAGGCTCCCGGCCAGCCGGTGCAGGGCGGCGTTGAGCACGGCGGTGTTCTCGCGTTCCAGCAGGCCGAGCGGGCCCAGCTCGCCCGACAGGGTCAGGTGGACCTCGCCCAGCTCGGCGCGGACGATCTCGGCGGCGCGGCGCTCCTGGCGGCCGTCCACCGGCGCGAACACCCCGGTGATCGCCACCGCGTCGGCGCGTCCGGCCAGCCCGGCGGCGAACCGGGCGACCGCGTCCTCGTCCAGCGGCGTCCACTCCTCGGCGGAGAACCCGCCGCCGCCGTCCACGACGGCGGTCCCGGCGCACACGGCCGCGCGCAGCTCCTCCGGCCAGCCCGCCAGCGGGGGCACCGCCCGCGCGGCGTCGCCGCCGACGCGCAGCACCCCGACGCGGGCGAGGCCGCGGCGTTCCACGACGGCCCGCGCGGGCCCGCGCAGCCCGACCGCCACCCGGGTCACCTCCGCCCGGGGCAGCGCCCGCAGCGCCGCCCGCACCCCCGCCACCGGGTCGTCGGGCACCGAGGGCACCTTGGCGGTCGCCCGGGGCAGGCCCGCCTCGTCCAGCAGCACCGCGTCGGTGTTGGTGGGCCCGGCCTCGACTCCGGCGATCATGGCGCCGCCAGCCCGAACGCCCGCGGCCCGGCGAGCTCCAGGCCCCGCGCGGTCCGCCAGACCGGGGCGCAGGGCGCCGTCAGCACGCTGACCCGCATCCCGTACCGCAGCTCGTCCACCTGGACGGCGGCGGCCGTCCGGGTGTCCAGCACCGCGACCACGTCGGGCACCAGCGCCCGCTCCCGGCCGTCCTCGAACGCGGCCAGGTACTCGGTCTGCGCCACGATCCGCAGCAGCCGCCCGGCGTCGCCGCCCAGCCCCTCCACGACGGCCTCGGTGGAGCCGTCGGCGGCGCGTTCGACCTCGGCGACCTTGCCGGTCACCAGGCGCGTCAGCCCCGCGCCGGGCGCGTCCGGAACGCCCCCGGCCAGAGCCTCCCCGATCGCCAGCGCCCGCGACACCGACCCGGTGACGGCGGCCGCGCGCACCTGCCCGGCCCGCAGCGGGTACTCGCTGGCGGCGGCGACGCCGCCGAACGAGTCGAGCACGCCGCGCGTGATCCGTTCCATCCAGGGCCCGTCCACCCGGTCCAGCACGACGGTCCGGCCCCGGTGGTCGACGAGCACGCTGGGCGTGGGCGGCAGCCCGGCGACCTCCAGCGCCGACTGGTCCATCCGGGGGAACGCCCGGCCCATGGCGTCGGCGTCCAGCAGCGGGAGCCCCAGCAGCGCGGCCCAGGCGACGGCGACGCAGCCGTTGGACCCGCCGATCTCGCTGGACATCAGCGCCCCGACGGGGACGCCGTGCAGGCGCTCCACCGTGGCCCGCAGCGTCCGCGCCTCGACGGGCCCGCCGATCCGCTCGGCCGAGACCGCCGGGGAGCCGATCATCCCGCACGACATGACCAGCACGTCGCCGGGGAGCTCCTCGGGGTCCACCACGTCGACCGGCCCGTGTTCGGCGAGGGCCTGCCGGGCGGCGGCGAGGGTGACGCCGACGTCCCCGCCACCGCCGGACCCCAGCACCGAGCAGCCCCGCGCGAACGCGGGGAGCAGGGCCTCGGTCAAGGTGAGCATGCCGCCAGCGTAGGCACATCGGAGCGCCCCGCCAGTGGGCCGCGAGCACAGGTATCGGCAGGTCGGTGTGCTCCCGGCACACCGGCACCGGTCCGGGGGGCGGGATGCGAAGATCGCTCCCATGGAATTCTTCTGCTACCACCGGGATCGTCCCGGTTCCCTGCCGCTGCGCGAGGAGCTGGGGGAGGCGCACTGGGCCTACATGGACCGGTACGAGGCGGAGCTGATCGCGCGCGGCCCGACCTTCGCCGCCGACGGCGAGACGCCCAGCGGCAGCGTGCACATCATCGACCTGCCGGACCCCGCCGCCGCCCGCGCGTTCGCCTTCGACGAGCCCAACCACCAGGCCGGCGTGTACCGGGACGTGCTGCTGCGCCGGTGGCGCAACCTGCTGGGACGCACGATGTGGGACTTCCCCGGAGGCCGGACCGACGGCGACCGGTTCCTGGTGCTCGGCCTCGGCGCGGGGGAGGCCGCCGACCTCGACGTGCCGCCCGGCCGGGACGAGCTGATCGCGTACGGGCCGCTGCTGTCCGACGACGGCGCCGCCTGGCTGGGGACGGCGGCGCTGCTGCGGGCGCCGGACCCGGACACCGCCCGCGCCGTCCTGACCGCGGACCGATACGCCGCCATCGAGGTCCACGCCTGGGAGTTCGGCGGCCGGCGGTGAGCCGCGGCGGGCAGCGGGCCGCGTCCGGGATCAGGTGAGGCGGTACTCCCAGCCCTCCCGCCACCCGAAGTCGGCGTCCACCAGCTCCTCCAGCGGCCGGCCGTCGATGAGGTGGTCGAACGCCCACCGCGTGGCGACGTGCCCGATGACCAGGACCCGCGCGTCCGACCAGCGCAGGGGCAGGTCCGCCAGGAACCGGCCCGCGCGGTGCACCGCCTGCCGCCAGCTCTCGCCGCCCGGGTAGGGCCGGTCGAGGTACCGGGCGCGGCCGGCGTGCACCTCGGCGGCGGGGGCGCCGTTGAGCTTCCCGTAGTCGCACTCCCGGAGCCGCCAGTCGTGCAGCACCGGGACGCCGGTGTCCCCGAAGGCCAGGGACGCGGTCTCGGCCGCGCGCGCCAGGTCCGAGGAGAACACGGCGGCGATGCCGTCGTCCCGCCGCCGCTCGCCCAGTTCGGCGGCCAGCCGCCGCCCCCGTTCGGAGAGCCGTCCGGGCCGCCAGCCGGTGGCGACCCCCCGGTCGTTGTCCCGGCTCCACGAGTGCGTCTCGAACACGATCTCCATGTCCACTCCCTTCGGCGCGGACGCGTTCCCGCGCAGGTCGCCGTGCTTTCCGTCCATGATCTGCGGGGTAGCCTCGGGACGTGGAGATCCTGCCGGCCGACCTGCCGGACGCCCCGGTGTCGCCCGCCCGCCTCACCCTGCTGGCCGCTCCGCCGCGGGGACGCCCCGCCACCGGCGTGCGCCTGGTGGAGGATCCGGCGACGCTGAGCGCCGCGCCGCCGGGCTCGGTGGTCGTCCTCACCGCCGCCGCCTCCGCGAACGCCACGGGCTACCGCCTGGACGTGGCCCTGCGCGACGCGTCCGCCGCGGGAGCCGCCGCCCTGGTCCTGACCGGCGCGGAGCCCCCGGCCCCGGTCCCGGCCACGGCGCGGTCGATCGCCGAACGCGGCGGCGTCGCCCTCCTGCACGCCGGGCCGGGCACGCCTCCGGCGGTCCCGGGCGCGTCCGCGGTGGGGCCCGCGACCGAACGCGGTGGCGCGGCCCTCCCGTATGCCGGGCCGGCGCAGGCCGGGACGGTGGACCTGGCCGCGCTGGTCGTGGCCCTCCAGCGGCTGATCGAGGGGGACGCCGCCGAGGCGCTGGCCCGGCTGGGCGCCGCCGTCGACGGGATGCTGGCCGCGGGGGCCGAGCTCGGGCGGGCGCTGGGGGCGGCCGGTTCCGCGCTGGGGGTCCCGCTGCGGGCCGGGACGCCCGGAGCGGACGAGGTCGGGGCGGTCGTGCGCGGGACCGGCGGGGACGTCGCCGTCGCCGGGCCCCGGGTCGGCGGGTGCCTCGGGCGGGCCGTGGAGCTGGCGGCGCGGCTGGTCGCCGCGTTCGCCGCCCGGGGCGGGGAGCCCGAGGACGTGCCCGTGCGGTCGCGCAGCCTGCTGCTGTCGGAGCTGCTGGTCGCCCCCGAGGGGCAGGCGCTGCGGCTGGTCGGCCCGGCCCGCGCCGTCGGGCTGCCGGTGGACGGGTGGCACGTCGCCCTGCGGATCGAGCCCGCCGCGCTCCAGGGGGCCGAACGCTACGAGCTGCTGGACGCCGTGGACCGCGCCGCGCTGCGGGAGCTGCGCAGCGCCGGCGGGGCCCAGTGGAACTCGGCGCGCGCCGAGGACGCGCTGTCGCTGATCCGCAGCCGGCCGGGCGACCCGGGGCGGGGCGGGCTGCGGGACGTCGTCGCCGGCGCCGAACGCCTCCTGGCCTCGCTGCGCGAGCGCTTCCCGGGCGCCGACCTGCGGTGCGGCGTGGGCGGCGCGCACCAGGGGCCGCTGGGGCTGCGGGCCTCGGTGCGGGAGGCGCGGACCGCGCTGGCGCGGGGCGGCGGGAACGGGCGGCCGGTCGCCGTCCACGACCTGGCGGGGCTCGACCGGATGCTGGGGGAGTGGTACGCCTCCGACACCGCCCGCGCCGCCGCCGGGGAGCTGCTCGCGCCGATCGTCGGGCTGGGACCGGAACGCGCCCGGCCCCTGCTGCGGACCCTCCAGGTCTACCTGGACCACCAGGGGTCCCCCGCCCGCGCCGCCGAACGGCTCCATCTGCACCGCAACGCCGTCACCGACCGGGTGCGGCGGGCGCAGGCGCTGCTCGGCGTCGATCTCGCCGACCCCGAACAGCGCCTGGCCGTGCAGCTCGCCTGCCGCGCCCTACGGCTGTGACCGGGGCGTCCGCGACCGGAGCTGCCGTGCTCAGTCGAGGAACTCGCGGCGCAGCCGGTCGCGGGTCTCGGCCAGGAGGGTCTGGACGGCGGTCAGATCCTCCTGCGACAGGTCGCTCTTCTTGGCCGCGCGCCGCACGTCCTCCACGAACGAGCTGAGCAGCCGCTCCAGCTCCAGGCGGGCGACGTCCTGCCGGGTGCCGGTCGCGGTCGCCCACGCGTCCTCCCAGTTGCGCCGCCACTCCTCCTTCCAGCGCTGGCTCTGCTCCCGCCAGTGCTCCTTCTGGCGCTCCCACTCGCCCTTCTGCCGGTCGGTGGCCGCGCTCCACACGTCCCCGCCGGTCCCACCGGCCCCGCCGGTCCCACCGGCCCCGCCGGTCCCCCCGGTCCCGCCCTGCTCGCGCACAGTCCGGGCGGCCTGGGTCAGCTCCTCGCGCAGCGTCCGCACGGTCTGCCGCACGTCCTGCTGGAGCTCGCGGGCGAACTCCTGCGCGGACGCGGAGATCTCCTCCTCCAGCTCGGCCAGCTCGTCCAGGCGGCGTTCCAGCTCGGCGCGGCCCTTGTCGGTGAGGGAGTAGACCTTCCTGCCCTCGACCACCTCGTGGGTGACCAGGCCCTCGGCCTCCAGCCGGGCCAGGCGCGGGTAGATCGTGCCGGGGGAGGGCGAGTAGACGCCGAGGAAGCGGTCCTGGAGGAGGCGGATCACCTCGTAGCCGTGCCGCGGGCTCTCCTCCAGCAGCTTGAGCAGGTACAGCCGCAGGCGGCCGTGGCCGAAGACGGGCACGTCACTTCTCCATTTCCGGGGTGGTGATCCCGGCGGGGCCGTCGGGATCGTCGGCGGGGCGGCCCAGCAGCGTGACGCCGCCCGCGACGGAGGAGACCGCCACCCGGCCCGAGCCGTCGCCGACCGTGCCGGTGACGGTGCTGCCGACCGGGCGGTCCTGGCGGTCCAGGCCGGGGAACGAGGTCTCGATCCGCCCGGCGGCCGCGTTCAGGTGCACGGTGGCCCCGGTGCCGTCGGGGACGCGCAGCGTGATCTCGCCCGCGACGGTGTTGACCTCGACGCTGCCGCCCCGCGCCAGGGCGACGTCGGCGGCGATCCGGCCGCTGCCGCTGCGGGCCGACAGCCGCTCGACCACGCCCCCGGCCAGCGCCAGGTCACCGGAGACCGAGGTGAACGACACCGTCCCGTCCACGCCCTGCGCCTCGACCGCGCCCGCGACGGTGTTGACGTCCACGGCGCCGGTGACGCCGTCCAGGGTCACGTCGCCCGCCCCGGTCTTGATCGAGGTGCGGGCGGCCAGCCCGGTGACGACGGCGTCGGCCGACACCAGGTTGAGGGTGACGGGGCAGTCGCGCGGGACGGTCACGGTGACCACGGCCCGCACCCTCTGCGTGCGCAGCCAGTTCAGCACCCCCTCCCACAGCTTCTCGTGGGTGACGGTGAGCATTCCGGCCTCGTGCGCGACCGTCAGCGGCGGCCCCTCCACCTCGCTGACCTCGATCGAGGGTGTGTCGCCCCCGGCCAGCACGTTGACGCTGCCGGTGATCAGCGTGACCTTCAGCGCGACCGCCCCGTCGAAGGCGAGGGTGGTCGGTTCGTCGATCGTCCAACGCGACATCGCGTCTTGCCTTTCGTCCGAGCACGGGGTGTCACGGGTCAGGCGGCGGGGACACCTGTCAACAACACGATATGTCGCGTTGTCCGGAAGTCAAGATGTATCGCGTCGGCCGGTCGGCGCGTCACTCGTCCTCGTCCTCGTCGTCCAGCCGGGCCAGCCACGTCGCCAGCCGCTCGACCGGCGTCTCGAACTCGGGGTTCAGGTCCACGAACTCGCGCAGCCGCTCGGCCAGCCACGCCAGCGTGACCTCCTCCCCGCCGCGCCGGTCGGCCAGTTCCTCGATGCCCCGATCGGTGAAGTACATCCTGCCCTCTTTCGTGAACGGCCGAAGGCCCCGGCACACGCGGGCGGTGTGCCAGGGCCTTCGGGACGGACCGGTGTCCTGCTCGCCGTCCTACTCGGCGTCGCCGAACAGGCGGCCGAGCAGGGACTCCTGCTCTGCGGCGTGCAGCTTGGCCGAGCCCACGGCCGGGGCCGACGCGGCGGGACGCGAGACCCGCTTCAGCTTCAGGCCCTCGATGTGGTGCGGCAGCTTCAGCGCCATGAACGGCCACGCGCCCTGGTTGGCGGGCTCGTCCTGCACCCAGATCACCTCGTCGGCGCCGGGGTACCGGTCGAGCTCGGCCTTGATCTCCTCGACCGGCACCGGGTAGAGCCGCTCGACCCGCACCACGGCGGTGTCGGTGCGGTTCAGCTTGTCCCGCTGCGCCACCACGTCGTAGTAGATCTTGCCGGTGGTGAGCAGCACCCGCCGGACGCCCGCCGGGTCGACGCCGGGGTTCGACTCGGGGATGACCGGCAGGAAGCGGCCCTCGGTGATCTGGTCGACGCTCGCGGCGGCGGCCTTGTGGCGCAGCAGCGACTTCGGCGTGAACACGATCAGCGGCTTGTTGCGCTGCGACATCACCTGCCAGCGCAGCAGGTGGAAGTAGTTCGCCGTCGTGGTCGGGTACACCACGGTCATGTTGTCCTCGGCGCACAGCTGGAGGAACCGCTCGATGCGGGCCGACGAGTGGTCGGGGCCCTGGCCCTCGTAGCCGTGCGGCAGCAGCAGGACGACGCCGGAGCGCTGGCCCCACTTCTGCTCGCCCGAGGAGATGTACTCGTCGATCACCGACTGGGCGCCGTTGACGAAGTCGCCGAACTGCGCCTCCCACATCACCAGCGCGTCCGGGCGGGTCATGGAGTAGCCGTACTCGAAGCCCAGCGCCGCGTACTCGCTGAGCAGCGAGTCGTGGACGTAGAACTTCGACACGCCCTGCCCGAACTGCTTGAGCGGGGTGTGCTCCTCGCCGGTCTTGCGGTCCACCAGCACCGCGTGGCGCTGGCCGAACGTGCCGCGCCGCGAGTCCTGGCCGACCAGCCGGACCGGGTGGCCGTCGATCAGCAGCGAGCCGAACGCCAGCAGCTCACCGGTCGCCCAGTCCATCGTGCCGTCCTCGACCGACTGCACGCGGCGCTGGAGGATCGGCTGGAGGCGCGGGTGGACGCTGAAGCCGTCGGGCAGCGTGACCTGCGACTCGATGATCCGCTTGACGGTCTCGGTGGAGATCGCGGTGCCGACCGAGGAGTGGTCGATCGGGATCGACTCCTCGACGTCGGGCTTGACGACCGAGCCGGGCTCCAGCGGCTTCTTGGCGGCCTCGCGGGTCTCGGTGAACGCGCGCTCCAGCTGCTCCTGGTAGTCGCGCAGCGCCGCCTCGGCCTCCTCGACCGTGATGTCGCCGCGGCCGATCAGGGCCTCGGTGTAGAGCTTGCGGACCGACCGCTTGGCGTCGATCAGGTCGTACATCAGCGGCTGGGTGAACGAGGGGTTGTCCGACTCGTTGTGGCCGCGCCGCCGGTAGCAGACCATGTCGATGACGACGTCCTTCTTGAACGTCTGGCGGTACTCGAACGCGAGCTGCGCCACCCGGGCGCACGCCTCGGGGTCGTCGCCGTTGACGTGGAAGATCGGCGCCTGGATCATCCGGGCCACGTCGGTGGAGTACACGGTGGAGCGCGAGTACTCCGGAGCCGTGGTGAAGCCGACCTGGTTGTTGATGATCACGTGCACGGTGCCGCCGGTGCGGTAGCCGCGCAGCTGCGACAGGTTCAGGGTCTCGGCGACCACGCCCTGCCCGGCGAACGCCGCGTCGCCGTGGATGAGGATCGGCAGGACGGTGAAGCCCGCCTCGCCGACGTCCAGGACGTCCTGCTTGGCGCGGGCGACGCCCTCCAGCACCGGGTCGACCGTCTCCAGGTGGGACGGGTTGGCGACCAGCTCGGTGCGGATCTTGGAGCCGTCGGGGGCGACGAAGTCGCCGCTGGCGCCCAGGTGGTACTTCACGTCGCCGGAGCCCTGGGCGCTGCGCGGGTCGAGGTTGCCCTCGAACTCACCGAAGATCTGCCCGTAGGACTTGCCGACGATGTTGGCCAGGACGTTCAGCCGGCCGCGGTGGGCCATGCCGATGACGACCTCGTCCAGGTGCGCCTGCGCGGCCGAGGAGATCACCGCGTCCAGCAGCGGGATGACCGACTCGCCGCCCTCCAGCGAGAACCGCTTCTGGCCGACGAACTTGGTCTGCAGGAACGTCTCGAACGCCTCGGCGCTGTTGAGCCGCCGCAGGATGTGCAGCTGCTCCTCACGGGAGGGCTTGTCGTGCGGGACCTCGACGCGCTCCTGGATCCAGGCGCGCTCCTCGGGGTCCTGGATGTGCATGTACTCGATGCCGACGGTGCGGCAGTAGGCCATGCGCAGCACGCCCAGGATGTCGCGCAGCTTCATGGTCGGCTCGCCGCCGAACCCGCCGGTCGCGAACTCCCGCTCCAGGTCCCACAGGGTGAGGCCGTGCTTGAGGATGTCCAGGTCCGGGTGGCGCCGCTGCTTGTACTCCAGCGGGTCGGTGTCGGCCATCAGGTGGCCGCGGACCCGGTAGGCGTGGATCAGCTCGTGGACGCGGGCGACCTTGGCGACGTCGTCCTCGTGGGTGGCGGAGATGTCCTTGACCCAGCGCACCGGCTCGTACGGGATGCGCAGCGCCTCGAAGATCTCGTCGTAGAAGCCGTCCTCGCCCAGCAGCAGCTGGTGGATGCGGCGCAGGAAGTCGCCGGACTGGGCGCCCTGGATGATGCGGTGGTCGTAGGTGGAGGTCAGCGTCATGACCTTGCTGATCCCCATGCGGGACAGCGTGTCCTCCGACGCCCCGGCGAACTCGGCCGGGTACTCCATCGCGCCGACGCCGATGATCGTGCCCTGGCCCGGCATCAGGCGCGGCACCGAGTGGACCGTGCCGATGGTGCCCGGGTTGGTCAGGGAGATCGTGGTGCCCTGGTAGTCCTCCAGGGTCAGCTTGTTGTTGCGCGCCTTGCGGACGAGCTCCTCGTAGGAGGCCCAGAACTGGCGGAAGTCGAGGGTGTCGGCCGCCTTGATGTTCGGCACCACGAGCTGCCGCTGGCCGTCGTCCTTCTGCAGGTCGATGGCCAGCCCGAAGTTGACGTGCTCCGGCTTGACCAGCGTCGGCTTGCCGTCGACCTCGGTGTAGGCGTTGTTCATCTCCGGCATGGCCGCCAGCGCCCTGACGATGGCGAAGCCGATCAGGTGGGTGAACGAGACCTTGCCGCCGCGCCCGCGCTTCAGGTGGTTGTTGATCACAATCCGGTTGTCGATCAACAGCTTGGCCGGGACCGCGCGGACGCTGGTGGCCGTCGGCACCGACAGGCTCAGGTCCATGTTGGCGGCCGTCCGGGCGGCCACGCCGCGCAGCTTGACCTCCTCGGCGCCGGCGGGGATCGCCGGGGCGGGGGACTTCTTGGCCGCGGGGGCCGCCTTGGCGGCGGGCTCGGCCCTGGCCGGGGCCGGCGCGGTCGCGCGGCCGTCGGCCTTCGGCGCGGCCTTCGGCGGAGCGGCCGCCGTGCCGTTGGCCGTCTTGCCCGGCTCCTGGTCGGTGGCGGACGGCCGGGAGTCCGGCTGGTAGTCCGCGAAGAAGTTCCACCAGGCTTCGTCAACCGAGTTCGGGTCTTCGAGGTACTTCTGGTACAGCTCGTCAACCAGCCACTCGTTGGCACCGAAGTCGGTCAGCTTGGGGTCGGCACTAGATTGCGACGACTCTGTCGACACGGCGGAGATCGCCCTCTTCCGCTGCTCGCAGGTGAGTTCTGAGACGAGTCAAGGCTACTCGCCTTTTGGGGCGGGAACTGCAAGCACGGCAGCCCCCGCCGACGTGACGGAGGTTTCCGGAGGTTTCCCCCGCCGCCACGACCCGTTCCGGCCAAGATCTCACATATGTCGCCTCCCGGCGGTGGAACCGCCGGGACACGCGTTGCCACAGGGGTTTCCGCCGACCCCCTCCGGCGCCGGGCTCCGCCGGCGGGTGCGTCAGTGGGTGTGCGGCGGCACCGTGGGGCCCTCGCTGGCCTGGACCAGGACGAAGTTGCTGGAGCCCTGGGTCGGCTGGAAGGCGAGCTGCACCGCCTCGCCGCTGCCCCGGCCGATCAGCGCGGCGGCCTTGATCGTGCGGTTGACCCCGATCTGCAGGGTGCTGCTCCAGGCGACGGCCGACTGCGCGTCGGCGAACGTCGGGGCCCGCCCGGCGTCCAGCATCACCGGCGTGCCGTGGGTGTGCAGCGCGACCCAGCCGGTGCCCGCGATCGTGGTGTTGAACAGGCCGCCCGCCATCATGCCCGCGCCCTCCACCTTGCGGATGTCGGTCTGCAGGTGGGAGTCGTAGGCCAGGATGTTGGCCCCGTTGACGGTGATCGCCTCGTTCTCCAGGTAGAACAGGTGGATGTCCTCGGCGTTGTGCGCCAGGAACAGCAGGCCCTGCCCGCGCGCCCGCATCAGCGGAGCGCCCTCGCCGGTCAGCACCTTCTTCATGAACTTGCCGATGCCGCCGGCGCCCTGGTACTCGAAGTCCATCTGGCCCTGGAACGCCACCATCGACCCCTGCCGGGCGACGACCTCGCCGTTCAGGTGGACCCGGAGCATCCGGGGGTTCTGGAGGGCGAAGTGGCCGGGGAGCTGCTGCCCGGCGTCCAGGTTGCCGAAGAACGCGCTGCGCATGACGGGGAAAACCTCTCGCTGAGGATCGGGGCTTGCCTTGCGGAACGCCAGGATATTGATCGCCGCGTGTGGTGATCGTCAGGATCGGTGATCGCCGGATCCGCCGACCCGGTCCCGGCCGTGCGGGGCGGTCCAGTCCAGCAGCGGCCCCCGGGGCACGACGCCCGAGGGATTGATGTTGCGCTGTGTGACGTAGTAGTGGCGCTTGATCTGGTCGAAGTCGGTGGTCTCCCCGAACGCCGGGACCGCGTACAGGTCCCGGGCGTAGCCCCACAGGTTCGGGTGGTCGGCCAGTTGCCTCAGGTTGCACTTGAAGTGGCCGTGGTAGACGGCGTCGAACCGGGCCAGCGTCGGGTAGAGCCGCACGTCGGCCTCGGTCAGCCGGTCGCCGAACAGGTAGCGGCGGGAGGCGAGGCGTTCCTCCAGCCGGTCGAGCGTGGCGAACAGCGCCTCCACCGCCTCCTCGTAGGCGTCCTGGGAGGTGGCGAACCCGGCCTTGTAGACCCCGTTGTTGACGGTCGTGTAGACGAGCCCGTTCAGCTCGTCGATCTCCTCGCGCAGCTCCGCCGGGTACAGGTCGGGCGCGCCGGGGGAGCGGAACGCGGCGAACGCGCTCCCCATCATGATCGTGATCGCCGGGAAGTCGTTGGTGACCAGCCGCCCGGTGACGGTGTCCCAGATACACGGCACGGTGTACCGGCCCTCGTAGCCGGGGTCGGTCGCGAGGTACAGCTCCGACAGGAACGTCGCGCCGGTCACCGGGTCGGGCTCGGGGAACCGCCAGCCGCGTTCGTCGCGGATCGGGTCCACCACCGCCACCGGGATCGCCTCCTCCAGCCCCAGCAGCCGCCGCACGATCAGCGTGCGGTGCGCCCAGGGGCAGGCGAGCGAGACGAACAGCCGGTAGCGGCCGGGCTCGGCGGGGTACCCGCCCTCGCCGTCCGCGGTGATCGTGTCGGTGAACCGGTTGGCCTGCCGTACGAACCGGCCGCCGTCGAGCTCCCGCGCGGTCATGTCAGCCTCCTCGGGCCCGATCCACCGTCGCCGCTACGATAACCTCCGGCCGCCGACGGGGAGCGCGGGCCTTCCGCCCGCCCGGCGGCTCTTTTCCGAAGGTGGCGGGGGACACCGTGCTGGAGCATTTCAACGCCCTGGTCGGCGGGCTGCCGCGGGCGCTGGTGCCCGCGCTGGTCGGCTGCGCCCCGCTGCCCTGTCCGAAGTTCCCGCTGTTCAACGTGGTCGGCGTTCGAGCACTTCGCCAGGCAGGCCGGCCGGGGCCTGGCGGCCGCCCTCGCGGTGGCGGTGGTGGCCGGGCCGGAGCGGGCCGCCCCCTGATCAGTGGACCGGCCGCCCGGTGACCGGCGGCAGGTCCAGGAAGGTGCGGATGCCCGGCTCGGCCCGGCACACCGTCGGGATCGCGTTGACGGCGTGCGCGGCGGCGGCCGCCACCCCGTTGGACACCCACTCGGGGCCGGTCGTCAGCGTCATCGGCGGTCGGCCGTCCACCCGCACCGCGTAGCCGGGCTCGCCCCACTCGGGCGTCCGCGCCGCGTCCGCCTTGTGGATCACCTCGGTGGTCAGCACCGGGCGGCCGCCCGCCATGGCGTTGAACGTCCAGCGCGTCGCCGCCACCGTGCCCGCCGGGATCACCCCGGAGGCGATCTTCAGCTCGGTCCCGGCCAGCCGGTGGTCCACGGTGACGTCGATCTCGTCGAGCTCCAGGCCCAGCCCGGCCGCCACCAGGTGCAGGCTCTCGCCGAACAGCGACCGCATCACGGCGCGGGCGGGCCGCAGCACCCGCAGGTAGTCGCACTCGGACCGGCCGAACCCGACGGTGTGGTGCACGAGCCGCCACGACGGGTGGGTGGAGAAGTCCGAGCACTCCCGCGTGTAGATGTGGGTGATGTCACGGGACAGCCGGGACAGCACCAGCGGCAGGACGTCGGACATGAAGCCGGGGTTGACGCCGCTGCCGTGGATCGAGGACGCGCCGCGCTCGCAGGCCCGCTCCAGCGCGCCGACCAGGCGCGGGCCGCGCGCGTGCGGGTAGACGAAGCCGTTGGTGGCGACGACGTTGGACCCGGCGGAGAGCAGCGCGCAGACGTTGTCGAGCTGGGAGGCCGGGTCGTCGTAGTCGGCGGGCGCGTAGACCACGCAGTCGGGGGCCAGCTCCATCACCTCCTCCAGCCGGCCGGTGGCGGTGATCCCGACCGGCCCGACCCCGGCCAGCGTCCCGACGTCGGTCCCGGCCTTGACCGGATCGTGCACCCACGCGCCGACCAGTTCCAGGTCGGGGCGGTTGAGCACGGCCCGGATCGCGGTGCGGCCGAGCGCGCCGGTCGCCCACTGCACCACCCGGAGCGGGCGGGGCGCGGGACCGGTGGGAGAAGAGGAGGCACCGTGCATGGGCGGCTCCATGCTCGCTGGGGTGGGTATCGGGACGGTGGAGACACGGAGACTACGCGCTTCCCGCACGGGAACCCGGAGATTTGCCGCGATTTTCCAGGAACCCTCCAGGTTTCTGACGCTCGGCCGGGGGCGCCGCCGAGCGGGATTCGGTTTTCGTGGTACCACTGGGTAACCCCCGGGTGATTACCCGGAGGCGTAGTTGGCCGGGCACCACCGGCGTGCGGTGCGCGTCGGGTGCGGACGTGAGGAGACAGGGATGTCGGAACTGCGCTACGACGGTCGGGTCGCGGTCGTCACCGGGGCCGGGCACGGCCTCGGTCGCCAGCACGCGCTGGAGCTGGCCGCCCGCGGCGCCAAGGTCGTCGTCAACGACCTGGGCGGCGACCGCACCGGCGCGGGCGCCTCGGCGGGCCCCGCCCAGGAGGTCGTCGAGGAGATCAAGAAGCACGGTGGCGAGGCCGTCGCCAACCCCGACAACGTCGCCACCCCCGAGGGCGCGCAGGCGATCGTGCGGACGGCGCTGGACACGTTCGGCAAGATCGACATCGTGGTCAACAACGCGGGCATCCTGCGCGACAAGTCGTTCAAGAACATGACCGTGGAGGAGTTCGACGCGGTCATCGCCGTGCACCTGCGCGGCTCGTTCCTGGTCAGCAGCGCCGCCTGGCCGCACCTGCGGGAGAACTCCTACGGCCGCATCGTCAACACCTCGTCCCCGGCGGGCCTGTTCGGCAACTTCGGCCAGGCCAACTACGCCACCGCCAAGATGGGCCTGGTCGGCTTCACCAAGACCCTGGCCCACGAGGGCGCCAAGTACAACATCAAGGCCAACGCCATCGCCCCAGTCGCCTGGACCCGCATGACCGAGGACCTGCTGCCCGCCGACTTCGCCGACAAGCTGGGCGTGGAGCAGGTCACCCCGCTGGTGGCGTGGCTGGCCCACGAGGACGTCCCGGACTCCGGCGAGGTCTACACCGTCGGCGGCGGCCGCATCGCCAAGATCTTCGTGGCGGAGGGCCCCGGCTACGGCCAGAAGGAGACCCTCACCGTCGAGGCGGTGCGCGACAACTGGGCGGCGGTCAGCGCCGACGAGCCGCTGACCGTCTTCCGCAACGTGGGCGAGCAGATGGGCCCGCTGATCCAGCAGCTCACCTCCTGACCCGTCCCCCCATGGGAGACCTCAAGCTCGACCGGCGGGACGGGGTGCTCACCATCACCCTGTCCCGCCCGGAGCGCCTGAACGCCGTCACCGGGGCGCTGACCGAGGAGATGCTCGACGTCCTCAACGAGCTGATGCGCGACGCCGACACCCGCGTCGTCATCCTCACCGGCGAGGGCCGCGGCTTCTGCTCGGGCATGGACCTGCAGGGCGGCGACCCGGGAGGCGGCGGCGAGGGCCGCGTCCAGCGTATTTACCGGGGCATCGCGCGCGGCGGCGAGGTGACCGCGCGGCTGCGGGAGATCCCGCAGCCGGTCATCGCGGCGCTGCACGGCCCGGTGGCCGGGATGGGCGTGTCCTGGGCGCTGGCGTGCGACCTGCGCGTGGCCGACCCGACGACGCGGTTCGTGGTGCCGTTCACGGACCTGGGGCTGTCGGCGGGGGACTGCGGCCTGTCGTGGCTGCTGCCCCGGCTGGTCGGCCCCGCCAGGGCGGCCGAGATCTTCTACCGGGCGCGGCGGCTCACCCTCGACGAGGCCGACGCGCTGGGCCTGGTCACCGAGCGGACCGGGGAGGGCGGGGACCTGGCGGGCGCGCACGCGCTCGCCGGCGAGCTGCTCGCCCGCTCCCCCTACGGGCTGCGCCGCACCAAGGAGCTGCTCAACCTGTCCCTGGACGCGCCCGGACTGCGCCAGCAGCTCATGGCCGAGACGGGGATCCAGACGCTGGCGTTCTTCACCGAGGACCTGGCGGAGGGCATGACGGCGACGCTGGAGAAGCGCCGCCCGGAGTTCCGGAACCGCTGACCGGTCCCGCCGACCGGCCCGCCGAACAGCGCGACGACCCGCCACGTGCCAGGACGTGGCGGGTCGTCGTCGCGTCCCGGTCGCGCGGCGGGGCTCAGCCGTTGCCGGACAGGGCCGCCGCCAGCGCCTCGACGTAGCGCAGCGCCGCCAGCCGCGCCAGCGCGGGGTGCGCGCCCAGCGGGGCGGCGTGCCGCCCGCCC
>NZ_BCQR01000225.1 GCF_001552175.1 Actinomadura kijaniata NBRC 14229
TCCGTCGCGGGCGGCGACCTCACCAAGAAGATCACCGTGGACGCGCGCGGCGAGATCTTCCAGCTCAAGACCACCATCAACACGATGGTGGACACGCTGTCGGCGTTCGCCGACGAGGTGACCCGCGTCGCCCGCGAGGTCGGCACCGAGGGCGAGCTCGGCGGCCAGGCCCGCGTGCGCGGCGCGTCCGGGGTGTGGAAGGACCTCACCGACAACGTCAACGCGATGGCCAACAACCTCACCTACCAGGTCCGCAACATCGCGCAGGTCACCACCGCCGTCGCCAACGGCGACCTCACCAAGAAGATCGACGTGGACGCCCAGGGCGAGATCCTGGAGCTCAAGACCACCATCAACACGATGGTGGACACGCTGTCGGCGTTCTCCTCCGAGGTGACCCGCGTCGCCCGCGAGGTCGGCAGCCGCGGAGAGCTCGGCGGCCAGGCGCAGGTCCCCGGCGCGTCCGGGGTGTGGAAGGACCTGACCGACAACGTGAACCTGCTCGCCTCCAACCTCACCACCCAGGTCCGCGCCATCGCCGAGGTCGCCAGCGCCGTCGCGCGCGGCGACATGACCCGCTCCATCACCGTCGTGGCGCAGGGCGAGGTCGCCGAGCTCAAGGACAACGTCAACCTGATGGTGGCCAACCTCCGCGAGACCACCCGCGCCAAGGACTGGCTGGAGAGCAACCTCGCCCGCATCGCCGGGCTCATGCAGGGCCACCGCGACCTGGTCGAGGTCGCCGGGCTGATCCTGTCGGAGCTGACGCCGCTGGTCGCCGCGCACTACGGCGCGTTCTTCCTGGCGCAGCGGGAGAAGGGCCGCGAACCGGTCCTGCGGCTGATCGCGGGCTACGGGTACCGCGGCCACCACCGCCGCAAGGAGGAGATCGAGTTCGGGGTGGGGCTGGTCGGCCAGGCCGCGGTGGAGCGCAAGCGCCTCATCATCGTCGACGCCCCGCCCGACTACATCAAGATCTCCTCCGGGCTGGGCGAGGCCGCCCCGGCGTGCGTGGTGGTGCTGCCGATCGTGTTCGAGGACGAGGTGCTCGGCGTGATCGAGCTGGCGGCGTTCAGCCGGTTCTCGGACGTGCACCTGGCGTTCTTCGACCAGTTCGTGCACACCATCGGCGTGGCGATCAACACGATCATCGCGAACGCGCGCACCGAGTCGCTGCTGGCCGAGTCGCAGCGCCTCACCCACGAGCTCCAGGAACGCTCGGCCGAGCTGCAGCGCCAGCAGGGCGAGCTGCGCCGCTCCAACGCCGAGCTGGAGGAGAAGGCGGCGCTGCTGGCCCAGCAGAACCGCGAGATCGAGGTGCAGAACACCGAGATCGAGCAGGCCCGCCGCGCCCTGGAGGAACGCGCCGAGCAGCTCGCCCTGTCCTCGCGCTACAAGTCCAACTTCCTGGCCAACATGTCGCACGAGCTGCGCACCCCGCTGAACAGCCTGCTGCTGCTGGCCAAGCTGATGTGGGCCAACCCCGACGGCAACCTCACCGACGAGCAGGTGCAGTTCGCCCGCACGATCTACGGCGCGGGCCGCGACCTGCTCCAGCTGATCGACGACATCCTCGACCTGTCCAAGATCGAGGCGGGCAAGATGGAGATCCACCCCGAGGACATCCCGCTGGCCAAGCTGGTGGACTACGTCGAGGTGACGTTCCGGCACGTGGCCGTCGAACAGGGCCTGGACTTCGAGGTGGCGCTGGCCGACGACCTGCCGCGCACGCTGCGCACCGACGAGCAGCGGCTCCAGCAGATCGTCCGGAACCTGCTGTCCAACGCCATCAAGTTCACCAGCGAGGGCGCGGTCCGGCTGGAGGTCTCGGTCGCCGGCGGGGTGGTGTTCGGGTCACCGGCGCTGCACGCCGCCGAACGGGTGATCGCGTTCAGCGTCATCGACACCGGCGTCGGCATCGCGCCGGGCAAGCTGGAGGTCATCTTCGACGCGTTCCAGCAGGCCGACGGCACCACCAGCCGCAAGTACGGCGGCACGGGGCTGGGCCTGTCGATCTGCCGGGAGATCGCCGAGCTGCTGGGCGGGGAGATCAGGGCGCGCAGCATCCCGGGGCACGGCAGCACGTTCGTGCTGTACCTGCCCGAGCGCAGCCCGCACGGCCCCGGCGCGGCGGACCCGTCCGGCGACGGCGTGGACGTCCCGGCGGGCCTGACGGTGACGCCGCTGCCCGGCCCGGACGCGCGGATCGAGACGGCCGCGCGGCTGGCCGACCCGGGCCCGGTCGTGGCCCGCGACCCGCTGTTCGAGGGCCGCACGGTGCTGATCATCGACGACGACATCCGCAACGTGTTCGCGCTGTCGACCGTGCTGGAGCGGTCGGGGATGCGGGTGCTCTACGCCGGCGACGGACGCAAGGGCATCGAGACCCTGGAACGCGAGGACGGCATCGCGCTGGTGTTCATGGACGTGATGATGCCGGAGCTGGACGGCTACGCCACCACCCGGGAGATCCGCGCGATGCCGAGGTTCGCCGGGCTGCCGATCGTCGCGCTGACCGCCAAGGCGATGAAGGGCGACCAGGACAAGTGCCTGGCCGCCGGAATGTCGGACCACGTCACCAAGCCGGTGGAGATCGAACGACTGTTCGCGGTCCTCCGCCACTGGCTCGACACCCCGAAACCCGCCGACGAACAACACCCCACCGAGGAGGGGAACCCTTCCACCGATGGGAGGAAGCCCCCCGACGGGGAGAAGCCCGCCGATCAGAGGAAGTCCAGTGACCAGCAGAACGGAACCGTTCATGGATGACACGACTCGTGTGCTGCTGGTCGATGACCAGGAGGAGAATCTGATCGCCCTGGCGGCGATCCTCAAGAACGTGGACGCCCGGGTCGTGTCGGCGCGGTCGGGGGAGGACGCGCTGCGGGCGCTGATGACCGACGACTTCGCGGTGATCCTGCTGGACGTCGTGATGCCGGAGATGGACGGCTTCGAGACGGCCTATCACATCAAGCGGAAGGACCGGACCCGCGACGTTCCGATCATCTTCCTGACGGCGGCGCGCAGCGAACCGGACCTGGCGTTCCGCGGGTACGCCGCCGGGGCGGTGGACTACCTGGTCAAGCCGTTCGACCCGTGGGTGCTGCGCTCCAAGGTGGAGATCTTCATCGAGCTGCACCGGGCCCGCCGCCGCGCCCGTGAGCAGGCGGCGATCATGAGTGGGCTGGTCCCCGGCCTGACGGACCTGGTGCGGGGCGTGACGCTGGTCGGCGAACTGCACGAACGCATGGCGTCGGTGCGGGAGGCGGCGGTCGCGCTGGGTGACGCGGTCGACGAGGACGCGTCCGCGGTCCACCTCAAGGAGGTGTGCGACCGCCTCAAGAGCGAGCTCGCCCGCCTGGACGCCGCCCACGCCGCGGTGCTCGGGTCACCGGTCGCCGGGGCGTAGCAGGCCGCGGTCGAACGCGGCGGCGACGGCGGCGGCGCGGTCGTTGACGCCGAGCTTGGCGTAGACGTGCAGCAGGTGGGTCTTGACGGTCGCCTCGCTGACGAACAGCTTCGCGGCGGCCTCCCGGTTGGTCGCGCCGCGCGCGACCAGGTCCAGCACCTCCAGCTCGCGGGGGCTGAGGGGCTCGGCGGGAGGCGCCTGGACGGGGGCGCGCAGGCGCTGGAGCAGCAGCGCCGCCACCGACGGCGACAGCACCGACCCGCCGCGCGCCGCCGCCCGCACCCCGCGCAGCAGTTCCTCCTGCGGCGCGTCCTTCAGCAGGTAGCCGGTCGCGCCCGCCTCGACGGCGGGCAGCACGTCGCGGTCGGTGTCGAACGTGGTCAGCACCAGCACCCGCGCGGGCAGGCCCCGTTCGGCCATCCGCCTGATCGCGGTGACGCCGTCGGTGCCGGGCATCCGCAGGTCCATCAGCACCACGTCGGGCCGCAGCTCCTCGGCCAGCCGGACCGCCTCCGCGCCGTCGGCGGCCTCGCCGAGCACGGCGACGCCGGGCACACCGGTGAACATGCCGCGCAGCCCGTCCCGCACCACCGGATGATCATCAACGATCAGCAACCCGATCGGACCGTCGTCCGCGTCGTCGGGTGGATCGGTGTTTGTTCCGGGGGTCATGCGGGGGTTCCGGTGGGGACGGCTGGGACGCTCGCGTAGATGGCGGTGCCCAGGCCCGGCTCGGACTCGATTTCCAGGGTTCCGGCGACGCGGCTCACTCGGCGGCGCATCGCGGTCAGCCCGTAGCCGCCGTCCTCGCGTGGCCGGACCAGCTCGGGTGCGAATCCGGTGCCGTCGTCGCGGACGTCGAGGGTCACCACGTCGCCCATGTAGGACAGGGTGACCGCGACGCGGGTCGCGCCCGCGTGCTTGGCGACGTTCGCGAGGGCCTCCTGCGCGGTGCGCAGCAGCGTTCCCTCCACCTCCGGATGCATGGGCCGCACGGTACCGGTCGTGGTGACCTCGGCGGGAACGCCGTGGTCGTCGCTCCAGCGCCGCGCGGTCTCGGCGAGCGCGTCGGGCAGCGCCGCGTCCTCCAGGGCCTGGGGCCGCAGCGCGCGCACCGAACGCCGCGCCTCCGTCAGGCTCTCGCGCGCCATCCGCTGCGCCAGGTCGATGTGCCGCAGCCGCCGCGTCTCGTCGTCGCGCGCCTGCTTGGCGGCCTGGAGCTGGGTGACGACCCCGGCCAGGCCCTGGGCGATGGTGTCGTGGATCTCCCCGGCCATCCGCTGGCGCTCGTCGTGGACGCCCGCCTCGCGGGCCTGGGCGAGCAGCTGGGCCTGGAGCCCGGTGTTCTCGGCCATGGCCCGTTCCAGCCGGACGTTGGCCTCGGCGAGCTGCTCGATCATCGCCTTGCGGCGCAGGGACTCCTGGTCGCCGCGCCAGGCGAAGAAGGCGAACGCCCCGGCCATCAGCGCGTTCACCGTGAGCATCCCCAGCCAGACCGGCCAGCTCTCGGCGGTGATGTTGCCGATGCCGCCGATCTGGGACACCGCCGCCAGCGACGCGGTGGCGACCACGCCGGGGACGCGCCAGGCGGCGGGCAGCAGGAACGCGTACAGGTAGCCGGAGATGATCGCGAACCCGAACATCGGGTTGACGAGGACCAGCGCGGTGAGCAGGCCGAGCAGCCCGACGTAGGAGAGGGTGCCGGGCAGGGGCCGGTTCCGCCAGCGGGTGTACCGGAACGCCATCCAGGTGACCCACAGCGCGGTGGCCCCGGCCAGCGCCAGCATGGCCAGGACGCGTCCGGGCGAGGAGTGGTCGACCAGCAGCGCGAGGACGGTCGCCACCGCCAGTGACACGTGCGGCACGGCCGACAGGCCGAAGCGTTCGCGGCGCTGCCATGCCTCCAGCCCGGCCGTCGGCCCGTCCATCTCGTCTACTCCCACCGGAAGAGTCTGGCAGCGGCCACGGTGGCGACCAGCCCGTAGAGGGCCATTATCGCCAACTGGGAGATCCGGACGTCGTGCCCCATCCAGGCGTCCCGCATCGCCCGCAGGCCCGCGCCGAGCGGGGTGAGGTCGCAGACGCGCTGGAGGGGGCCCGGCATCTTGTCGTAGGGCAGGTACACCCCGGCGAAGAACAGGCTGGGGAAGAACAGCAGCGAGCCGAGGGCGTTCCCGGCCCGCGCCGACGGGGACACGGCGGTGACCAGCGCGCCGATCGCCAGCAGCGCCCCCAGGCACAGCAGCGCGGCGGCGGCGAACGCGGCCGGGTCGCGCGGCAGGGCGGTGCCGAACACCGCCGTCCCGACGGCGAGCAGCGTCGCGACCGACACCAGTGCCGCGCCCGCGTTGACGACGAGCTGGGCGAGCAGCAGGGCCGACGGTCTCACGGGGGTGGCGCGCATCCGCCGCAGCACGCCCTTCTCCCGGTAGTCCGACAGCACGCCCGGCATCATCATCAGCGCCAGGATCGCGAACGCGACGGCGATGCCGAGCGCGGCCATGTACTCGGTGAGGGCCTGCCCGCCCAGGCCCTCGGCGGGTCGGTCGGCGCCGGGGACCAGCCCGAACCCGAACAGCAGGGCCAGCGGCAGCGCCAGCGCGAACAGCGGGGTGAGCAGCTCGCGCATCCGCAGCCGGAACTCGACGGCGATGATCCTGCCGAGCATCAGACCTCCAGGGGGCGGCCGGTGAGGGCCAGGTAGGCGTCGTCGAGGGTGCGCCGGTCGATGCGCAGCTCGGCGACCAGGACGTGGTCGCGGGCCAGGGCGGCGGTGACGGCGGTGGCGAAGTCGCCCGTGCCGGTGACGACGACGCGGCGGCCGTCGCGTTCCACGCCGGTCACGCCGGGCAGGGACGTCACCAGCGACGGGTCGAGGTCGTCGACGGGACGGAAGCTCATCCGGTGCTCGCCGCCCGCCCGCGCGATCAGCTCGGCGGGGGTGCCGGTGGCGCGGACCCGGCCGCCGTCCAGCACGGTGACCCGGTCGCACAGCTCCTCGACCTCGTCCATGAAGTGGCTGATCAGCACGACGGTGACGCCGGACTCCCGCACCCGGCGGATCAGCCGCCAGGTGTCGCGGCGGGCCTGCGGGTCCAGCCCGGTGGTCAGCTCGTCCAGGAACGCGACGCGCGGGCGCCCCACCAGGGCGAGCGCGATGTGAACGCGCTGCCGCCAGCCGCCCGACAGCTTGGAGTAGCGGACGTTCCGCTTGTCCTCCAGCCCCCATTCGGCGAGCAGCCCCGGCAGGTCGCGGGGCTCGCGGTAGAACGAGGAGTACAGCTCCAGCGCCTCTCCGACCCTGATGGACCCGGGCAGCCCGGTCTCCTGGAGCTGGACGCCGATGCGCTCGCGCAGGCGGTCGCCCTGGGCGTGCGGGTCCATCCCGAGCACCCGGACGGTCCCGGTGTCGGGAACGCGCAGCCCCTCCACGCACTCGACGGCGGTGGTCTTCCCGGCCCCGTTCGGCCCGAGGATCCCGAAGATCTCGCCCTCCGCGACGGTGAAGGAGACGCCGTCCAGCACGGGCCGTCCCCCGTACCTCTTGCCGAGGTCCTCGACCTCGATGACCGTGTGACGCATGCCTCCAGCGTCGCGGCCGCCGGGGCGCCCCCACATCACCCGATCGGCTTCGGAAAGGCTGATCCCCCGTGTCCACCGAACGGTGGACACGGGGGATCAGGGGGCGGGTCAGGAAGCCGGGTGGGGACGGGGGATGGCCTTGTGCTCCAGGTAGGCGGTCAGGCCCTCGGGGCCCAGCTCGCGGCCCAGGCCGCTGTCCTTGTAGCCGCCGAACGGGGTGTTGGGATCCAGCACGTAGAGGTTGACGCCGCAGCTTCCGGTGCGGATGCGGCGGGCGACCTCGACGCCGTGGTCCACGTCGGCGGTCCAGACCGAGCCGCCGAGGCCGTAGTCGCTGTCGTTGGCGATGCGGACCGCGTCGTCCTCGTCGTCGTAGGGGATCAGCGCCAGCACCGGGCCGAAGATCTCCTCGCGGGCGATGCGCATGTCGTTGGACACGTCGCCGAACACGGTCGGGGCGACGTACCAGCCGCGGTCGTGCGGGCGGGTGAGGCCGCCGGTGAGCAGCTTGGCGCCCTCGTCCTGGCCGACGCGGATGTAGTTCTCGACGCGTTCCTGCTGGCGGCGGGCCACCAGCGGGCCGATCTCGGTGCCGTAGTCGGCGGGGTCGCCGACGTTCAGGCCCGCGACCATCGCGGTGAGGGCGTCGGCGACCTCGTCGTAGCGGCCGCGCGGGGCCAGGATGCGGGTCTGCGCGGCGCACGCCTCGCCGTTGTTCATCAGCGACGCCATCTTGAAGCCCTCGATGGTGGTCGCCAGGTCGGCGTCCTCCAGGATGATCGCCGCGGACTTGCCGCCGAGCTCCAGGGTGACGGGCTTGAGCTGGCGGCCGCAGACCTCGCCGATCTGGCGTCCGGCGGCGGTGGAGCCGGTGAAGGCGACCTTGTCGACGTCGCGGTGCGCCACCAGGTACGCGCCGACCTCGCGGCCCGCCGGAACGAAGTTGATCACGCCCTCGGGGACGCCCGCCTCGCGGACCCACTCGGCCAGCAGGTAGGCGTCCAGCGGGGTCTCGGGGGAGGGCTTGGCGACGACCGTGCATCCGGCGAGCAGGGCGGGGGCCAGCTTGAGCATCAGGGTGAACTGCGGGACGTTCCACGGGTAGACCGCCGCGACGACGCCGACGGGCTCGCGGGTCACGGTGACCGGGCCGAGCATGCCGGGCCGCTCCTCCTCCCAGGGGTAGGAGGCGGCGAGGTCCACGTAGTACTGGAGCACCATCTGCGGCAGCGCCGCCTGCCCGAAGATCGAGAACAGGATCGGCGAGCCCATCTCGGCGGTGACCAGGTCGGCCATCTCCTGCTGCCGTTCGGCGTAGATCGCCGACAGGCGGCCGAGGACCGCGGCGCGTTCGGCGGGCGTCATCCGGGGCCAGGGCCCGTGGTCGAACGCCCGGCGCGCGGCGGCCACGGCGGCGTCGACGTCGGCCTCGGTGCCCTCGGGGACGCGGCCGATGACCTCCTCGGTGTGCGGGGAGACCACCTCGATGACGCCGGTTCCGGCGGGGGCGGCCCACTCACCGCCGATGAACAGCCGATCGTGCTCGCGCATGCCGGTACGCCTTCCATCCCGGGGTTTGACCGAATGCTTGCTTGGTGAACAGCATCGCACGGCTCCCCGGGGGATTGGCAAGAGGCGATGAGACGCCAGTCTCACCCAAAACGGGGAAGGCTGGGGGCATGACGGACACGACGATCGCCGACCTGTGGTTCGACCCGGCCTGCCCCTACACCTGGATCGCCTCCCGCTGGCTGCTGGAGGTCACCGAGGTCCGCCCGGTGGAGGTCCACTGGCACCTGCTCAGCCTGGCCGCGCTCAACGAGGACAAGGAGGAGGATCCCGAGGGCGACACCGAGGGCTACCTGTGGCTGCCCGCCCGGATCTGCGTCGCGGTCACCGAACGCCACGGCCAGGCCGCCCTCGGCCGCTTCTACACCGCGCTCGGCGAACGCGTCCACGGCGGCGAGTGGACGACCGAGACCGTGCCCGACGCGCTCACCGAGGCGGGCCTGCCGGTCGAGCTGGCCGGGGCCGCGATGGACACCGGCCTCGACGACGCGGTGCGCGCCTCCACGCGGGAGGGCATCGGGCTGGTCGGGAAGCACGTCGGCAGCCCGATCATCGCGGCGACGCGGCCGGACGGCGGGCGCGCCGCGTTCTTCGGCCCGGTCCTGTCCCGCATCCCGCGCGGCGAGGAGGCTGGGCGGCTGTGGGACGGGACGCTGCTGGTCGCGGGCGTCCCGGGCTTCCACGAGCTGAAGGGCGCCCCGCACGCCGCGCCCGACTTCGACTAGTTCGTGCTGCAGAAGCCCTGGCCCACGGCGCTCGCCCTGGGGGCTCGCGCCTCACCAGGTCTTGGCGAGCGCGGCTGAGGCCCACGTCGGAACAGGCCCTGGGCGTGTCCGGCTAGGCGTAGGCCGCGCCGAGGACCGCGTCGGGGCGCCGCGACCGCAGCAGCGCCTCCAGCTCGGCCACGTCGGCGGCGGGCTCGGTGAGGAGGCCCTCGTTGTAGTCCCGCACGAGCGTGGCGACGGTCTCGCGCGCGCACGTCTTGTTGGTGCCGATGAACCCGGTCGGGCCGCGCTTGATCCAGCCGGTGACGTAGGCGGCGTCGGCATCGGTGACGCGCCCGGCGGTGTGCGGGACGGTGCCCGACGCCTCGTCGAACGGCAGCCCCGGCACCGGCAGCGCCCGGTAGCCGATCGAGGCCAGCACCAGCCCGGCCTCGACGTGCTCGACCTCGCCGGTCGGAACGGCGTGGACGGCGCCGTCGCGCGCCTCCAGGGCGGTGCGGGCGAAGTCCACGCCGTCGCCGGTGAGGCGTTCGGGGGCCAGCAGGTACCGCAGGACGACGCGCCGCCGGGCCCCGGCCGCGTCGCGTCCGGCGAGCTCGCGCAGCAGCCGCAGCTTGTGCCGGAGGGAGTGGGAGGTCTCGTCGGCGCCGGTGAGGTCGAGGTCGGCGGCCGGGACCGACACCGCGACGTCCGGCGCGTTCGCCAGGCCGACCAGCTCGGGCAGGGTGAACGCCGAGTGCGCCGGGCCGCGCCGCCCGACCACCCAGACCTCCTCGATCCGGCTGCCGCGCAGCGCCGCCAGCGCGGCGGGGGAGATGTCGGTGGCGGCCAGCCGGTCGGGGTCGGCGGTCAGGACGCGGGCGACGTCGAGGGCGACGTTGCCGTTCCCGATCACCACGGCGCGCCGGTGCGACAGGTCGAACGCGCGGTGCGCGTGGTCGGGGTGGCCGTTGTACCAGGCCGTGAACTCGGTGGCCGGCACCGCCGCCTCCGCGCCCGGGACCGTCAGGCGGCGGTCGGCGGACGCGCCGACCGCGTAGACGACGGCGTGGTGGTGGCGCAGCAGCTCCTCGTGCGTGACGTCGCGGCCGACCTCGACGCCGGTGTGCAGGTGGAAACCGGGCTGCGCGGCGATCGTGTCGAACTGCCGGGTGACGCGGCGGGTGCCCTGGTGGTCGGGCGCGACGCCGGCGCGGGCCAGGCCGTAGGGGGTGGGCAGCTTCTCGTACACGTCGACGCGCGCGCCGGGAACGGTCAGCACCTCGTCGGCGGCGTACATCGCGGCGGGCCCGGACCCGACGATCGCCACGCGCGCCGGCGTCGGCCGCGCCCTCACCTTCAGCCGCGGCGGGACGGGGGCCAGCACCGGCAGGCCGTCGCGGGACCGGTCGCGGTAGAAGTCGGCGTTGATCTCCAGGAACGGCAGCTGCGCCCCGTCCAGCTTCCGGTGCGGGACGATCGCCCCGACCGGGCACGCGGTCACGCAGGCCCCGCAGTCGACGCACGCCCGCGGGTCGACGTACAGCATCTCCGCGGTGTGGAAGTCCGGCTCGTCCGGGGTGGGGTGGATGCAGTTCACCGGGCAGGCCTGGACGCAGGAGGCGTCGTTGCAGCAGGACTGCGTGACCACGTGGGTCATGGGTGTTCCCTCTCCGTGCCGGGGTTCAGGCGGCGGGCTGGGCGGTGCGGTGGGGCTCGCTGCGGAAGCGCGACGCGTCGCCGTCGATGCCGAGCCTCTTCCACAGCCGCCGGGACGCGGCGTTCATCAGGCCCAGCTCCTCGGCGAGGGTGCGCACGTCGCCGAAGTAGGCGCGCAGGATCTCCTGGGACTTCGGGCTGTCCCAGAACGCCTCGCGCATCACCTGGCGCGGGATGTCGAACTTCCTGGCCATGTCGCGCGGCGGCGTCATGATCGCCCCGGCGAGCCAGCGCATGATGATCGGGAAGGCCAGCGAGGTGGCCGCGCGGCCCGTCCTGGTCTGCCGCCGGACCCGCTCGGTGAGGAAGCGGTGCGCGAACGAGATGTGCCGCGCCTCCTCGGCGATGTGGATCTGCATGGTGCGCAGCAGCGCCGGCGGCAGCTCCTCGCCGCGCCGGATGGCGTCCTTCTGGAAGTGGTCGATCGGCTCCTCGCCGGCCAGGATGCCGATGAAGAAGATGATGGGCAGGTAGGCGCCCAGGTGCCAGAAGTGGGAGGTCGCGCGGTAGTCGGCGCGCATGCCCGGCACGTCGACGCCGATGCGGTTGACCAGCTCCTGGAACATCTGGATGTGGTTGCACTCCTCGGTCATCTCGTGGAGGCAGTACCGGAACTCCGGGGTCTGGTTCGGCAGCCGCATCGCGTACTGCATCATGCCGCGGATCAGCACGCTCTCGAACTGGAGGCCGACCTTCTGGATGTTGGCGATCCGCCACATCCCGATCTCGATCTTCCGCTCCTCCGGCAGCGCCCGGTACCAGGGGTGCGCGCCGAGCGGGTCGCAGTCGTCGGGCAGGATCCAGCGCGGGTCGTCCGGGTCGATCCGGTACTCGGGGGAGTCCCAGTCGATGTCGAGGTAGGGGTCGAAGCGCCGCGCGACCGACCCCTCCGACAGGGTCGCCAGCACGTCCCGGTACTCCTGGTCGATCATCATCCGCAGCCACCTCCGGGGTGTCCCGCGTCGCCGCCGCCGCGCGGGCCAGATTTACGATTGCGCCCTGGACTGTAAATAGTAAGTGATCCCTTGGTCAAGGGAGAAGGGTCCTATAGTTGGGGTGGGCAACATCACCCCCACCCCGTCGCCCCGTCGGCGACGACCGGCTGACACCGCGACATGACTGCGAGACGACCCGTGACCGAACCGGCTGACGGCGCGCCGGACGACGCCCCGGACGACGCTCCGGCGCCCGGCCGGACCCGCCGGGGGGCGGCCGGCCGGACGCCCGACGAGATCCGCGCCCTGATCCTGGACGCGGCCGCCGAGTGCCTGGTGGAGGGCGGCTTCGCCAACGGGCGGCTGCTGTCGGCGATCGCCCGCCGCGCCGGGATCTCCCGCCCCACGCTCTACAAGTACGGCGGCACCGTCGAGGACATCCGCGAGGCGCTGGTCCGCCGCGAGATCGCGGTCTTCGCCGAGGACCTGATCCCCCGGCTGCGCACCGCCGCCTGGACCGGCGACGACCTGGTGGACCTGCTGGTGTTCGTCGTCGGCTACGGCCGCCGCCACCCGCTGCTCCAGGCCGCGCTGCGCGACGTCCCCGAGATCATCCTGCCGGTGTTCACGGTGAACGCCGAGTCCACCATCCGCCGCATCTCCAAGCTGCTCCAGCCGCTCATGCAGGAGCACATCGACGCCGGACGCGTCCCGCCGGTGGACGTGTCGCTGCTGGTGGACGCGCTGTTCCGGGTGGCGGTGTCGCTGATCCTGGTACGCGGGCCGCTCGACCTGGACGACCCCGAGACGCTGCGCGGCTACCTCGACGTCGCGCTGGGCGCGGTCGCCGACCTGCGCGCCCAGCCGGTGCCGGGCTGACCCGGCGCCGGGATCAGGCGCCCGGCAGGTGGGTGTTGGGCCGCCGGGCGCGGTCGGCCAGCTCGGGGATCACCACGACCTCCACGCCGTGCGCGCGCAGCAGCTCCGCGCCCGTCCCCTCCACGAACAGCGACGGCTCGGACCAGGCGAACACCACCCGCCGCACCCCCGCCGCGACGATCAGCTCCGCGCAGGGCCGGGGCCGCGACCCGCGCCGCCCGCACGGCTCCAGCGAGGAGTAGACGGTGGCGCCGCTCAGGTCGGCCGCGCCGAGCCGGGCGAGCGCGGCCTCCTCGGCGTGGTCGTGCGGGTCGTGCTGCCGGGAGAACCCGCGCGCCAGCTCGCGGCCGTCGCCGTCCACGACCACCGCGCCCACCGAGAACGCGGTCCGCGACGGCGGGCACCGCTCGGCCAGGTCGCAGGCGAGCCCCAGCCAGGCCCGGTCGCCGGGGCGCTCAGCCACGCGCGCCCCCGACCAGGTAGCGCAGCAGCGCCAGGTTCCCGATGCGGGTGACCTCCTCCAGCCGCATCGGCCGGTCGGGCGACTGCGGGAAGACCCCCGACTTGACGAACCGGGGCGCCGACGGGTCGCCGATGAAGAACGGCGCGACCACCAGTTGCAGCTCGTCCACCAGCCCCGACGTCAGGAAGTGCGTGTGGATGCCGCCGCCGCCCTCCACCATGAGCCGCCGCACGCCGCGCGCGCCCAGGTCGTTCAGCATCGCCGGGAAGCTCACCGGGTCCCCGGCGTCGACCACCTCGGCGCGGTCGCCGAGCCGGGCCGCCACCTCGTGCGCGGTCTGGGAGTGGGAGTAGACGAGCTTGGGCGCCTCCCCGGTGGTGAAGAACCGCGACTCCGGATCCAGGTCGCCGCTCCAGGTCACCGTCACCTTGACGAGGTCGGGGCTGCGGCCGCGCGCCTTCCGCCTGGCCCGCCGCGCCTCCGACCTGACCAGCAGTTTGGGATCGTCGCGGCGGACGGTTCCGGCCCCGACCAGGATCGCGTCGCAGGTCGCGCGCACGTCGTCCACCCGGTCGAAGTCGGCGGGGCTGGACAGCCGCAGCCGCTCGGGGGAGGCGTCGTCGATGTAGCCGTCCACCGACATCGCGCAGCTCAGCAGCACATAGGGACGCTCGCTCACGCCGTGAGCATAGGGCAGGAGACCCGTCAAGGCGTGCGGTGATGAGAACATCACTCGTTGTGACCGAAAAGGATCGTGCCGACCCGGAAGTGTGATCCTTTGGTGCGGACCGGCGTTTCTGTGCCGGATGTGCCGCCGTGGTGCCTAAGGTGAGTGCGCGATGCGAATCCTCCACACCTCCGACTGGCACCTCGGCAGGTCCTTCCACCGCGAGGACCTGCTGACCGCGCAGGGGACGTTCGTCGACCACCTGGTCGAGACGGTGCGCGCCGAACGGGTCGACTGCGTGCTGATCTCCGGGGACGTGTACGACCGGGCGCTGCCCGGCGTGGACGCGGTGAAGCTGTGCAACGAGGCCCTGGAACGCCTGGTCGCGCTCGGCGTCCGCGTCGTGCTGATCGCGGGCAACCACGACTCGGCGCACCGCCTGGGCTTCGGCTCGGCGCTCATGGACGCCGCGGGGGTCCACCTGCGCACCGACTTCGCGCGGGTGGGGGAGCCGGTCCTGCTCGACGGCGCCGCGGTCTACGGCGTCCCCTACCTGGAGCCGGAGCTGCTGCGCCACGACTGGGAGCTGGACGAGCGCAGCCACGCCGCCGCGCTGACCGAGGCGATGCGCCGCGTCCGCGCCGACGCCGCCACCCGCCCCGGCACCCGGACGGTCGTGCTGGCGCACGCGTTCGTCACCGGCGGCGAGGCGTCCGACAGCGAACGCGACATCTCCGTCGGCGGCACCTCCCACGTCCCGGTCGGGGTGTTCGAGGGCATCGACTACGTGGCGCTCGGCCACCTGCACGGGCGGCAGGCGATGACCGACCGCGTCCGCTACTCGGGGTCGCCGCTGGCGTACTCCTTCTCCGAGGAGCGCCATCTCAAGGGCTCCTGGCTGGTGGACCTGCGCGACGACGGGATGGAGGCGGCGTTCGTCGAGGCCCCGGTGCCCCGCCGCCTCAAGCGCCTGCGCGGCACCCTGGAGGACCTGCTCCACGACCCCGCCCTCGACACGTACGAGGACCACTGGATCCAGGCGACGCTGACCGACGCGCGCCGCCCGCCCTCGGCGATGGAGCGCCTGCGCCGCCGCTTCCCGCACGCCCTGGTGCTGGGCTTCGAGCCGCAGGAGGGGCCGGGCGAGGACACGCGGACCTGGACCGAGCGGGTGAAGGGGCGCTCCGAGCTCGACGTGGCGGGCGACTTCGTCGCCGAGGTCACCGACGGCCCGGCGGGCGAGGCCGAACGCGCCCTGCTGCACGAGGCGTTCGAGGCGTGCCGCCTGAAGGAGGCCCGGGCGTGAGGACGGGGGACGGGGCGTGAGGCTGCACCGGCTGGAGGTCACCGCGTTCGGGCCGTTCTCCGGCACCGAGGTGATCGATTTCGAGGCGCTGTCGGACGCGGGGCTGTTCCTGATCCAGGGGCAGACCGGCGCGGGCAAGACCAGCGTGCTGGACGCGATCTGCTTCGCCCTGTACGGGGCGGTGCCCGGCGTCCGCAACGACGTCAAGGGCCTGCGCAGCGACCACGCCGCTCCGGGCGTCGCGCCGCGGGTGGTGCTGGAGGTCACCATCCGGGGCCGCCGGTTCCAGATCACCCGGTCCCCGGCGTGGGAGCGGCCCAAGCTGCGCGGGACCGGCACCACCACCGAGAACGCGAAGATCGTGCTGGAGGAGCACGACGGCGACTGGACCGGCCTGACCACCCGCATCGACGAGGCGAGCGACCTGGTCGGGCAGCTGCTAGGGATGAACCGCGACCAGTTCTGCCAGGTGGCGATGTTGCCGCAGGGGGCGTTCGCGAGCTTCCTGCGCGCCGACGCCGCCGAGCGCCGCAAGGTGCTGGAGCGCCTGTTCGCCGCCGAGGTGTTCACCCGCGTGGAGACCTGGCTGGCCGACCGCCGCGCCGCCACCCACCGGCAGGCCGAGGCGCTGCGCGCGCGGGTCGCCGACGTCGCGGGCCGGATCGCCGAGGTCGCCGCCGCCGAGCTGCCCGCGGACCTGCCGCCGGAGGCGCTGCCCGCCTGGGCGG
>NZ_BCQR01000226.1 GCF_001552175.1 Actinomadura kijaniata NBRC 14229
CCCCGCCCCGGCCCCCGCCGCGCCGCCGCCGCCCCCGCAGCCGTCCCCGCCGCCGCCCGCCGCCGAGGCGAGCGACGAGATGGAGGACGACGACTACTGGGCGACGATCACGTTCGACAAGCCGAAGTTCCCCTGGCAGCACGGCAACGCCGGGGAGCGGGGCGAGGACCCGCGCGGCGGCGACCCGCTCGACGAGCGTCCCGAGCCGCCCCCGCACGTCGAGCCGCCGGGCCTGACCCAGCCGGTGTCGATGAACTCCGACCTGCCCGTCGGCGGCCTGGCCGCCGGACGCGGCGGGACCGGTCCACAGCAGGCTCCGCAGCCGCAGCACCAGGCCCCGCAGCAGCCGATGTCACCGCCCGGGTCGTTCGCGCCCGCCGCGTTCAACGAGCCCTCGTACGGCGAGCCGTCCTACAACGAGCCCGCCTACAACGAGCCCCAGCCCGGGCCGTTGGGGGGCGACCCGCGCGCCACCGCCAACGACGGCATCCCGCACATCCCGATGGGCGACCAGCCGGCGTACGGCGGGCCCGAGCACTCCTACGACGAGCCGCCCGCACAGCCGTCCTACGGGGACCAGCCCTCCTACGACCAGCCCTCGTACGGCGACCAGCCTTCGTACGACCAGCCCTCGTACGGCGACCAGCCGTCCTACGGTGACCAGCCGTCCTACGAGCAGCCCTCGTACGAGCAGCCGCCGTACGGCGGGGACCCGCTGGGGACCCGGACGGCGCAGCCGGACCCCTCGTTCGACCTGCCGAAGCCGCCCCCGGCCGACCCGCGCGGCACCGACCCCCGCGGGCTCGATCCGCGCGGCTCGGACCCCCTGGGGCTGCCGCTGGGCCGTTCCGAGGAGCCGCCGCCCGCGCAGCCGTCCTACGAGCAGCCGTCCTGGGGCTCCACCGGCGGCCAGCCCGCGCCGTCGGCGCCGCCGCCCGCCCCGGCCCCGCCCGCCCCGGCTCCGGCCGCATCGTCGCCGTCCGACAGCAGCGACCACAAGCTCCCGACGGTGGACGAGCTGCTCCAGCGCATCCAGACCGACCGGCAGCGCGCGGCGGGCGGCTCCGAGCCGCCCGGGTCGAAGCCGTCGTTCGGCAACTCGCTGAGCAGCGATCCGCTGGGCGACCCGCTCGGCAGCGGCACGCCGTCGTTCGGCACCCCCGGCCCCTCCTGGTCCTCCGGCGGCGGCCCCTCGACCCCGCCGCCCGCGACGCCCGGGTTCTCCGGGTTCGACACCGGGACCGGCGGGCAGAGCACGCAGGGCGGCGACGGCTTCCCACCCCCGCCGTCCTCGTCGTCCTCGTACGGCGACTCCTCCTACGGGGACTCGTCGCGTTACGACGACCCGCTGAACCCCTCGGGCCGCGACTCCTACGGGTCGTTCGGCGGCGAGCAGACCGGCGGGAACGAGCCGGGCCGCTACACCGACTTCAGCGGAAGCAGCTACAACGGCGGTTCCGACCCGCTGGCCGCGCCACACGACTCCGGCTCCACGGGGGGTTACGGCGACCCCAACGCCACCCAGGCGTACGGGGGAGGTTCCGGTTACCACCCGTCACAGCAGGGCTATCCGGGAGCGCCCGGGTCGAACACGGGTGATCCCGGGGCCAACCCCTACGGATCGGCCTATCCCACCCCCAACGACCAGCAGCGTCAGCAGCCGGACGATTGGGAGAACCACCGCGACTACCGGCGCTGAGCCACCGCCGCCGGACCGTCACCACCCGCCGACAAGGGGCCGTCACGACATGTGACGGCCCCTTGTCGTTGGTGTCGCACCCGGCGAAGGGACGGAAACGATGCTTATATACGAGAGGTGACTGTAAAGCCACTCAACGTGTCCACACTGCGGCGAGATCTCCTGTCCTCGTTCGTGGTCTTCCTCGTCGCGATCCCGTTGTCGCTCGGCATCGCCGTGGCCTCCGGCGCCCCCATCGCCGCGGGCCTCATCGCCGCCATCGTCGGCGGCATCGTCGCCGGACTGGTCGGCGGCTCGCCGCTCCAGGTCAGCGGGCCCGCCGCCGGGCTCACGGTGATCGTCGCCGACATGGTGCAGACCTACGGCTGGCGGGCGACCTGCGCCATCACCTTCCTCGGCGGCCTGCTCCAGATCGCGCTCGGCGCGTGCCGGGTCGCCCGTACCGCGCTGGCGGTCTCCCCCGCCGTCGTGCACGGCATGCTCGCCGGGGTCGGCGTCGTGCTGGTGCTCGCCCAGGTCCACATCGTGCTGGGCGGGAGTCCCGAGCACTCGGCGCTGAAGAACCTCGGCGACCTTCCCCACCAGCTCATGCACCCGCAGTCCCATCCGGCGCTGCTGGGCGCCCTGACGATCGGCGTGCTGCTGCTGTGGTCGCGCCTGCCCAGGCACGAGGGCGGCGGTCCCCTGGCGGCGCTGGGCCGCTGGCTGCCCGGCCCGCTCCCGGCGATCGCGCTGGCGACGCTGGCCGCCTGGGCCCTGGACTGGAACGCGCCACGCGTCGATCTGCCCGACACGCTGCTCGGCGACTGGCACCCGCCGACGCTCCCGGACGGCCCGCTGCCGGCCATCGTCGGCGCGGTCGTGTCGATCGGCGTGGTCGCGTCGGTGGAGTCGCTGCTGTGCAGCGTCGCGATCGACCGGCGGCGGCCCGCCGGGGTGCCGAAGGCCGACCTGGACCGCGAGCTGTTCGGGCAGGGTTCGGCCAACGCGGTGTCGGGCCTGCTGGGCGGCCTGCCGGTCGCCGGGGTGATCGTCCGCAGCACCGCCAACGTGGAGGCCGGGGCCCGCACCCGGCTGTCCACGATCATGCACGGTGTGTGGGTGCTGGTGCTGGCGCTGATGTGCGGCCCGGTGATCGAGCAGGTGCCGCTGGCGGCGCTGGCGGCGTTGCTGATCGCGCTGGGCGTCAAGATGATCGACACCGCGCGGATCCGCGACCTGCAACCGCACCGCGAGGCCCCCGCCTACTTCGCGACCCTGCTGGGCGTGGTGGTGCTGGGGCTCGGCGAGGGCGTGCTGCTGGGCATCGGCGTGATGGCCGTGCTGGCGCTGCGGCGGCTCACCCGGCTGTCGGTGCACATCGAGGAGGCGATCCCGACCCCGCAGGACCGGCCCGGCCTGGCCGACTGGCACGTGGTCGTGGCGGGCACGCTGACGTTCCTCGGCGTGCCGAAGGTGACCAAGGCCCTCCAGGCGATCCCGGCCGGAACGGTCGTCGACCTGGACCTGGACGTGGACTTCATGGACCACGCCGCGTTCGACGCCATCCACCAGTGGCGGCTGGCCCACGAACGGCAAGGGGGCAGGGTCGACATCGATGAGGTTCACGAGGCTTGGTATGAAAGAGCTGTGACCGGTGAAATGCCTCCAGAGCGAAAGTCGTCCACTTCTGCCCCCTGGTGGGCTCCGTGGGCGAATCGTCAGCGACCCGACCAGGGGCCCGTCCTCGACACGCCCGAGGTCTCGCCGAGCGCCCTGCTGCTGGCCGGGGTGCGCGAGTACCACGGCAGCACCGCCCGCCTGGTCCGGCCGATCATGGCGGAGCTGGCGTTTGAGCAGAAACCCGAACACCTGTTCATCACCTGCGTGGACTCGCGGGTGGTGCCCAACATCATCACCGCCAGCGGCCCCGGTGACCTGTTCATCAACCGCAACGTCGGCAACATGGTCCCCCGGCACGGCTCGCGCGTTCCCGACGACTCGGTCGCCGCGACCGTCGAGTACGCGATCAACGTGCTGGGCATCCGCACCATCACCGTCTGCGGCCACTCCAACTGCGGCGCGATGGCCGCGCTGCTGGCCGGCGGCACCGAGGTCGAGCACCTGACCGCGCTGTCGCGCTGGCTCAAGCACGGCAACCACAGCCTGGCCCGGTTCATCTCCGCCGAGGCCGACGAGCGGTCGCCGCTCACCCGGCTCTGCCAGATCAACGTGATGCAGCAGCTCGACAACCTGCTCACCTACCCCTGGCTGCGCGAGCGCGTCGAGGCCGGGAAGGTGGAGCTGGTGGGCCTGTACCTGGACCTGGAGACGGCCAAGGTGCACGTGCTGGACCGGGCGACGGAGATCTTCACGCCGGTGGCGGACGAGACCTCCAAGGGCGCGGGCGAGGCGAGCGCGCTGGCCTGAGAACGGACGCGGGGCGCCCCCCGAGGGGACGCCCCGCGCCTGTCGTTCAGCGGCCGACCAGCTCCTCGTGGTCACCGCGGATGTAGGCGCCGCTCACCCGGCGGGCCCACCGCTCGTTGGCCGAGTTCGCCTGTCCGCCCAGCCGGTCGTGCCGGCTGGCGGAGGCGAAGGCGACCAGCAGGATCAGGGAGACGAAGGTCAGGGCCAGCACTCCAACCGCGATCACCGACACCAGTCCGGCCATCGGCGCTCCTTCCTCCGCGGGACGCGCACCCGGACGTCCCGCCCAGCACCGCCGGTCCATCGAGCGAACCGGCCGATACCTCGAAGGTAGGTGCAACTTTCACCGCGATTTGTGTCGTATGACCCGAACCCGGTGAGATCCCGCGCACGCCCCGGTCAGGCGGGTTGCAGTTCCCGGTCCACGGTGACCCCGGCGGTGTCGGACCGGTTGTGGCGTTCGACCCAGCCGACGAGCGCCGTCCGGCAGGCGTGGTCCAGGTGGCGCAGCCGGGACAGGTCCAGTTCGATGGGCCGGTCGTGAGGGAGCGCCTCCAGGGTGTCCAGCAGTTTGGGCAGGCGGAGGAAGGTGGCGTGGCCGCTGACGGCGACCCGGATGGGCCCGTCGCCGCCGTCGTGGACGTCGAGGTGGATGTGGGAGGTCTCCCAGGCCGTCTTGGCGATGGCCAGCAGCAGGCCCAGCAGCACGCCCTCGAACAGGTTGAGGGTCACCACGGCGACCGCCGTGGTGACCAGGACGACGGCCTCGCCCCGGTGGTTCCGCCACAGCGGACGCAGGCCGCGCCACGGGATGAGCTTCCATCCGGCGTGGACCAGCACCCCGGCGAGCGCGGCCAGGGGGATGTACTCCAGGGCCGTCGGCACCAGCGCGGCGAACACCAGCAGCCACACCCCGTGCAGCACGCGGGACGCCTTGGTGCGCGCCCCGGCCTGGACGTTGGCGGAGCTGCGGACGATGACGGCGGTCATCGGCAGCGCGCCCAGCGCGCCGCAGACGGCGTTGCCCGTCCCCTGGGCGACCAGCTCCCTGTCGTAGTCGGTGCGCGGGCCGCCGTGCATCCGGTCCACGGCGGCGGCGCTGAACAGGCTCTCCGCCGACGAGATCAGCGCGAACGCGACCACGGTCCCGATCATGCCGATCTCGGCGAGCCGGGCGAACTGGTCGGCGCCGGGCGGCTGGATCGCCTCCAGCAGCCCCTGCACCCGCAGCGTCTCGGCGGGCAGGCCGAAGGCCGCGACGCCGGCGGCGGCCAGCGCCACCGCGACCAGCGCGCCCGGCACGATCTGCACGCGTTCGGGCAACCGGGGCCACAGCACCAGGACGGCGATCGTGAACGCGCCGATCCCGATCCCGGCCAGCGTCCCGGGCGTCGCGAGGGCGCCGCCGATCCCGGGCAGCCCGAGCAGCTTGCCGACCCCCGAGCCGGGCGCGTCGACGTCGGCCATGGCGTACAGCTGCCCGGCGATGATGGTCAGGCCGATGCCCGCGAGCATGCCCTCGACCACGGCGATGGAGATCGCCCGGAACCACCGCCCCATGCGCAGCAGCCCGAGCAGCACCTGGAGCAGCCCGGCGGCGAGCACCAGCACGCCGAGCGCGGGCAGCCCGTAGGCGCGCACGGCCTCGAACACCAGGACGGTCAACCCGGCGGCGGGCCCGCTGACCTGCAACGAGCTGCCGGGCATCAGCCCCGTGACGATACCGCCGACGATCCCGGTGATCAGCCCCAGCTCGGCGGGGACACCGGACGCGACCGCGACGCCCACGCACAGGGGCAGGGCGACCAGGAAGACGACCAGCGAAGCGGCGAGGTCACGCCGCCAGGTCAGTTTCATGATGTCCTCTCTCACGCGCGTCACAGGGGCGGGAAGACTCCGTCGCCGGGCCGGTGGGCCCGCACGACGCCGGTGTCGACCTCGTAGAACCATCCGTGCAGCCGCAGGTCGCCGGCGGCCAGACGGTCGGCGACGGCGGGGTACTCCCGCAGCCGCTCCAGCTGGGCGAGGACGTGCCGCTGCCCGGCAAGGTCCGGGTCGTTCCCGGCGGGCGCCTCGGCGGCGAGGTCGAGCCAGGCCCGGAGCGCGGGCGCGGAGGGAAGCTCGTCCCCGCTGACCAGCGCCCCCACCGCGGCGCAGCGCGAGTGGCCGCAGACGACGACGTCGGGGACGCCGAGCACCCGCACGGCGAACTCGATGGTCCCGGCCTCCCCGGCGGGCCGGTCCGAGTACGGGGGCACCACGGCCCCGGCCGTGCGGAGCTCGAACAGCTCCCCCGGCCCGGCCCCGGTGATCAGCGCGGGCACGACCCGCGAGTCCGAGCAGGTGACGAACAGGACGCTCGGGTCCTGCCCGGCGGCGAACCGCCCCAGCTCGATACCTTCCGATTCGGCCCGCTCACGGAACGTGCGGGCATGATCGATGAATGAACGCATGACGGATTCCTCCAAGGTGCGCGAGCGCGCGTCGATGGAGCGTGGGAGCTACGTTCTCGTCAGGGAGAGGGGATCAGGCCCGCGACGTCGCAGGGACCTGCCCCGAGATGAGGGCCAGGCGTTCAGGAGGCCGTTCGGGCTCCTCGGGACACCGGAGCCGCGGCGGGTCGGCGTCCACCCTCGCGTGGACGCACGGGGCGGCGGCGGCCCGCGGCCGGACGTGGGACCGGGCGACCACCTCGTGAGGGTCGCGGTCGTCGTGGGGCTGGACGCGTTCGGAGTCGGAGGCGAGCACCGTCTCCAGGGCGGCGGGATCCCGCTCAACCCCGCCCGGCATCATCACCAGGCAGGCCCCGAACACCAGGACGAGCAGCGCCACGACGCCTCGCATCCGACCGCGCCGCGCCACCGCCCACCCCTTCCAGCCCACTTGATCTTGCGTCGAGCATAGGCACCGGTCAGGGCCGCGGTCATGACCGGCCACTGAACTATGTGCGAACTCACACCTACCCGGCTACGAAGCGTAACGAACGCGAGAAGCCCCCGGGTTCCCGTCAGCGACACCACGGATCCGTCCCCACGGAGGCCGGGACCGCTTGCGCCGTTCACCCGGAATGAGCATTCTCGACGCCATGGACCTCGGACTGGCGCCCCACACGATCGTCATCCTCGCGTTGATCAGCCTCGCCGCGATCGCCGGATTCCTGATCGCGATCAGGCAGGAGCAGGCCGACAGGGAGGCGGACCGGCTGGTCTCCGCCGAAGTGGGACGCCTGGAGCTCCCCGAGATACGCCGCCTCCTCCACCAGGGCCTCCTGACTCCCAACCGAGGCTTCTGGCAGGTCCTCGAAGAGGGCCTCATCCGCTTCCACCCCCGCGACCCCCAAGAGGAACTCCAACGCCAACACCTCCTCCAGGAAATCCGCCTCCGCCTCCTCCCCTGAAGCAGGCCCGTTCAGGCACGGTGCCGGACACCTCCAACCGCCCACGCGAGACCGATGCGACGTTCGGATCTGGGAGCGATGTGCCCTGGGCGGTCTTGGATCCAGTTGCGCTGCTGGTCAGTGGCGTATGGGGCGGACGAGTCGGCCTGTAAGCCGGGTTCTGTGCCTGCGCTCGGCAGGTGACGGCCATCCATCTCGGACCGGCGTTGCCGTCGGTCTCCAGCGGTCTACCCGCAGGCTCGGGCGGGCCGCCCTCAGGCGCCTGCGCGGGAAGCGTCGCTTCCCTTCTTGACCTTGCTCCGGGTGGGGTTTACCGAGCCGCCCACGTCACCGTGGGCGCTGGTGAGCTCTTACCTCACCGTTTCACCCTTACCACCGGTGAAGGTGGCGGTCTGTTCTCTGTGGCACTGTCCCGCGGGTCGCCCCGGGTCGGTGTTGCCGACCACCCTGCCCTGTGGAGCCCGGACTTTCCTCGGCGGGGATCGCTCCCCGACGCGGCCGTCCGGCCGGCTCGTCCGCCGTGTCCCCAAGCCTATCGGGTCACGGGAGGTGGGAGAGCGCCGCCGCCAGGCGGTCCTCGGGGAGGGCGTGGTCCGTCATCTCGCCCGACAGGTAGCGGTCGTACGCCGCCATGTCCAGGTGGCCGTGGCCGCACAGGGCCGTGAGGATGACCTTGGGCTCGGTGGCGCGGCGGGCCTCCTCGATGGTCGCGGCCAGGGCGTGGGTCGGTTCGGGGGCCGGGACGATGCCCTCGGTGCGGGCGAACAGGACGCCCGCCTCGAAGCACTCGCGCTGGGGCTTGGCGATCGCCTGGAAGAGGTCCTGCTCGTACAGGTGCGAGAGCAGCGGGGCCATCCCGTGGTAGCGCAGGCCGCCCGCGTGGATCGGGTCCGGGATGAAGCCGTGGCCCAGCGTGTGCATCTTGAGGAGCGGGGTGAGGCCCGCCGTGTCGCCGAAGTCGTAGGCGTAGCGGCCCCGGGTGAGGGAGGGGCAGGCCGCGGGCTCGACGGCGAGGATGCGCGGGTGCATCCGGTCCTGGAGACTCTCGCGGAGGAACGGGAACGTCAGCCCCGCGAAGTTCGAGCCGCCGCCCGTGCAGCCGACGACCAGGTCGGGGGTCTCGCCCAGCGCGGTCAGCTGTTCCAGGGCCTCCTCGCCGATGATCGTCTGGTGGAGGAGGACGTGGTTCAGGACGCTGCCGAGCGCGTAGTGAGTGTCCTCAGGAGCGGCCGCCTCCACGGCCTCGCTGATCGCCATCCCCAGGGAGCCCGGGGAGTCGGGGGTCTCGGCCAGGGCCTTCGCGCCGAACGTGGTGCGCGGGGACGGGCTCGCGTGGACCCGGGCGCCGTACAGCTCCATCATCGAGCGGCGGTACGGCTTCTGGTCGTAGGACGCCCGGACCATCCAGATCTCGCAGTCCAGGTCGAACTGGGAGCAGGCGAAGGCCAGGGCGCTCCCCCACTGGCCCGCCCCGGTCTCGGTGGTGAGGCGGCGGATCCCCTGGCGGGCGTTGTAGAACGCCTGGGGGACGGCCGTGTTCGGCTTGTGCGAGCCGACCGGGGAGACTCCCTCGTACTTCACGTAGATCCGGGCCGGGGTGTTCAGCGCCTTCTCCAGGCGGCGGGCGCGGATCAGGGGCGTGGGCCGCCACAGGCGGTAGACCTCGCGGACCTCCTCGGGGATCGGGAGGAAGCTCTCGGCGCTGACCTCCTGGGCGATCAGCTCCGCGGGGAAGAGCGGGGCCAGGTCGTCGGGGCCCACGGGCTCGCGGGTGCCGGGACGCAGGGGCGGCGGGGGCGGGGCCGGGAGGTCGGGGACGATGTTGTACCAGTGCGTGGGCAGCGAGGTCGTGGTCTCCACGGGCCCTCCTCCTCGGTGTCGGACTCTTCACGCACCGTAATCCGAGGAGGAGGGGCCGGGGGCGGCCGGTACCGGTCAGCCCAGGTGGTGGGTGTCGTTGAACGAGCGCAGCGACGCCGGCCCGTCGGCGTACCAGGCGATCGACGACAGCGCCGCGGTGTCCAGGTGCATGCGGTACAGCGACGCCAGCGGCGCGCCGAGGGCCTCCCGGACCAGCAGCTTGATCGGGGTCACGTGGGAGACCACCAGGACGGTGCGGCCGCCGTGACGCTCGCGGAGGCGGTCCAGGGACGAACGCACCCGGCGCGCCACCGTCGTGAAGCTCTCCCCGCCGGGCGGCGCGACCTTCGGGTCCGCCAGCCACCGCTTCAGCTCGTCCGGCCAGCGCTCGCCGACCTCGGCGAACGTCAGCCCCTCCCAGGCGCCGAAGTCCGTCTCGCGGAAGCCCTCGTCGGTCCGCACGTCCAGGCCCGTCACCGCGGCGACCTCGGCGGCCGTGGCCCGGCAGCGGGTCAGCGGCGACGAGACGATCACCTCGACGCCGGCGTCCTTCAACGCCAGCGCGGCGGCCCTGGCCTGCGCCACGCCGTTGTCGGTCAGCGGATGGTCGCCCACGCCCGCGAAGCGTTTCTCGACCGACAGCGGCGTCTCGCCGTGACGGAGCAGGATCGTCGTCAACGGCGTCGTCGTGGCCGTCGACCACGCGGCGGTGTCCCCCGCCGGGACCTCCCGCGTCGGGACCCCGGTGTCCGAACGGCTCCACTCCTCGCCCCGCGCCGCCGCGTCCATCGCCTCGTTGGCCAGGCGGTCGGCGTCGGCGTTGCGGGCGCGCGGGATCCACTCGTAGGTCACCGCCGGGAAGTCGGCGGCCGCCTCGCGGGCCGCCGCCGCCAGCGGCACCATGTCCGGGTGCTTGATCTTCCAGCGGCCCGACATCTGCTCGACCACGAGCTTGGAGTCCATCCGCACCGTGAGCCGCGCGCCCGGGGCGAGCGCGGCCGCGGCGCGCAGCCCCGCGATCAGGCCCCGGTACTCGGCGACGTTGTTGGTGGCGTGGCCGATCGCCTCGGCGACCTCGGCGAGCGCCTCGCCGGTCTCCGGGTCGCGCACCAGCGCGCCGTACCCGGCGGGCCCGGGGTTGCCCCGCGACCCGCCGTCGGCCTCGACGACCAGGTGCGGGGTCACAGGCCCGATTCCGCCGTGCGGACCAGGATGCGGCGGCACTCCTCGCAGCGCACGACCTCGTCGTCGGCCGCGGCGCGGATGCGGTTCAGGTCGGCGGTGTTGAGCGTCAGGCGGCAGCCCTGGCAGGAGCCCCGGTGCAGCACGGCCGCGCCGACGCCGCCGAACTGGCCGCGCAGCTTCTCGTACAGCGCCAGCAGGTCCGCGGGGACGTCCTTGGCGACGGCGGTGCGGGCGGCCGAGGTGGTGCCGGCCTCCTCGTCGATCTTCTGGAACTCCGTGTCGCGCCGGGCGGCCAGCGCCTCCAGCTCCTGCTGGGCGGTGACCTGCTCGGAACGCAGCCGGGCGACCTGCGCGTCGGCCTCCTCGCGGCGTTCCATGATCTCCAGCACGACCTCCTCCAGGTCGGACTGGCGGCGCTGCAACGAGGCGATCTCGCTCTGCAGGTTGGTCAGGTCCCGGGCGGCGGTGACCATGCCCGAGTCCAGGCGCCGCTGGTCGCGTTCGGCGCGGGTGCGGACCTGGTCGACGTCCTGCTCGGCCTTCTTCTGCTCGCGCTCCAGGTCGCCCACGGCGGTCTCGGCCGCCACGATCGCGTCGCGCAGTTCGGTGAGCCGCTCCTCCAGGCGGGCGACCTCCGCCAGTTCGGGCAGGGTGCGGCGGCGGTGCGCCAGCCGGTCCAGCGAGCTGTCGAGCTCCTGCAGGTCGATCAGGCGCTGCTGGGCTTGGGGTGCGGCTTTCACTTCACTCCTTCGTGGTGCAGGCGCCACGCGTCGGTGACGAGCGTGGACACCCGGGTCTGCAACGTGTCGGCCGGGACGGCGGCGCGCAGCGCGCGCTCGGCGTCGGCCAGCCAGGGCCACTCGGTGGCCCAGTGGGCGGCGTCCAGCAGCGCCGGTCCGTCCTGTTCCAGGAACTCGGAGGCCGGGTGGTGCCGCAGGTCGGCGGTGAGGTAGACGTCGGCTCCCGACGCGCGTGCGGCCGCCAGCAGCGAGTCGCCCGACCCGCCGCACACCGCGACGGTGCGCACGGTCCGGTCGGGGTCCCCGGCGGACCGCACGCCCCAGGCGGTCGCGGGCAGCCCGGCGGCGGCCTTGGCGGTGAACTCCCGCAGCGTGAGCGGCGCGGGCAGCGTCCCGACCCGGCCCAGGCCCCGTCCGGGGTCGTCGGGCGAGGGTGACAGCGGGTGCAGCGCGCCGGTCAGCCCGACGGCGCGGGCCAGCGCGTCGGAGACGCCGGGGCTGGCGACGTCGGCATTGGTGTGCGCGGTGTAGAGCGCGGTCCCGCCCCGGATCAGCCGGTGGACCGTGCGGCCCTTCGGGGTGGTGGCGGGCACGCCGTTGACCGGGCGCAGCAGCAGCGGGTGGTGGGTGACCAGCAGGTCGGCCCCCCACTCCAGGGCCTCGTCGATCACGGCGGCGACCGGGTCCACGGCGAACAGCACGCGCTGGACCGCTTGGTCGGGATCGCCGCAGACCAGGCCGACGGCGTCCCAGGACTCGGCCCACGAGGGCGGGTAGAGCTCTTCGAGGGCCGCGATGACTTGGGAGAGACGCACGCCCCGCAGGCTACCGCCCCGGAGCGTTCCCGCCGAGTTCCCGGACGGGCGGGCCCCCGCCGGGGCGCCCGAACGCGGGGTGGGGCGCGGTCCGGACGCGGGTATGACCCCGGCGGAGGGATCCTGACCTGGTCTTTCCTCGGGCCGGGAGCAACGGGGGTACCCTCCGCGTTGAATGAGCGTGTAAGAAGTGCCTAAGCCCGCCGTGGGACGGGCAAGGGAACCGTCATCCTCCGGGGCCGCCGTCCCGGGCTCCCTGGAAAGAGATCACGTGAAGTCACCGTTTCGCCGCCGCAAGCGCCTGAAGACCAAGAGCGCGGTCCGCCCCAAGGAGGAGCTGGCCGAGAAGTCCGAGAAGGACGCCGTCGTGGAGTGGCCCCAGGAGGGGACCGGCCGGTCGTCCCTGATGGGGGCGATCCGCGGCGACGGCGAGACCGGTGCCGGGTTCGGCGGCGGGATGTTCGAGGATCTGGCGTCGGCGTTCGAGGGGTCCAAGAAGGTCAAGGTGGAGGAGCAGGAGCGGCAGCGGCTCATGCGCCACGACGACCACGAGGTGGCCGGGGACCGGGGCGCGGTCCGCGACGACCTGGCCTCCGGCAAGATCCGCATTCGCCGCGACCCGGGCACCGCCGAGTCCTCCTGACGGCCCGATCCGGTCGAACACGTGTTCGATTTTCGAGTTATCGTGGAGGCGTGAGCACGCTCGAACGGCGCGGCGCCCCGGGGCGTCGCGAAGGTGCGCGGGAGGTCCGGTGAGCAGCTACGTCCCGCCCGGCTGGCCCGCGCAGGTGCATCCGCCGGGCAGCGCGCGCTTCGAGGAGACGGCGCTGGCCTGGCTGCTGGAGCTGGTCCCGCCCGAGTACCGCCGGTACGGCGTGCTGCGCCGCTACCCGGTCGCGCTCGCGCGGATGGCCGGGCACCACGTGGACGCCGCCGTGGCCGCGGCCCGCGAGGGCTTCCGGTCGGCCCGCGTCGAGCTGGGCGGGCTCGTGCCGCCGCACGGGATCGACGCGGTGCTGGAGACCTACCGGACGGAGGGCGCGCGGCTGGTCGCCCTCCGGCAGGCCATCGAGCTGGTCGAGACCGCGCTGCGCGGTCAGGACCAGCCCGGTGGCACGCGGCCGGACCGGCCGGTCACCCCACGGCGCTGACCGCCCGCTCCACCTCCTCCTCCAGCAGGTCGTGGTTGAGGGCGATGGCGGCGGCCGAGCCCTGGCCCGCCGCCGTGATCACCTGGGCGCGGGGGTCGGCGGCGTTGCCCACCGCCCACAGGCCCGGAACGCTGGTGCGCCCGGTCGCGTCGGTGACCGGCCAGCCGTCCTCGTTGCGGGCGCAGCCGAGGCCCTCCAGCATCCCGTCGCGCGGCACCATCCGGGGGAACGCGAACACCGCCTCGCGTTCCACCACCCGCCCGTCGGCCAGTTCCACGCCGCGCAGCCGGTCGTCCTCCACCACCAGCCGCTTGACCCGGCCGTCCACGATCCGCACGCCGCACGCGAGGACGCGCGCGCGGTCGGACTCCGACACCTCCAGCGTGTGCGGGAAGAACACCAGGTCGTCGGTCCACTGCCGCAGCAGCAGCGCGTGGTGCACCGATCCCGGCCCGGTGCCCAGCACGCCCAGCGGCCGGTCGGCGACCTCGTACCCGTGGCAGTACGGGCAGTGCAGCAGGTCCTTGCCCCAGCGTTCCCGCAGGCCGGGAAGGTCGGGCAGCTCGTCGCGCAGGCCGGTGGCGACCAGCACGCGCCGGGCCTCCAGCGCCGGGCCGCCGACCAGCCGGACGGCGAACCCGCGCCCGTCCCGCTCCACCTGCTCCACCCGTCCCTCGACCAGGTGGACGCCGTATCCGGCGACCTCGGCCCGGCCCACCTCCAGCAGCGCCGCCGGGGACATCCCGTCCCGCGACAGGAACCCCTGCATGTGCGCGGCGGGGGCGTTGCGCGGCTCCCCCGAGTCCACCACCGCCACCCGGCGGCGGGCCCGGCCCAGCACCAGCGCCGCGCTCAGCCCGGCCGCCCCGCCCCCAACGATCACCACGTCGTACGTCGCCTGCTCCATCAGCGATCACCTCCGCCGGCCACGATGCCGCCGCCGTCCCGGAACCGACAACGTTTGTTGCCGTTTCCGGGACGACCCGGTGAAATGACGATCATGGAAAGCGACGACACCGCGATCGACGAGGTCCTGACCGAGGTCGGCCCCCGCCTGAAGCGGATCCGCACCCGGCGCGGCATGACGCTCACCGCGCTCGCCGAGGCCACCGGCATCTCCAAGAGCACGCTGTCGCGGCTGGAGAGCGGCCAGCGCCGCCCCAGCCTGGAACTGCTGCTCCCGATCGCCCGGGCCCACCGGGTCCCGCTGGACGAGCTGGTCGGCGCGCCCGAGACCGGCGACCCCCGCGTCCGGCTGCGGCCCCGCCGCCGGGGGGACGGCTCCACCGTCATCCCGCTCACCCAGCAGCCCGGCTCCATCCAGGCGTGGAAGACGCTCTTCCCGGCGGCGCTCCACGAGCCCCGGGTGGTCACCCACGAGGGCTACGAGTGGCTGTACGTCCTGGCGGGGCGGCTCCGGCTGATCGTGGGCGACCACGACCTGGTGCTGGAGCCGGGCGAGACGGCGGAGTTCGACACCCGGCTGCCGCACTGGTTCGGGTCGACGGGCGACGGCCCGGTGGAGATCCTGAGCCTGTTCGGCCGCCAGGGCGAACGGATGCACGTCCGCGCCGCCCCGCACTCCCGCCGCAAGCTCGGCTAGACGACCTCCGAAAGCCCCGGCCCACGGCGCCCGCCCGACCAGATCTCGGCGACCTGACCGCGAGCTCGCGCGGCCGGGGCCCACGTCGGAACAGGCCCTGGACCATGATCCCAAGCCTTGACCCCCGGCACTCGCCCAGCACCAGGCCTCCGCGACCGCGCCATCACCTCGCGACCCGACCCGCGAGCTCGCGCGCGGCCGGGACCCATGTCGGAACAGGCTCTGGGCCGTGATCCAAAGCCTTGACCCACGGCACTCGCCTCACCAGATCTCGGCGAACGCGCCATCGCCTCGCGACCCGACCTGTGGGCCCGTGTGGCCGGGGCCACGGTGGAACCGGTCCTAGACGCCCGCTGGGGTCGCGGTCAGGAAGCGGGGCGGGCGGCGTGCCCACCCCGCCAGGGCCGCCGTCACGCGCGTGCGGACGTGCGGCACCGCCTCCAGCGGCACCAGCGCCACCACGCACCGCCCCACCGCCCGGCCGCCGAGCGCGCCCGCCGCGCGGGCCGCGTCCAGGGCCGCGTCCAGCGGTGCCGTGCCCGGCGTGTGGGCCTCGGTCAGCAGCGGCCCGAGCCCGGCCGGGCCGCCGGTGCGCAACGCCGCCTCGGCGCGTCCCACCAGGGCGGCGTCCGCGTCCGGCCCGGCGGTGGACGCCGCCGCCCCGGCCCCCACGACCGCCACCAGCAGGCGGAGTCCGGCCGCGCGCAGGTCGCACGGCAGGTGCCGCACAGCCGTGCCGCCGGTCACCAGCATCGCGTGGCCCTCGCGGGCGTGCAGCGACGCCGCGTACGCCGGGTCCGGGGCCGGGTCGCGGGCGGGCGGCCCGTACAGGTCGCCCAGCGCGAGCGTCACCGCGCACGCCGTCTCCGCCCCCGTCAGCAGCCCCGTCTCGGCGGGCAGCTGCCGGTTCACCACCAGGCGCGCGCCCGGCGCGGGGTCGGCGTGGGCGAGCAGCGCGGTCACGGCGGGCGCGGTCCACGGCGGAACGGCCCCGGCCGCCA
>NZ_BCQR01000227.1 GCF_001552175.1 Actinomadura kijaniata NBRC 14229
CCGTAGGCCAGGGCTTTGAAACACCGCCTAGCCCGCCGCGTCAGCCGGACGTGTCCCGCCGTCCCTGGATGCGGGGAACGGTCCTCGTGGCGGGCCGTCACAGGGAACGGGAGCGGAGACGCCCGCGTCAGCCGGTGCCCCTGCGGACGGCCGGGCACGCGATCGCGGCGACCCGACGAAGCGCACCCAAGGCGTGTCCCGGATCAGCAGGAGCGCTGCCGCGCGGGGCGCGTCGGCCCACAGCCGGGGCTTCCTGACTCCCCGGCGAGGCCGGGGCGGCGTTCACTTCCTCTTGCGGAGGTGGGTGCGCTTGCCGTCGGGGTCGAGGATGGTCAGGATCTCCGCCGGGCCGTCGTAGGCTCCGAACGCGTGCGGGACCATCGTGGAGAACTCCGCCGCCTGACCGGCCTCGACCAGGATGGTCCGGTCGCCCAGCAGCAGCGTCACGGTCCCCGACAGGACCGTGAACCAGTCCCGCCCCGGATGGACCTTCAGCTCGTCGACCCCGCGCCGCACCGGCCTGGTCATGCGGATCTTCGCCACGGTGAGGCCGTGCGGGCCGGTGTCCCGGTTCAGCGTCCAGGCCGTGAACCCCCGCGCTTCGTCGTGCTTCGGCCGGATCACCACGTCCTCGTCGCCGGCGGGCTCCACCAGCTGGTCGAGGGTGGTCTCCAGCGCCTGGGCGATCACGACCAGCTGGTCCAGCCCGATCCGCCGCCCGCCCGTCTCGATCCGGCTCAACGTGGAGGGGCTCAGCCCGCAGCGCGCCGCCAGGTCGTCCAGCGACCACCCCTTGGCCAGCCGCAGCCCTCGGATGCGTCCCCGGACCAGTGCGTCGACCTCTTCTTGCGCCATACGCAAGATGATATGACCTGCGCGCAAGAAGCTCGTACAGTCGCGACATGGCTTCCCAACCGCACGGACACCAGAACCTTCACCACGGGCACGCTCACCACGGGCACGCTCACCACGGGCACGCTCACCACGGGCACGGCCCGGCCGACGACTCCGGCCTCGCGGAGATGCTGGATCTCGACGCCGAGGTCCTGCACCCCCTGCTGGCGGAGACGACCGGACGGCTGGCGGAGTCGGCGGGCGACCGGCCGCCGCGCCGGATCCTCGACCTGGGCAGCGGCACCGGCGCCGGCACCGTCGCGTTGCTGCGGCGCTTCCCCGACGCCGAGGTGATCGCCGTGGACGCCGCCACGTCCATGCTGGAACGCCTCCGGCACAAGGCCCAGGACCTCGGGATGGCCGACCGGGTCACCACCGTCCAGGCCGACCTCGACGACGCGTGGCCGCCCGTCGGCACCGTCGATCTGGTGTGGGCGTCCGCGTCCGTGCACCATCTGGCCGACCCGGTCCGCGTGCTGCGCGAGGTCTTCGCCGCGCTCCGTCCCGGCGGGCTGCTGGCCGTGCTGGAGCTGGACGCCTTCCCGCGTTTCCTGCCCGACGACCTCGGTCTCGGCCGTTCCGGGCTGGAGGCGCGCTGCCACGCCGCCCTCGCCGAACGGCGCGAGCAGCAGGGCCCGCGCCTGGACATCGACTGGGGCCCGTACCTGACCGAAGCCGGTTTCGCCCTGGAGGACAGGCGCGTGCTGAGCTTCGAGCAGGCGTCCCCGCCGCCCGCCGCCGGACGCTACGCCCGGGCACTGCTGCGCAAGTTCCGCTCCCACCTCGACGACCGGCTGGCCCCCGACGACCTGGCCACCCTCGACGCCCTCCTCGACGACGAGGGTCCGCACAGCGTCCTCCGCCGGACCGACCTCACCGTCCGCGCCACCCGGACGGTCTGGACCGCCGCGCGCCCATAAGCCCGCACCGGCACGGGAAAATAATTCGAAGAAATGCTTCCCCGGCGCGCTGAGCAGCGACGACGCCCCGAAAAGCAAACCCGTCCGCTTTCCTTCGACGACATCGTTTTCGCAGGTAGGAGCCGTATGTGAACAACGTGTTCGCGTTTGCTCGCCCGGTGTCGTCGACCCCAGGATGAAGTACCGGCAATTCACGCCCCCAGCGGGCTTCTTCGGCATGCCCGCCGACAAGGAGGAACGGCCATGACCATTCTGGTGACCGGAGCGACGGGACAGATCGGCAGGCGCGTCGTGGACCGGCTCGTCCGCGCCCGCGTCCCCGTCCGGGCGATCAGCCGCGCCCCCGAGAACGCCGCCCTTCCCCGCGACGTGCGGGTCGTGCGCGGCGACCTGACCGACCCCGACTCCCTGGACGGGGCCCTGGACGGCGTCGAGCGCGTCTACCTCTTCCCCGTCGCGGCCACCGCCAAGGAGGTGGCCCGGAAGTTCGCGGCGGCGGGGGCGCGGCGCGTCGTGACGCTGTCGTCGGGGGCCGTCGAGGGCGGCTACGACACCGACTTCCACCTCCCCGTCGAGCAGGCCGTCGAGGCGTCCGGGCTGGAGTGGACCCATGTGCGGCCCGGCGAGTTCATGCTGAACAAGCTGTGGATCTGGGGGCCGTCGATCCGCGCCGAGGGCGTCGTGCGCGACCCGTTCCCCGACGCGACCTGGTGCCCGGTCCACGAGGACGACATCGCCGACGTCGCGGCGGCCGCGCTGCTGGAGGACGGGCACGCGGGCCGGGCGTACACGCTGAACGGGCCCGAGTTCCTGAGCGTCCGCGACCAGGTCCGGATCATCGGGGAGGCGCTCGGCCGGGAGATCCGCCTCGAACGGGTCACGCCCGAGCGGGCCCGGGAGATCTACCGGCGGCAGGGCGGGTTCGCCGCCGACAACGCCGATTTCCTGCTCGGCTTCGAGGACTACTCGGGCGCCCCGGCCGTCCCGGAGGACCGGGGCGCGCTCGACCTGTCGGCGTTCGGGCCGCTGCCGACCGCCGAGGCCGTGACGGGACGGGCGCGGACGTTCGCGGAGTGGGCGCGCGACCACGCCGGCGACCTGCGGCCCTGACGAAAGTCGGGGACGGCGGCTGACGTTCGCGCACTGCGGCGGGCGAGGACCGGTCCCTAGCGTTCGTGGTCGAACGGAGGGAATCCGATGATCACACTGCGGGGACTGACCAAACGGTACGGGGACACCACCGCCGTCGACGACCTGACGTTGGAGATCGGGGCCGGGCGGGTGACCGGCTTCCTCGGTCCGAACGGCGCGGGCAAGTCGACCACCATGCGCATGATCGTGGGGCTGGACCGGCCGACCGCGGGCGAGGCGCTGGTCGGCGGGCGGCCGTACGCGACGCTGCGGTGGCCGCTGCGGGAGGTCGGGGCGCTGCTGGACGCCAAGGCGCTGCACCCCGGCCGGTCCGCCCGCGCCCATCTGCTGGCGATGGCACGCGGCAACGGCATCCCGGCGCGCCGCGTCGACGAGGTGCTGGAGACCGTCGGCCTGACGGCGGTCGCGGACCGGCGCGCGGGGACGTTCTCGCTCGGCATGGGACAGCGGCTCGGCATCGCGGGCGCGCTGCTGGGCGACCCGCGGGTGCTGCTGTTCGACGAGCCGGTCAACGGCCTGGACCCCGACGGCGTGCTGTGGGTGCGGCGGCTGATGCGGTCGTTGGCCGCCGAGGGCCGCACGGTGTTCGTGTCGAGCCACCTGATGAGCGAGATGGAGCTGACCGCCGACCGTCTCGTGGTGATCGGCCGGGGACGGCTGCTGGCGGACGCGCCGACCGCCGAGATCATCGCGCGCAGCTCCCGCAACGTGGTGTGCGCGCGCAGCCCCGAGGCCACCACCCTGGCCAGGGCGCTGACCGAACGGCTCGGCGCCGAGGCGCACCGTGCCGACGACACGCTCACGGTGTCGGGCGTCGCGATCGAACGCGTCGGGCTCCTCGCCCACGAGCTGAACGTCCCGCTCCTGGAGCTCAGGACGCAGGCCGCCTCGCTGGAGGAGGCGTACATGGAACTGACCGGCGCGAGCGTCGAGTACGGCGTCTCCGACAGGGCGGGGGTGTGACGGTGGAGGTACCGCGCAGGGCCTTCGCGGCCGAGTGGACCAAGCTGTGGTCGCTGCGTTCCACCTGGTGGACGCTGGCGGGCGCGTTCGCGCTGATGGCGGCGATGGCGTTCACCCTGGCCACCAGCACCGTGCACAACAACACCAACGACGTCCCCGGCGACGACCTGGGCGTCGTCGTGGCCAGCGACACGGCGGTCGGGTCGGTGGACCTCGTGCAGTTCGTCGTGCTGACCTTCGCCATCCTGGCGATCACCGCCGAGTACGCGACCGGGAGCATCGGCACCACGCTGCGGTGGGCGCCGCGGCGCGGGGTGGTGCTGCTGGCCAAGTCGGCCGTGCTGGCCGCCGTGACGTTCCCCGCCGGGATGCTGCTCGGGCTGCTGGGCACGGCGGTCGCGGCCCCGGTCCTGGGCGACTGGGGCCGCTTCTCGGTGGGCGGGACGCTGGCCGACTCGGCGGCGATCGGCGTCTACCTGGCGCTGACCAGCGTGCTGGTGCTGGGGATCGGAACGCTGCTGCGCAGCACGGCGGGGGCGGTGACCACGGTGTTCCTGTTCCTGATGGCGTTGCCGATGCTGATCGGCGGCTCCAACACGGCGCTCGGGCAGTGGATCTCCGACGCGCTGCCGTCCTCGGCGGGCCGCCACTTCATGAACGGCGGCGGCGACTCCTACGGCCCCGCCGTCGGGCTGGCGCTGCTGGCCGTCTGGACGGCGGCGTTCCTGCTCGGGGCGCGGACGGCGCTGCGCCGCCGCGACGCCTGAGCGAACTTTCAGGAAACCCCCAGCCCTCCTCCAGCCGCCTCCGGTTGGCTGGGGACGCATGAACGTGAACAAGAAGATCGCCCTGGGGGCGGCGGCGACGGGCCTGCTCGGCATGGGCCTGTACCTGACCGTTCCGGCCGCCGCGAGCGGCCCGGCGGCCGAGTTCACCCCCGCCGCCGCCCCGCGCGACGACGGGCGGCGGTGGCATCACCGCGGCGGACTCGGCCTGCACGGGGAGGCCACGGTCAAGAACCGCGACGGCGCGTTCAAGCTGCGGACCTGGCAGCGCGGCCAGATCACCGCCAGGTCCGGCGCGACCGTGTCGGTGAAGAGCGAGAACGGCGTGACCTGGCAGTGGACCACCAACGACCGGACCCGCTTCGGCAAGCGCGGTGAACGCTCCTCGCTGTCGGCGTTCGCCGTCGGCGACCGGGTCGTCGTGATGGGCGAGCGCTCCGGCGACACCCGCACCGCCGCGTTCCTGCGTTCACCGCGCCGCCGCTGAGGCTCAGTCGAAGTCGTAGACGGTGACGGGGACGTCGCGTTCGGCCAGGCGCCGCTCGATGAGGGGCTCGACCGCGGACCACTTGCCGCCGCCCAGCCCGACGCCGATGCGCGGCATGTGCACGGACGCGCCGAGCTCCAGCGCCCGTTCGCCGAGCTTCTCCAGGCACCGGTCGAGCGCGTCGTACTGGACCCGCACGCCCTTGCCGCCGCGTTTGTAGCCGCGCTGGGCGACCATGTTCGCGACCCACACATAGGGCTCGACCCGCACGAACTGCACCGCGCCGAGCCCGAAGTCGTTGCGGGCCCGCTCCCGGTGCCACGCCCGGTAGGCCGCCTCGGGCTCCTTCCAGCGCCGCGACACCGCCAGCACGAACCCCTTGCCCCAGCCGCCGAGGTCGTTGCAGACGTGCGCGACGACCTTCACGCCCTTGGCCTGTGGTGACGTGGCGTCCCCCCGCACGTACCGAACCGCCTCCATAAAGCGGAACATAACGCCACGCACCGACAGAACGCACTCGGTCAACCCTTGAGCTGGGCCATCTGGATGAGGTTGCCACAGGTGTCGTCGAACGTGGCGATCACCGCCGCCCCCACGTCCAGGGGCTCCTGGGTGAAGCGCACGCCGAGCCCGCTGAGCCGCTCGTACTCGGCCTGCACGTCGTCGACGGCGAACGACGTGAACGGGATCCCGTCCTCGACGAGCGCCTCCTTGAACGGCCCGGCCGCCGGATGCCCCGACGGCTCCAGCAGCAGCTCCACGCCGTCGGGCGCGTCCGGCGACACCACGGTCAGCCAGCGGCCCCCGCCCGCGGGCACGTCGGTCTTCTTCACGAACCCCAGCACCTCGGTGTAGAAGCGCAGGGCCTTCTCCTGGTCGTCGACGAGGACGCTGGTGACGTAGATCCTCATGGTCGTTCCCCTTCGGTCCGGCGCAGCCATCGGTCGGCGATGCGCTCCAGGGGCGCCGTGTTCAGGTGGTGGAACTTGTAACGCCCCTCGCGCCGCACCTCGACCAGCCCGGCGTCCTCCAGCACGGCGAGGTGCTGCGAGATCGCCTGGCGCGAGGACGTCAGACCATGCTTCATGGTCAGCCGCGCGCACAGCTCGAACAGCGTCTGCCCGTCCCGCTCGGCCAGCTCGTCCAGGAGCTTCCGGCGCGTCGGCTCGGACAGGGCCTTGAATACGTCGCCCACACGCCCACTATAGGCAAGCCGTCACTTGCCTGTCAGCCCCCGACCTCGTAAATCCTGGTCTTCAACTGCTCCTCGGCCCAGTCCAGACCGGCGTCCAGGTCGAACCAGACCCGGTCCCGCCGCGCCCCCGGCCGGTCGAGTCCGGCCGCCGCCCACGTGAAGACGCCGTTCAGCACGGCCTGCCGACCATGCGGCGGCCGCACCGCCAGCACGAACACCACCACGAACCCGGTCCGCGTCACCAGCACCGAGTCCCCGTCGCCCTCCTCCCTCCGCGCCCCGGTCAGGCACCGGGCCCGCTCCCGCAGCAGCAGCCATTCGAGCACCGACCCGGACACCTGACGGTTCAGGATGTCGGCGATCTGCTCCCGCACGTACGCGCCCGGGTTCTCCCCGAGCCACCCCATCCACTGATCGGGCTCGTCCAACGCCGAGTAGTCGTCCCGCACCGCCGCGTACCGCGGGTTCTCGTGGAACTCCCCGGTCAGCCGCCCGTCGTCGCCGACCTTCCAGCCACCCCGGATCGCCTCCGGAGGCACATGCCCGTCCGGATCGTCGACCCACGCCGAGTCGATCTCGTACACCCACCCGCCCGGCTGCGCCGCCGCCGCGGCCACCAGCTCCTCGGGCGGCCCCTCCGCGAAAGTCCCCATCGTCACCCCTCAAAAAAGCCGACGATAGCGACAAAACCCATATGACCGCGCCCGCCCAGACCACACCACCACGAACAACCAGCCATTCCCGACCCGATGCGGCCACTTCCGGCAGCCTTTCTCCCCATCCACAGCAAGTCTGTTGACGGGCGGCTTGACAGTGCGTTACCTGTGGCCTGGTCACCGTGATCCGCCGCCCCCACGGCCGGAGGTCCCCACCTCGTGTTGCGAACGAATCGCCCCGAAGGCGATGGCAAGGCGGCCCGTTGAGCCGCGCCGAGCACGCCGCGGCCGAGCTCCCCCGCGTCAGGAGGCTCGCCGACCAGTACGGCCCGGCCCTGAACAGGGCGTACACGACGCTACTGGACGGGGCCCTGAACGGCCCGGCCGCCGACCGGCTGTTCACCGGCATGGCCGCACGGCATCGCACCACCCGGACGGCGTTCTACGAGGCGTTCGACCAGGTACGTCGGCTGGCCGCCCAAGCCCCTCATCCACCCCGCGTCCGCGAGCCCCACGTACCCGGCCCTCCAAGCGGCCCACGCGGCGGCGACATCCGCTCTGGATCTCCGAACCTGCTGAACACACTGGCCGCCGAACTGTCCCAGGCCGGCGCCGCCTGGCAGAACGCCGGTGGCTCCCTGGCGCGCGTCCTGACCGGGCTGGGACTCGACCCCACCCCCGGCACCCGGATCAGACAGGCCGGACAGTGGCTCTCCGGCCAACGCCAAGACCTCGAACACCGCCGCACCGAACTCCTCAAAGAAGAGCAACTGCACACGGCGCTCGCCACCGCCCGGATCGCCCTGTCCCAACACGACGCGCCTCCCTGGCAGGGCTACTGGCGCAGCTACCTCCCCGGCGTATGGGACTCGCTCAAGGACATCGGACTGGCGGGCCTGGCCGGCAACCCCTGGACCGCCCCGTACTACCTGATGATCGACCCCGACGGTTGGCGAGAACGCGGACCGATCGGCCAACTGAAGGGACTGTACGAAGGCGTCCAGGACCCGGTGGCTCTCGCCAAGGCGGCGATCGACTGGGAGGAGTGGAAACGCGACCCCCTCCGCGCCTACGGCCGCCTGGGCCCCAACATCGTGCTGACGGTCCTCACAGGCGGCGCGGGAGCAACGTCCAGACTCGGAACAGGCGTCCGCACCCTCAGCGGCAAAACCCGCCCCGAAGGAAAACCCCCCGGAACCGAACTGGCCAAGGCAGGCAAGGACCTGCCCCCCACCCCCCTGAAGACCGCCAAACCTACCCCGCCCCCCGACCCAGGCGACGTCCGCGTGGCAGGCCCGGACAAAACCCCACCCGACCGCAAGGTCGCCGGTAGCGGCGGCTCAGCCGAACAACAGCCAAAAGTGGGATTCGGCCATCACTCCGATGAACAACTGCGGAAACTCGCCACGGCCTCGGGCGGCCTGCGCGGTGTCTACGAGCAGCACGGCGCCGGGCTGCTCGGCACAGTGATCGGCGCCGAGGCCAAGCAGCTCACCTCAGGTCGACGCGCCCATATCGTCGAACGGGTCAACGGACTCGGACTGCCCCGGCGAGAGGCGGCCGAGGCCGCGATGCACGCCGCACAACGCGCCTGGGGCCAAGCGGGGCAGATCGCCTTGCCCAACGGCGACATCGCCGTGGTGCCGGGCCATCCGACCGTCCCCGACACCTTCGTGGTCTCCGGGAACGGAACGGTGACCATGCGCAGGTCCACCCGCTGGTATGACGAAGAAGCCAAGGAGGTCAGGATTGAGTTCCTGGACTGAGGAGACCGACGCGATGCCGGGTGACACGCCACTGACCGCGCTCGACTACGAGTTGTTCATGCTGCACGCGATGGTGGACGCCCCACCCGACCTCGTCGAAGAAGCCTTGGCCGTGGTCGGCGCGAACCGGAGCACCATGGAGGCTTCCTACCAGCGCGTCCAAGCGGAGAACTTCATCCTGCGCCCGTCCTTCGCCCCGATCAGCGAGATCCTCGGCCCGCCCCTGCACGAGGAACAACGCCACGAAGCAGGCCAGCGGTTCACCGTCCGCACCTTCGCACTCCGCCTCTGGCCCGCCTTCGCCCTAGAGGTCTACGGCCGCTCCGACGGCATGGTCTGGGACGAACGCTTCGTGCGAACCGCGGCGAACACCCCGCTCCCCGCCGACCCCTCTCAGCTCAAACCATGGACGGCGACCAAGCCCGAGATCGAGAGCCGTTTCGGTCCCCTGGAAGAGATCGAACTATGGGCCCCCCACGCCTCCTACTCCCTCACCCACCAGCCACCAGTTGCAGCCCCCACCAGGTACGACCTGGTGTTCTCCCGCTCCCTCCTCCAACGCACCGAACCGCACACCTCGTCCGGGTGAACGCGACGAACGGCCCAACAACCAATCGCCGAGGATGACGTAAGACGCTCCACGCCCGGGCAGCAAACCCGAACCGGGCCGCACCTCGCTGATGACGGCCAACCAAGAACACTGCCGGAACGAGCTGCTCATCCACATATTCACGGCAGCCGAAGCATTCAGCTCCCATGGAAAGCACAAAGGCCACTTCCGATGATTGGAAGTGGCCTTTGTTCTGTTGCGCACCCGTAGGGATTCGAACCCCAAACCTTCTGATCCGTAGTCAGATGCTCTATCCATTGAGCTACGGGTGCTCGCTCCAGGTGTGTCGCCTGGGGCGGTGTCGCGTTGAGAGTCTAGCAGCTCCGGGCCGGTGGTCCGTTCCCCGCTGTTCCCTCGCGGCAACGGGTTCAAGTCTAGGACACCTGGAGGAGTGCTTCGAACGTGGACGCCGGGAAGAGGTTCGCGGTGCTGGGAACCGTTTGCGGCAGGTATGCATCCAACCTCCGTACGTGACGCAAGTGACCGGTGGGACGACACCGGCTGCGACCCCCGCTCTGCAAGGAGATACCCCCTATGCGCATGTCCACCAAGCTCGTCGGCGTGCTCGCGATCGGTGGCGTGATGCTCACCTCCACGGCCTGTGGCCCGCTGTCGGCCGTCACCGGTGGCGGCGACAAGGCGTCCGCCTGCAACAACATCAAGACGGAGCTGGAGACGCTCAGCCAGAACGCCAAGATGCCCAAGCCCGACCTCAGCAACCCGTCGGCCGGGCTGTCGCAGCTGAAGCAGCAGACCACCCAGATGGCGCAGCAGTACCAGAACACCGCGTCCAGGATCCGTTCCGAGGGCGACCGGGCCGGCGGCGACGTCCAGAGCGCCGCGGGCAAGCTCGCGGGCGACCTGGACAGCATGGCCAACATGCTGCGCAACTCCACCTCGGGCGGCGCCACCGGCATGAACTCCTTCTCCCAGATCACGCAGAACGCCGCCGACCTGGGCAAGGCGTGCGGCTTCAGCGGCACCTTCCGCTTCGGCTCCTGACCCGGGCCGGGGGTGCTCCACCGTGCGGAGCACCCCCGGCGCGCCATATGCTGTCGTTGCGCTTTGCCGGTTGGCTCGCCGACCGGTAACCTGTGCTGAGCCTGGAGGATTCGCCTAGTCCGGTCTATGGCGCCGCACTGCTAATGCGGTTTGGGTGCAAGCCCATCGAGGGTTCAAATCCCTCATCCTCCGCCACTACCAGCGCCTCCGCTGAGGATCACTTCCTCGGCGGAGGCGTTTCTGGTCTCTGGTGTGGTCGCCTTGCCGCCTACCCATCATGGGGGGCGGAGGCGGGCTGCTGTCGTTTGCGGGCTTCGTAATTTGATCTGAGGCGTGGCGGGTTTACTGGTTCGTCTGTGTGGAGAGGTTCGAGGCTCTCAGCAGCGCTATGGCGCGGGTGCCTATGCGGAACGACTGGTCGGGGCGGCAGGATCCGTCGAGTAGTACTTTGCGGCCGCGTGCTGCGATCGCCAGCACTGCGTCGTCTGTGAGGACTGATGCGACGGCTCTCAGCATTTCCGGGACGCCGGCGCCGTCGGCGTCCTGCCAGGTCGTCTGCTCGCCGTAGGGGATGTCCGTGATGACGATGTCCGGCGTGGTCCCGCCGAGTGTTGTTCTCAGTGCGGTCGGGTCGAAGACGTTTGCTCGGTGGGCTGTCGTCGGCAGCCGTCCGCCCTGTGCCGCCAGGCTCGCGCTGAGTCTGCGCGCTGCCTCCGCGGCCTCCAGGTAGGACGGTTTGCCGAAGCGCTCCGCCCGGTCCTCCAGCGCTTTTGCTCGTTCTTCCAGTGCGTCGGGGTCGAGCAGGCCGAGGTTCTCGCGGGCCAGTTCCAGCGCTTCGTCGTCGATGTCGCTGGCCACCAGCGAGGTGATCTCCGCGCGGTGCAGCAGCCCCAGGGTCGACAGCAGGTAGCCGCTGCCGCAGCAGGGGTCCCAGACCACGGCGGGAGCGTCGCCGCCGCGCAGCGTCAGGGCGCGCAGGAAGATCTCAGAGGCGAGCCGGACGGGAAAGGCGGGGAAACCGGGCGCCGAGCGCAGGACCGACCCGCTCGCGAGATCGGTGTAGTCGCCTTTGACGACGACGTGGGTGTAGCCCACCGGTTCCCCTCTCCGGGACTCGTCCTGGAGATCGAGCTTAGTCGCGGGTCCTGGCCTGGTGGGCTGCGGGGAATCCGCGCTGCCGGGCGGATTCGTAGAGCATGAGGGTGCCGGCGGACGCGGCGTTGAGCGAGCTGGCGGCGCCGCCGATGGGGATGCTGACGGTCTCGTCGCAGAGTTCGCGCCAGCGGGCGCTCATGCCGAGCGTCTCGTTGCCGACGACCAGGAGGACGGGCCCGGTCAGGTCGCAGTCGGTCACCGGTGTCTCGCCGTGCTCGTCGGTGCCCACGATCCTGATGGGCAGGCCGCTCTCACGCCGGGCGGTCACCCAGTCCAGCACCTTGTCCGGGGACGGGCTGCGGACCACGGGCAGGCGGAACATCGACCCCGTGCTGGCGCGCACCGCCTTGGGGTCGTAGATGTCGGCGGCGTGGCCGGACACGAGCAGTCCCGAGGCGCCGAACGCGTCGGCGGAACGGACCAGCGTGCCGATGTTGCCCGGGTTCGTCGGCCGGTCGAAGGCCACGCCGAGGAAGTCGGGCCCCGTGGCCAGGCGGTCGAGGTCGTCCGGCTTGATGGCGCCGACGGCGATCAGTTCCGGGGCGGACTCGCGTTCGCCGAGCTCCCGCAGGAGTTCCGGGTCGACCGCGATCGACGGGACGCCGCCGTCCCGCAGAAGGCCCTCCGCCCAGGTGGACAGCTTCTGCTCGGCCGGATAGAGCAGGCGGCGCAGCGGCCATTCGTGCTCGACGGCCAGGGAGATCGGCCGGACTCCGTGGATCAGGAACTCACCGAGCCGCTGGCGCTTGTTCCGGTTGGTGAGCAGCGCCTGCCACGTCTGGAACTGGTCGTTGCGGCTGCGGACCCGGTCCGGCGCCTTGGTGCGCCGCGCCCCCTTGGACGCCCCGTGACCGGCGCCCCGGCCACGTTGCGGCCCGCCCTGATTCCGTCGATCCAGCATGGGACGACACTAGCAACGAGCTGATCCTGCCCTCGTCGGCGGAGCTGGTGACTTCAGCGCGGCTCGCTGATTTTCGAGGGAGTTTCTTGGGGGCGAATCGCGTCCGGGCTGGCGTTGGGAAACGTCATGGGATCGTCCGCTCTTTGACTGCGGTGCGCTCTGTATCTCATTTCGCAGGCGGTCAGGCTTTGGTGGGCGTCGGTTTCGGCGGGAGGACGGCGATGACGCCCGCGATCACCGCGGTCGTGAGACCGGCCAGTTGCAGGACGGTTCCGGCGAAGCCGAGGGGCTGGGCGGTGGGGTTGGTCAGGCGGTCGAGGGGCTCGGGGTCGGCGAGGACGCCGAGGATGAAGACCGCACTCAGCGGGATGCTCAGCAGGAGCATGAAGCGGCCGGGCACGAACGCGACCATCAGCGCCAGGAGGGCGAACAGCACCGGGCCGGGGCCGTCCCAGTCCGGGGCTTCGGGGGCGGCGTCGCCGACCGCGTCCGCGAGCAGGCCCGCGACGGCGAACCGGACGGCGGTGCGGCGGGGGTTCTGCCTGCTGAGCGGCTTGGGCGGGGGGAGCGTCCGGTGGCGGCGGTTGTGCCGGATGTCGAGGACGCCCGCGACGCTGGAGATCAGGAGTCCGGCCAGCATGATGATGTTGCCGGTGACCAGCAGCGTGTTTCCCGAGGTGAGGTTGTCGATTGAGATCCACAGGGAGAGCACCACGGCCGCCAGTGGTGACCAGGGCGTCCTGCGGTCCAGCCACACGATCGCCGCAGCCGCTAGGACCTGGCCGCCGATCGTGGCGGGAGGAGTCCGAGGGTTCGTGAAGTCTGCATGACCCACAGCGTCGGCTTGCCCTGCTGGGCCGGCGTCCCTGGAGGAGGTGCTTCGGTGCACTCCCTGTGGAGTAGCGCGTACGCCGGGACGGACGTTGACGTATTTGCGCTCTGTTTTCGGCCTCGACGCAAAAGGGCGAGTTCTGTTGTCCGTAGACCTTGCTGTCAGTGCGGGCTGTTCGAGAAGAATGTATAAAGACCGCACTGACGATGGTGGCGTGGTCGGGTGGAACGAAGGGGGGCCGGCCGTTGGATGAGTTGCAGTTGTCCCATCGTCATCTGCCGGGCGGCGTCACGGTGGTGTCGGTGGCCGGCGAGGTCGACCTGCGCACCGCCGACCGGCTGCACGCCTACTTGCAGCAGGCGCGCCGGAGCCCTGCCGAACATCTGGTGCTGGACCTGACCGACACCCCGCTGCTGGACAGCACCGGTCTGCAGGTCCTGGTCAACGCCCACCTGTACGCCACCGCGCACGGCGCGACCATACGCGTGGCCGCCCTGGCACCCATGGTGCGGCGCATGTTCGCCATCACCCGGCTGGATGCCCACATCGGTGTGCACCCCACCGTCGAGGACGCCCTCCTGGCCGCCCTGACCGGCCGACGGCCTGGCGACGGAAGCGACGACGGAGACGGTCTCGGCGGCAACACCGCACATGGCGAAACCGCCTGATCGCCGGCCCTCACCGCGCTCCCCGCCGAGGTCGATCGGAACGTGCTGCTCGCCCCCGCCGACCAGCCCCCGGCCGGGCATGCCTGGTCCAAGCCCCGATCCCTGCTTCGACCCGTCGCGCACCGGGGCGCAGGTGTTCAAGTAGCGGTGGAAGAGCCGGCCGGCGGCCCGCGCCGAGCGCGACAAGCCGAGTGAGGGCCCCGACGGCTCCAGCTACGTGACCGCCGACGGCGTGGACGCCTGGCAGCCGCGGTCGTTCGCCGGGGCCGCGCCGTCTACGCGGTGAACCCGCTCGGCCACCGCAACGGCGAACCGGCTCCCGTTCCCTTCACCGCCGCCGTCGTCAAGATCAAGCAGAAGCTCGCCACCTACTATCCGTGACCCCGGGACCGAGCGCGGGAACGTGAGGTCCCGCGCTCACGGGTCAGCGGCGGCGTGTCGCCGCGGGTGGTGGTGAAGCGTCTGCGGTACTCGCTCGGCGTGGTGCCCAGGTGGTGAGCGAAGGCGCGGCGGAGGCTCTCGTCGCTGCCGAGGCCGCTGTGCCGCGCCGCCGAGGTGATGCTGTGGCCGTCCAGGAGCAGCTGCTGGGCTCGGTCGAGGCGGACGCGCTCGACCCAGCGGCCGGGGGTGGTGTTCAGTTCGGTCTGGAACAGCCGGGTCAGGTGGCGGGTGCTGACGGCCGCGGACGCCGCCATGGCGGGCACGCTGTGGTCGCCAGCCGGGTCGGCGAGCACCGAGGCGACCAGCGAGCGCAGCAGGTCGCTGCGTGCCGGCGGGGTCGCGAGGGCCGTGGAGAACTGCGACTGCCCGCCCGGCCGCTGCATGAACACGACCAGCTCGCGGGCGATGTCCCGGGCGACGTCCGCCCCGTGGTCGTCCTCCACCAGCCCGAGGGCCAGGTCGATGCCCGCGCTGATCCCCGCGGAGGTGACGTACCGCCCGTCGCGGATGTAGAGGGCGTCCGGCTCCACCCGCACCCGGGGATAGCGGCGGGCGAGCGTTCCGGCGTGCCGCCAGTGCGTGGTCGCCCGGCGTCCGTCGAGCAGGCCGAGAGCGGCCAGGACGAAGGCGCCGCTGCAGACCGAGGCGACGCGCGTCGCCCGCTCGGCGAGGGAGCCGGCCGCCTCCAGCAGCTCGTCCTCAAGGGGCTGTCCGGCCAGCCGGTCGGCGCCCGCGACCACGAGCGTGTCGACGGGCCCGGCGTCGGCCACCGCGGTCGCGCCGGCCAGTGCCAGGCCCGAGGCGGTCGTCACGTCGCCGCCGTGCGGGGAGACCAGCACCAGCCGGTAGGGGAGGCCGAGCCGCACGGCCTGGTGCAGCACCTCCGCCGGGCCGCTGACGTCGAGCATGGTCACGCCGTCGAACACCAGAAAGGCCACACGCTGCGTCATGTCTGGATCCGTGGTTCTCCTGGCAGAAAGGACAAGGCGCCAGGCTATGCCATCGGGTGAGGGTGGAGGTGTTCACCGAACGGGCACAGAAGGGCACATGTGATGAGCGAGACGATCGCGGACGTGCGCGTCCCGGACAGCGCGCTGGCCAGAGAGGCGACCGAGCTGGTGCGCGAGGCCGCTTCGCCGCTGCTGTTCGACCACTCCCGGCGGGTCTTCCTGTTCGGGGCACTGCGCGGCCGGGAGCAGGGCCTGGATTTCGACCCCGAGCTGCTGTACGTGGGGGCGATGTTCCACGACCTGGGGCTGACCGAGCGCTTCCGCCGCACGGACCAGCGTTTCGAGATCGACGGCGCCGACGAGGCCCGCCGTTTCCTGCGGACGCACGGGATCACCGGTGAACGGGCCGACCGGGTCTGGACGGCCATCGCCCTGCAC
>NZ_BCQR01000228.1 GCF_001552175.1 Actinomadura kijaniata NBRC 14229
GCCCGCCCCGGCCCCGGCCAGGCCCGCCGCCAGCACGCGCGGCACCCCCCGCACCGCGGCGCGGCCCCGCGCCCTCACCAGGGCGCCCAGCAGCAGGATCCCGGCGACGGTCATGCCGACGGCGTTGCCGAGGCCGAGCGCCGCCACCACCCACCGGCGTTCGGCCATCGACACCAGCGCCAGGTCGGCGGCCATCACCACCAGCCAGCCCGCCACGGTGGCCAGCGCGCCCGCCCTGCCGTGCCGGGCCGCGTACAGCACCCGGCCCAGGTGGGCGACCAGCCCGTAGCCCAGCAGGCCGGGCGCGAACGCCAGCACCGCGCGCGCCAGCACCTCCTGCTGCCCGGCACGGCCGGGGTTGAACACGGCGGCGGCGGGCAGCGCGACGGCGGCCAGCACGGCGGCCCCCGCGCAGGACACGAGGATGACCGCGCGGGTGGTGCCCGCGGTGACCCGGTCGAACTCGGCGGCCCGCTCCCCTCCGGTGCGGGCCGACAGCATCGGGAACGCGCTGGTGGCGATCGGGACGGCCAGGATCGCCCACGGCAGCAGGTAGATCGCCCAGGCGTACTGGTAGTTGGCCAGCGCGCCGCCGGTGCCCTCGTAGCTGAGCCGCACCACCAGCAGCGCCGACAGCTGCTGGGCGACGACGGTGGCGAGCCCGGCGACCGCGAGCCTGCGCACCCGCCGCGCCACGCCCGGCGGGAAGCTCAGCGCCGGGCGCAGGCCGAGGCGCAGCCGCCAGGCGGCGATCCCGGCGGTGGCCGCCATCGCGACGCCGCCGAGGGCGGTGCCGACCGACAGGGTGAGCTCGGCGTTCCGCGGCAGGTGCGCGAGGTCGTTCTCGTGGCCGCGGCCCAGCGGCGCGTACGCCAGGTAGGCGACGATCACCACCAGGCTCGACATCAGCGGCGCGAGCGCGGGCGCGGCGAACCGGCGGTGCGACTGCAGCACGCCGTACAGCACCACCGCCAGCCCGTACATGACCATCTGCGGGGCCATGACGGCGAGCATGTCGCCGCCGACGCGGACGACGTCGCCGCGCGAGCAGTCCGCCAGCGTGGGCCCGACCAGCACCTCCATGATCGGCCCGGCGAGCGCCGCCATCAGCAGCGACAGCGGGACCATCAGCAGCACGACCCAGGTGACCAGCGCCGAGGTGGTCTGGCGGACCTGGGCGCGGTCGCCGCGTTCGGCGGGACCGGCCAGCACCGGCACCACCATGCTGGCCAGCGCGCCGCCCGCGACGATCTCGTAGACGATCGCCGGGATCTGGGTGGCGGTGAAGTACGCCTGGCTGAGGCAGGAGGTGGTGACGGTCTGGGAGAAGGCGTAGGTGCGGCCGAACCCCGCCAGCCGGGACAGCACCGTGATGATCCCGATGACGACGGCGGCGCCCGCGAGACCGCCGGTCAGGCGGCGCAGACGTGGGCTCACGGGGCTGGGCTTTCCGGGTGGCGGGGGGTGGGCGGGTCAGGAGGCGGCGGGGGCCGGCCGGTCGGAAGGCGCGGGGTCGGAAGGCGCGGGGTCGGCGGGCGCGGGCGCCGGGACGGGCGCGCGGCGGCCCAGCATGTCGATCCGGTGCAGCGCCGGGGTGCTCGCGATGACCTTGGTGAAGCTGACGAACTCGCTGGCGAGGTTCAGTCCCGCGACGCCCGCGAACGCGGCCAGGCGGGGGCCCCGGCCCAGCCGGGCGGCGGCCAGGCCGAGCAGCGCGCCCAGGGCGTTGGCGCCGGTGTCGCCGAGCATGGCGCGTTCGCCGAGGTCCTCGGGGAGCAGCGCGGCGGCCGCGCCCAGCGGGGCGGCGACGACGGCGGACCCGGCGGTGGCGGCCAGCGGCGCCCCGGTGATCAGCCCGACCTTGATGGCGCGGCCGGGCCGCAGGTCGAACAGGTTCATCAGGTTGGCGCTCCCGGCGACCAGCGCGCCGTTGAGCAGCACGTCGAACGCGCGTCCGGCGCGGGTGGTCGCGGGCGACCCGGCGAGCGCCGCCGCGCCCAGCCCGACCGCGCCGATGCCGAGCAGCTTCACCGCGCCGGTGGTGACCTCGCCGCGCGCCAGGGCCTTCAGGTGGCCCCTGAAGCCGCGCGAGGACGCCGAGCCCGACAGGTCGTCGTAGCCGCCCAGCACCCCCGAACCGGCCCCGGCCAGCAGCGCGGCGGCGCGGACGCGGCCGGTGGCGCCGGGCGCCAGCAGCCCGGCCACGGCGGCCCCGGCGGCGAACGCGGGGCCCTCCAGCAGCGTGACGGGCTCGCCGCGGTGGTTGGTGCGGCCCCACACCTCCGCTCCGGGACGGCCGTCCAGGCCGGGCGGGCGGCGGGTCAGGGCGGTGTAGGCGGCGCGGGCGGCGGCCGCGCCGAGCGCCGCGCCGGCCAGGGCCCGCAGGGTCGTGCCGGTCGAGATGGAGGTCATGGGGTCACCCGTTCTTCCCCACGGCGGGCACCGGGGTGGGCAGGTAGCCGCTGGCGCCCGAGCCGGTGCCGTACTGGCCGGACTTGCCCGCGAGCTCGTTCTGCAGCGCCAGGACCGTCACGACCTGGCCGGAGGCGGTGTCCACCGCGTCGGTGGAGGAGATGGACTTCTCAACGTCGGAGTCGCGCAGGGCCGTGATCAGGCCGCCCTCCTGGGCGGCGGTGGCCGGGCCGCCGACGACGGCGCCGCGTCCGGCGGCGTCCAGCCCGGTGGCGACCGAGATCAGGGCCTTGTTGTCCTCGTCCCCGCCCTCGGTGGCGTAGGGGACCGACGGTGCGATCACGACGGCGAGTGTCGCATGCGAGCCGGGCTTCCCGCTGGTGGTCAGGTAACTCATCTCGCGGAAACCGTTGAGGATGGTCCCTCCGGCGGCGTCCTCGCGGCCCGCCCTGGCGGCGTCGCGGGTGACCAGGGCGCTGGCCAGCACCGCCGCGGCCTTGTCGTAGGGGCCGGCCCCGGCGGGGAAGTTCATGCCGTTGGGCCGCAGCTGGGTGGCCAGCTCGTCGACGGTGGCGCGCTGGTCGTCGTCCAGGAACTTCTTCTGCACGGTGACGCGGCCGGTGACGGTCGCCCCGGCGGTCTTGAGCAGCTCGCCGACCTTCTCGATGGAGTCGTTGGAGGCGCCGGGCGTCTCCACCAGCACCACCGACTGGCCCTTGAGCCGCTCGGCGACGAACTGCGGGCCCAGCGCCTCGGCGAACTGGTCCTCGCCCTTCAGCTGGCTCTCCAGCTGCCGTTGCTGGCGTTTGAGCTGCTCGTTGGTCTGCGCCACCGACTGGGCCTGGCGGCGCAGCCCGGCGGTCACCGACTGCGACAGGGTGGTGGAGCCCAGGATGATGCCGAGCGCCAGCGCGAGGAAGATCGCGACGATGGAGACGAGGTGATAACGGAAATCGATCACGTGAAGAGTCCGGTCAGCCAGAAGAGGAAGGAGTGCCAGCGTTCGGCCAGCAGCGGCCGGATGACGTCGCCGGCCGGCGACATCACGACGGCGGTGGTCATGGCGATGAACGCGCCCAGCACCAGGAACAGCAGCGACCAGGAGGAGATCCGGCTGCGGTACAGCCGCGACACGCCCTTGGCGTCGACGAGCTTGGAGCCCACCCGCAGCCGGGTGAGGAACGTCGAGGCCATGCCCGCGCGGCCCTTGTCGAGGAACTCCACCATGTTGGCGTGCGTGCCGACCGCGACGATCAGCGTGGCGCCCTTGTCGTCGGCCAGCAGCATCGCGATGTCCTCGCTGGTGGCGGTGGCGGGGAACACCACGGCCTCGCGGCCCAGCTCCTCCACCCGCGCCAGGCCGGGCGCGCGGCCGTCCCGGTAGGCGTGCACGACGATCTCGGCGCCGCTGGTGAGGGCGGCGTCGGACACCGAGTCCATGTCCCCGACGATCATGTCGGGGCGGTAGCCGGCCTCCAGCAGCGCGTCGGCGCCGCCGTCCACGCCGATCAGGACCGGGCGGTACTCGCGGATGTAGGGCCGCAGCGTGGCGATGTCCTCGCGGTAGTGGTAGCCGCGCACCACGATCAGCGCGTGCCGTCCCTCGATCCTCGTCCTGACGTCGGGGACGCCCACGCCGTCGATGAGCAGGTCGCGCTCGCGCTTGACGTACTCCATCGTGTTGGCGACGAACGCCTCCAGCTGGTGCGCCAGGCCCGCCTTGGCCTCCACGAGCGAGGTCTCGACCGACTCGGGCGTCTGCCGGGTGCCCTTGGCGACCACCTCGTCGCCCCGGTAGACGGTGGCGTCGTCGAGGCGGAGCTGGTCCCCCTCGCCGATCTTGACGAAGATCTCGGGGCCGACGTCGTCGACCAGCGGGATGCCCGCCTCGACCAGGATCTGCGGGCCCAGGTTGGGATAGCGGCCCGAGATGCTGGGCGCCACGTTCACCACCGCGCCGACCTGGCAGGACACCAGCGCCTCGGCGCTGACCCGGTCCAGGTCGACATGGTCGATCACGGCGATCTCGCCGGGCTGCAGCCGTTTGGTGAGGTCCTTGGTGCGGCGGTCCAGCCGCGCGACCGCGGCGATCGCGCCGCCCTCCTCCCGGCCCCGCCCCCGCGGCAGGCCCAACGGCAGTCGCCGCGGCAGCCGGGACGACAGGCGGGCGCGGCGGTCGGTGATCGGAGACGGGTCGTTCATCGGTTGACATCCTGCCAGAGCACGGGAGGGGACATCGGTAACGACGAACGGCGAGGCGTGTCCGTTCGCGCACTGTCGGTGGTTATGGGGTCGACGCCCCCGCCGGGCGGGGATCAGCCGCGTTCCTGCGCGGCCATCTCCAGCAGCTCCTCGGCGTGCGCCCGGCCCAGTTCGGAGTCCTCCAGTCCCGCCAGCATCCGCGACAGCTCGCGGACCCGGCCCTCGCGGTCCAGCGCGGTGACGCCGCTGCGGGTGACGGTGCCGTCGTTGGACTTCTCCACCAGCAGGTGCTGGTCGGCGAACGCGGCGACCTGCGGCAGGTGCGTGACGACGATCACCTGGGCGTTGCGGGCCAGCCGCGACAGCCGCCGCCCGATCTCCACCGCCGCCTTGCCGCCGACGCCCGCGTCGACCTCGTCGAACACGAACGTGGGCACCGGGTCGGCCCCGGCGAACACCACCTCGATCGCCAGCATGACGCGCGACAGCTCACCGCCGGAGGCGCCCTTGTGCAGGGGCAGCGGCTGCGCGCCGGGGTGCGGGGCGAGCCGGACCTCGACCTCGTCGGCGCCGTGCGGGCCGTGGTCCCCGGTGGGGGTGACGGTGACGTGCACGCGGGCGTGCGGCATCGCCAGCGCCGTCAGTTCCTCGGTGACGGCCTTGGAGAACCGCTCGGCGGCGCGGGTGCGCACGGTGGTCAGCTCGGCGGCCTCGGCCGCCAGGCGCTCGGACAGCTCGCCGTGCTCGGCGCGCAGCTCCTCGATGCGGTCGTCGTCGCCCTCCAGCTCGGCCAGGCGGACGGCCGAGCTCCGCGACCACGCCAGGACCTCGTCCAGCGTCTGGCCGTACTTGCGGGTCAGGGAGATCAGCTCGGCGCGGCGCTCCTGGACGGCGGCCAGCCGGACCGGGTCGGCGTCGATCGACTCGGCGTAGGCGGCCAGGTCGGTGGACACGTCGGCGATCAGGTAGCCGGCCTCGGCGAGCCGGTCGGCCAGCGCCGCCAGCTCGGGGTCGTGGTCGCGGACGGCGTCCAGGGCGTGCCGGGCCTGGCCGAGCAGGCCGGTGACGTTGGGGGCCTCGATCGCGGCGGCCGGGTCGCCCAGCAGCGCCTCGTGGGCGAGGTCGGCCGCGCCGCGCAGCGCGTCGGCGTGCCCGAGGCGCTCCTCCTCGGCGGCCAGCTCGGCGTCCTCGCCCGGCTTGGGGTCGACCTTCTCGATCTCCTCCAGGCCGAACCGCAGCATGTCGGCCTCCTGCTGCCGTTCGCGCGCCCGCGTGGTCAGCTCCTCCAGCAGCGCCGACACCTCGCGGTGCCGCTGGTAGGTGCGGGTGTAGGCGCGCAGCGGCTTGGTGAGGGCCGACCCGGCGTAGCGGTCCAGGGCGGCGCGCTGCCGCCCGGCCTGCAGCAGCCGCTGCTGGTCGGACTGGCCGTGCACCGCCACCAGCTCGTCGGCGAGGTTGATCAGCATGCTGACCGGGACCGACCGGCCGCCCAGGAACGCCCGGGAGCGCCCCTCCGCCGACACCGACCGCATGACGATCAGCGTGTCGTCGTCGAGCTCGCCGCCGGCCTCCTCGACGCGTTCCACCACCCGGCCTCCCGGATCGACCACGATCCGGCCCTCCACGGTGGCGCGGTCGGCGCCCGGCCGGACCCGCTGGGGGTCGGCGCGGCCGCCGAACAGCAGGCCCAGGCTGGTGACCACCATGGTCTTGCCGGCCCCGGTCTCGCCGGTGACGACGTTGAAGCCCGGGGACAGATCGAGCACGGCCTCGTCGATCACACCGAGGCCCTGGATCCGTACCTCATCGACCATCGGACGCACCAGCGTCACAACCCCTCGCAAAAACAGATCCCGGTTCAGCGCCTGAGGAGATTATCTCTCTTGTCCCCCCGCCGCCTCCTCCGAGCGCGCCCGGGCGCGGCCCCGCCAGCCGGTCACCGGCAGCCCGAACTTGGTCACCAGGCGGTCGGTGAACGGCGTCAGGTGCAGCCGTGCCAGGCGAACCGGCGCGCTCCCGCGCCGCACCTCCACGCGCGCGCCCGGCGGCAGGTCCAGGGTGCGACGTCCGTCACACCACAGCACCGCGCGCGGCGTGTCGGGCAGCACCTCGACCGCCACGACCGACCGCGGCGACACCACCAGCGGGCGCGCGAACAGGGCGTGCGCGCTGATCGGCACCACCAGCATCGCCTCCACCTCCGGCCACACCACCGGTCCCCCGGCGGAGAACGCGTAGGCGGTGGAGCCGGTGGGGGTGGCGCACACCACGCCGTCGCAGCCCCAGTGCGACAGCGGACGGCCGTCGATCTCGGCGACGACCTCCAGCATCCGCTCGCGCTCGGCCTTCTCGATGCTGGCCTCGTTGAGCGCCCAGGTGGTGCCGGCGACGGTGCCGTTGAGGCGCACGGTGACGTCGACGGTCATGCGCTCCTCGACGTCGTAGCGGCGCGTCACGACCCGGTCGACGGTGGCGGCCAGGTCCTCGCGCTCGGCCTCGGCGAGGAAGCCGACGTGGCCGAGGTTGACGCCGAGCAGGGGGGTGCCGACGGGGCGGGCCAGGTCGGCGGCGCGCAGCAGGGTGCCGTCGCCGCCCAGCACGATGACCACCTCGGCGTCCTCGGCGGCGGCCGAGGTGGCGGGCAGCACGTCGGCCCCGGCGCAGCCGATGTCCCCGGCCTCGTCGGACATGACGCGGACCGCGATGCCCGCGTCGGTGAGGCGCTCGATCACCAGTTGCGCGCTGCGCACCGCGCCGGGTCGACCGGTGTGCGCGACGACCAGCACCGTCCGTTTGCTCACTGCGGGCCCTCCGTGACGGCCTTCTCAAGGTCGGCCTCGTTCAGGGGCGGCGCTCCGGCGCGCAGCCACAGGAAGTACTCCACGTTGCCCGACGGACCGGGCAGGGGGCTGGCGGTCACGCCCCGCACGCCCAGGCCGAGCGTGGCGGCGTGCTCGGCGACGCCCCGGACGGCGTCGGCGCGCAGCGCCGGGTCGCGGACGACGCCGCCCGCGCCGACGCGGTCGCGGCCGACCTCGAACTGCGGCTTGACCATCATCGCGTAGTCGGCGTCGGGGCGGACGCAGGCGCGGATCGGCCCCAGCACGAGCTTCAGCGAGATGAACGACAGATCGCCCACCACCAGGTCCGGCGGCGCGGCCTCGGGCTGGCCGAGCATCGCCGGCGTCAGGTCGCGGATGTTGACCCGCTCCAGCACGGTGACGCGGTCGTCGGTGCGCAGCGACCAGGCGATCTGGCCGTAGCCGACGTCCACGGCGTACACGCGGGCGGCCCCGGCGCGCAGCAGCACGTCGGTGAACCCCCCGGTGGAGGCCCCGGCGTCCAGCGCGGTGCGGCCCGGCACCTTCAGGTCGGTGAACGCCGCCAGCGCCCCGGCCAGCTTGTGGCCGCCGCGCGAGACGTACTCGGGGCCGGTGTCGGCGGTCTCCACGACGATCGCGGCGCCGGTGTCGACCTGGGTGGCGGGCTTGGCGGCGATCTGCCCGCCGACCTTGACCCGCCCCTCGGTGATCAGCTGGGCGGCGTGCTCGCGGGAGCGGGCCAGCTTGCGGCGGACGAGTTCGGCGTCCAGCCGGTGGCGGCTCATGCGCGCGGTCCCGGGAACGGGCCGCGCGGTGGTCCCGGGCGCGGCGGGGCGGTCCCCGGGCCGGGCGGCCGGGGGACGGGCGGGCCGCCCTCCTCCTCGTCGGCCGCCACCAGCAGTTCCTGCAGCCGCTGGTGGACGTCCTCGAAGACCGCCACGTGCGCGGCGACCGGCGCGCCGCCCAGGGCGTCCAGCCGGGCCAGCGCCTCGTCCACGCGGGCGTCGCCGGTCTCCCGCGCGGGGGCCGGGGCGGGCGACGGCGTCGGGGACGGCGGGGGCGCCGCCGTTGGCTCCCCCGCTGCCTCGTCGGACATCACGTTTACCTCCAAGAAGACCCCCGGCCGAGCGCCGGGAGTCGCTTCGGGCTCAGTCAGAACGCTACCGTCCCTCCACGACATCGTTGTCGACCGAACGGGGAACGGCCTGACCATGGCGAACGAGGAGGACTGCCGCACCGCGCTCACGCGCGTCGCCGAGCGGCTGGCGGAGGTGGACGACGACAAGCTCGCCGAGCACGTCGTCGAGCGCACGATCAGCGTCCGGATCCCCGATCTGGACGTGGCGTACCGCACCCGCCTGCACCAGGGCGGACTGGACGGCTTCACCCCCACCGACAAGCCCAGGAGCGCGCAGGTGCGGCTGACGGTGGCCAGCGACGACCTGGTGGCGCTGGCCAACGACGAGCTGAATCCGGCCCGGGCGTGGGCGTCGGGCCGGTTGAAGATCGAGGCGAGCATCTTCGACCTGCTGCGGCTGCGCAAGCTGTTGTGATCGTGGCCCTCGTGACGGGGGCCACGCGGCCGGGGTCCGGTGGGAGGCCGGAGGACGCGCTCGGCGTCCCCCGGCCGACCCGTTCCCCGATCCGTCCGTACGGGCGGGAGCGGGCGGCGGTTCAACCGGGGCTCGGTGACGGGCGCGGCTACAGGTCGAGGCGCCCCAGGGCGTCGGTGACGGCCTCGCGGGGCGCGGGTGTCTCCGAACGCCAGGCCGCCGCCGCGAGGGCCCGCAGGCCGTCGTAGGGGTCGCCGTCGCCGTCCAGCGCGATCCGGTCGCCGTCCCAGCGGGCGGTCCAGCCGCCGCAGGAGCGGGTGTCGCCGTCGCCGCCGACCTCCGGATGGGGGACCAGCAGCCCGGTCAGGTCCGGGGCCAGGTAGGTCGGGCGGTGCCGGGGCCCGGCGGTGAGCGCGGCGAGGGGGTCGGTGACGCCGGTGAACACCAGGAGGCTGTCGGCCCCGCCGTTGTGGGCGCCCTCGATGTCGGTGTCGAGCCGGTCCCCGACGACCAGGGGCCGCCGCGCGCCGGTGCGCAGGATCGACTCGTGGTGCAGGGGCCGCTCCGGCTTGCCGGTCACGATCGGGTCGATCCCGGTCGCGTACCTGATGACCTGGAGCAGCGACCCGTTGCCGGGCTTGGGCGGCCCGTCGCCGCCGGGGATGGTGTAGTCGCCGTTGGAGCCGACGAACAGCGCGCCCTCGCGGACCGCCTTGGCCCCCTCGGCGATCAGCCCGTAGGACAGGCCCGGCTCGTAGCCCTGCACGACGGCGGCGGGCCGTTCGGCGGCGGTCGACACCGGCCGCAGGCCCCGGTCGTAGAGGGCCTTGCGCAGCCCCATGCCGCCCACGACCAGGACCCTGGCGCCGGCGGGCAGCCGTTCGGCCAGCAGCCGCGCGGCGGCCTGCGCGGAGGTCACCACGTCCCGAGGGTCGGCGGGCACCCCGACGTCGCGCAGCAGGCCGGCGACGGCGGCGGGGGTGCGGGAGGCGTTGTTGGTGACGAACGCCAGCCGCTGCCCGGCCGCCCGCGCCTTGGCGAGCGACTCGGCGGCCGCCGGAACGGGCCGCCTCCCGATGTAGACGACCCCGTCCAGGTCGAGCAGGGCCACGTCGTAGGCCTCGCTCAACGGCAGGTCACTGGCTCTCATGTTCCTTCTCTCTCATCGGCGGGCCTCCAGCGTGGCCCGGACGTGCCGGAGCGCCCGCACGTAGTCCTTGTTGTCGGGACGCATCGCCACCGCCAGGGCCAGCGGCTCCACCGCGCCGGTGAAGTCGCCCATGCGGCTCAGCGACAGCCCCAGCCCGAACAGCGCGTAGTCCTCGGCCGGATCGCGCTCCACGATCCACCGGAAGCTCCCGGCGGCCTCGTCGAACAGCCGCGCCCCGAACTGCGCCCGCCCCAGCGCCTCGCGGATGCTGCGCGAGTGCGGTTCGGCCTCGGCGGCGCGGGCCAGCAGCTGCACCGCCGCGGCGGGACTGCCCGAGCGCAGCAGCTCCAGCCCCCGGGTGTACCACTCGTAGACGCCGCCTTCGGGGGCGGCGGGTTGCTCGCCGGGTTCGTCGCGCGGGGAATCGTCGCGGCCGCCTGGTCCTTGAACACTCATATGGACCTCCCCTCGGACCTCGATCGTCTTGACCGTACCCGCCCCAAGCGCGGGCATCCGTCGGGGATTACCATGCCCATGGTGAAAGACGATCTCCCCTCCGGCCCCTCGCCGGAGGAGTTCAGCGCCCAGATCTTCGGATCGGCCGCGCCGCGCGGGGGCGGCGGGCTGGTGCTGGCGCCGTTCCGGGGCGTGCGGTTCGACCCGCGGGTCGTGGGCGATCTGGCCACCGTGACGACCCCGCCCTACGACCTGATCGACCAGGCGGAGGTCGCGCGGCTACGGGGTGAGGACGGTCACAACATCGTCCGGCTGATCCTGCCGCGCGCCGCCGGGGAGGGCTACGGCGAGGCCGCCGCGACGCTGCGCCGCTGGCTGGCCGACGGCGCGCTGGCCGCCGACCCCGAGCCGGGCCTGTACGTCTACGAGGCGGCGTCCGGCGGGCGGGTGCTGCAGCGCGGCCTGATCGGCGCGCTCGGCCTGCGCGCCGAGTCCGACGGCGTGGTGCTGCCGCACGAGAACGTCTACCCCGGCCCGGTCCGCGACCGGCTGGCGCTGATGACCGCCGCCGACGCCAACCTCGAACCGATCTTCCTGATCTACGAGGGCGGCGGGGACGCCGCGCGGATCGTGGACCGCACCGCCGACCGGACGCCGCCGGTCATGGAGTTCCGCGCCGACGACGGCCTGACCCACCGCCTGTGGCGGCTCACCGATCCCGCCCTGCACACCCGGATCGCCGCCGACCTGCGCGACCGGCGGGCGCTGATCGCCGACGGGCACCACCGGTACGCCACCTACCGGGCGCTCCAGGCGCGCCACCACCGCGCCGGGGACGGCCCCGGGCCCTGGGACCACGGGCTGGCGCTGCTGGTGGACTCCACGCGCTATCCGCCGCATCTGGGGGCCATCCACCGGGTGCTGCCCGGCCTGCCGCCGGACACGGCCGCGGAACGCGCCGCGGAGGTGTTCCACACCACCGCCTTCCCCGGCCTGGCGGAGGCGGTCGCGGCGCTGGCCGAGGCGCCGCGGCCGGCGTTCCTGCTGGGCGGCGGGGACGCCTTCCACCTGCTGACCGGCCCGGACCCCGCCCGGCTGGCGCAGGTGATGACGGACGGCCATTCCGAGCGCTGGCGCGCCCTCGACACCGCCGTGCTGGACCGGCTGCTGGTCGAGGACGTCTGGAAGGTCCCCGAGGACGAGCACAGCGTCGAGGTCGTGCACGACGACCCGGCCGCCGCCGACGCGCGCGCCCGCCGCACCGGCGGCACCGCCGTGATCCTCAACCCGCTGCGCGTCGAGGACGTCCTGGCGGTGGCCGCGGGCGGGGAACGCGTGCCGCGCAAGTCCACCTCGTTCGGCCCCAAGCCCCGCACCGGGCTGGTGCTGCGCCTGCTCGACCTGGGGTGACGCCGCCGGGTATGGCGGGCGGGGGCGGTCCGGGGCGATGATCGTCCAATGGACACCACGACCACGATCACGCCGCTCGGCGGGGACGTCTACGAGATCGACACCCGGATGGCGGGCTACAGCGGCATCACGGCGGGCTACCTGATCCTGTCGGACCGGCCGTGCCTGGTCGAGCCGGGCACCGCCGGGTCCGCGCCGGTGGTGCGGCGGGCGCTGGAGGAGCTGGGCGTCGGGCCGCGCGACCTGGCGACCGTGGTGGTGACCCACATCCATCTGGACCACGCGGGCGGCGTCGGCGACATCGCCGAGATGTTCCCCGAGGCCGAGGTCGTCGTGCACGAGAAGGGCGCACGGCACCTGGCCTCCCCCGAACGCTTCATGCGCAGCGCCCGGATGGTCTACGGGGACGCCCTGGACACGCTGTTCGGGGAGCTGAGGCCGACCGACGCGGTGCGGATCCGGGCCGTGGAGGAGACCGGCGTCATCGACCTGGGCGGCGGGCGGCGGCTGGAGTCGCACTACTCCCCCGGGCACGCCAAGCACCACGTCGGGCTGGTCGACTCGGCGACCGGCGACCTGTACGTCGGCGACGCCGCCGGGATCTACATCCCCGAGACCGCCGACGTGCGGCCCGCGACGCCGCCGCCGGACTTCGACCTGGGCACGGCGCTGGCGTCGCTGCGCAGGTTCGGGGACCTGGGGCCGCAGCGGCTGCTGTTCGCCCACTACGGGCCGGTGACCGAGGTGGAGGAGACGCTGGGGCGTTCGGCGGAGGAGCTGCGGATCTGGGTGGACACGGTGCGGGCCGCCAAGGACGAGGGCCTAGACCTGGACCACGCCGTCGCGATGGTCCGGGAACGCACCGACGAGCGCTACGCCATCACCCGCGAGGGCGCGGACCCGGAGCTGGCCGCCAAGTACGAGCTGCTCAACGGCGCCGAGAGCAATGTCGCCGGGATCATGCACGCCCTCAGCAGGCACGCCTGACCGGCGCCGACGAAAAAAGGGCGCTCCCCGTGCGGGGAGCGCCCTGTTCCCGGTCGCGTCACTCGGCGGGCGGCTCGTCCCGCCCGGGCTTCGGCTCGGGCTCGCGGAACACCACCGGCTCCGGCGCCTCCTCGGGGGTCTCGACGCGCTCGACGACCTCCGGCTCGGCCGGCTGGAACGCGATCGCCGTCGCCGGGAGCGGCCCGGCCTCGGCGGCGTCCTCGTCCTCGGCGGCGTCCTTCTCGGCCTCGACCTCGGCGAGCGCGACGGCGGCGGCGTCATCGCCGGTGTCGGCGGCGACGGCCTCGGCGAACGCGTCCGCGTCGTCCGCGTCGTCCCCGGCCTCGCCGTCGGCGTCCTCAGCCTCGTCGTCGGCCTCCTCGACCGCCGTCAGGGCCTCGGCGACCGCGACGACGGCCTGCGCCTCCCGGATCGTCCCGTCGATCTCCTCGGTGTCGAGGATCTCCAGGCCCTCCAGCTCGGCGTACCGCTCGGCGGCGTCGGTCTCGCCGTCCCGGTCGGCGGCGGCGGCGCGGGCGAACCAGTCCGACGCCTCCTCCTCGCGTCCGGCCTCGACCAGCGCGTCGGCGTAGGCGTAGAACAGCCGCGCCGACCACGGCCGCAGCCGCCGGTCCCGCAGCTCGGGGATCTGGAGCGTCACCACGGCGGCGTCGAGCTGCCCCAGGTCACGGCGCACGCCGGACTCGACGATGCGCAGCTCCACCCGGCCCATCTGGTCGAGCCGGTCGGCCTCCGCCGACTTGATCAGGTCCAGGGCGCGTTCGGGGCGGCCGAGGCCGCGTTCGGCGTCCGCCATGATCGGCAGGTAGGCGTCCTCGGCGGTGCTGAGGCGCCGCGCGGCCCGCAGTTCGGCCAGCGCGTCGGCCCACTCCCCGGCGTGGTAGGCGGCCAGCCCGGCGGCCTCCCGCACGATCCCGACCCGCGACGCCAGCCGCCGCGCGGCCTTGGCGTGCTTGTAGGCGAGCTCCGGGTCCTCCTCGGCCATCCGGCCGGCCATGACCAGGTGCCGCGCCACCCGGGCCGCCAGGTCCTTCGGCAGGCCGCGCAGCTCGGCACGGGCGTCGGCGTCCAGCTCCTCGCCGGTCACGTCCTCGGGCAGCAGCGGATCGTCGTGCTTGGGCGCAGGCCGTTCCTCGGCGGCCTCCCGGCGCCTGCCGGAGAACGAACGGCGCTCGTCCCGCCGCTCGAAGCCACGGCCGCCGCCGGAACGACGATCGTCACGGTTGAAGCCACCGGAGCGACGCTCGCCGCCACCCTGAGCGTCGTTGAACCGACGCGGAGGACGACGGTCATCACGGTTGAAGCCACCGGAACGCTGCTCACCGCCACGCTGCTCGTCATTGGACCGACGCGGAGGACGGCGATCGTCACGGTTGAACCCGCCCGAACGCTGCTCACCACCCCGGTCGTCATTGAAGCGACGGGGGCGACGCTCGTCGCGGTTGAACGAGCCGGAACGCTGCTCACCACCGCGCTGCTCGTCGTTGGAGCGGCGCGGGGGACGACGGTCGTCACGGTTGAAGCCACCAGAGCGCTGCTCGCCGCCACCCTGCGCGTCGTTGAACCGACGCGGGGGACGACGATCGTCACGGTTGAAGCCACCAGAGCGCTGCTCGCCGCCACCCTGCGCGTCGTTGAACCGACGCGGGGGACGACGGTCGTCACGGTTGAAGCCGCCGGAACGGCGGTCGCCGCCGCCCTGCTCGTTCTCGAACCTGCGAGGACGGCGGTCGTCACCCTCGTTCTCGAAACGACGGGGACGACGGTCGTCGCGGTCGGTCTCGTACCGACGGCCGCCGGGCCGACGGTCGTCGTTGAACTGGCGCCCACCGGAGCGCTGCTCGCCGCCGCGACCCTCGTTGAACCGGCGAGGACGCTCGTCGTCGGAGCGACGGGGACGGCGGTCGTCGCGGTTGAACCCGCCCGAACGCTGCTCGCCGCCGCGCTGCTCGTTCTCGAAACGGCGGGGACGGCGGTCGTCACGGTCCTGCGGTCGCCCCTGGAAGCCACGTCCCTGGGGACGTCCCTGGCCGCCACCGTTGCGGGGGCCGCCGAAGCGGCGTTCACCGCGGTCCTCGCCGGGGCCGCCGCGCCGGTCGTCGGACCGCTGGAACGGCGGCCGGCCGCCCTGACGGCGGTCGTCACGCTGTCCGCCCTGGCGGTCCCGCCAGTTACCGCCGCCCGATGGACGGCCACCGCGGTCACCCCGCGGTCCCCCGTCACGCGAGGAGCCCCCACGCGGACCACCGGCGCCCTGTCGAGGCCCACCGCGGGCGTTGTCTCCACGACGGGGAGCCTTGCCCTGCTCCCCGTTCTTGTCCCGCCGCCCGCGGTTGTCGTCGCTGCGGCCGTCCTCTTCCGCGCTCATCACGTCCGTCACTGTTCTCGTGGTTCATGTGGACCCTTGCCAGCCTACTTTGGCAGGTCCCAGACATGCGTCGAGGGCCGCCTCGATAAATCGTGGCGACCCTCGACCAAAAATGAGTCCGGCGGCGTCCTACTCTCCCACACAGTCTCCCGTGCAGTACCATCGGCGCTGAAGGGCTTAACTTCCGGGTTCGGGATGGGACCGGGTGTTTCCCCTTCGCCATAACCACCGGACGACCATCTCCCGGGCCACCCTCGCAGGGTGCGGGAAGTCTTCGTCCGAGCTCAAGGCTCAGCTGATTCTTTTGTAGCGGTTCCCGTTTGTTTTCTGGGAACCACACAGGGACGCGAACACTCAGCAGAAACCATTGCGATTGGCTT
>NZ_BCQR01000229.1 GCF_001552175.1 Actinomadura kijaniata NBRC 14229
CGGCTCGGGCGTGAGGGCGAGCGCCGGCGGCGCCGCCGCGAGCCAGCCCGGCACCGGGTACTCGGCGCGCCGCCCGACGCAGCTGCGCACGATCGCCTCGGCGACCCGCGCGGGATCGACCGTCGGCAGCCCGCCGCCCAGCCGCACGCCCTCGGTCAGCCCGGTCCGCACGGCCGCCGGCAGGACGGCGCTGACGCTGACCCCGGCCGGGGCGACCTCCTCGCGCACGGCCAGCGACAGCCCGACCGCCGCGTACTTGCTGGCGTTGTAGACGGCCATCCCGGCGAACGGCAGCCTGCCCGCCATGGAGGCGACGTTGACGACGTGGCCGCGGCCGCGCTCCACCATGCCGGGCAGCGCGAGCCGCATGCCGTTGACGAGGCCCCGGACGTTGACGTCCAGCGTGGCGGCGCTGACGGCGTCCGGCTCGTCCAGGAACGGCCCGAGGGGCATGATCCCGGCGTTGTTGACCAGGATGTCCACCGGGCCCTCGGCCGCCTCGACCGCCGCCAGGAACGCCGCGAACGACGCCCGGTCGCTCACGTCCACCCCGAAGGCCCGCACCCCGGTCTCCTCGGCGGTCCGGCGCGCGCGTTCCTCGTCCCGGTCCCCGATCCACACCCGCGCCCCGCGCGCGGCCAGCGCCTCGGCCGCGGCCCGCCCGATGCCCCGCGCGCCCCCGGTGATCGCCACGACCGCGCCCGCGCGCGCCACGACGGGATATCCCATGCCGACTCCCTCGGTAATTCGGATACCGAAGGTATTTGGAAGTTGGATGGAACGTCAATAGTCGTTTACCGGCCCGACCAGCGTGGGTTCCGTCACTCCGCGTTCGGATACCGCCGGTCGCTAGGCTGGGGGCATGGCGCGACTGACCAGGGCCGAGAGCCAGGCGAGGACCCGCGAGCTGCTGCTGGCCACGGCCCGGCGGCTGTTCCTGCGCGACGGCTACCACGCCACCACCATGGAGAAGGTCGCCGAGGCGGCCGGGTTCTCCAAGGGGGCGGTCTACTCGAACTTCGCCACCAAGGACGAGCTCTGCCACGCCGTCATCGAGGCGGTCCGCGCCGAGCACGTCCAGCGGATCTTCGAGGCGTTCCGGGGCGAGGGCTCGGGCGAGGAGCGGCTGGCGGCGTTCACGGCCTGGAGCGAGCGCACCATCGGCGACCCCGGCTGGACCCTGCTGGAGGCGGAGTTCGCGATCCACGCGGCCCGCCGCGACCCGGCCCTGCGCGACCGGGTGGCGCAGGGCGGCCGCGCGTGGTCCGGCGCCCTGCGCCTGCTCCTGGAGGAGGAGGCCCGCCGCCGCGACCTGACCCTCCCGCTCCCCACCGCCGAACTGGCCGACGCCCTCCTGAGCCTGGGCATCGGCCTGGGCCTGCGAAGGGCGATGGACCCCGCCCTCTCCGCCAACGCCCTGCCGTCCCTGATCCGCCTGCTCCTCGATTTCTCCGACCGCCGCGAACGGAAGTGAAAGGGACGACGCCCGACAGTGTCGACTTCCCGCCGCGAAAGCGTCGGCTTCCTGTCGTGAACCGGAATGCGGTGCGAGCATGGGTGGCGGCGGACGCCGTGTCATGCCGCTCGAATTCCCGGTGTGATGCTCGGCCTTGTCGGTGGGGCCGAAGCTCGTATGGAAGGCGGACTGGTTTGCGGAAATCGCGCGTTCGGCAGTGGCGGAGGAGTTCCCACTGTCTTAATGATTCCAATTGTGTCGAGGTGGCCCGGGAGTCCGGCTCACGACTTGCCGTCCGGGACGCCGGGCAGGGCGCGGCGGGGCCGTCCCTCCCCCTGTCGTGCGATGATCTGCGCTCCCTGTGCCGGCGGTTGAGGGAGCCCTCGGGCTGATCCCCGGTATTCGAGGCGGGAGCCGCAACAATCCGTCCGGTACCGGATGCAGAATGTAGCCGGCGTGCTAGATTGGCCTCCTTCCGGTTTATGAAGATCGTTATGGCGGGCAGGACTCGTCCCGAGACGATTGGTCCAGCGGGGTTCCGGGAGCTCTGCGGCGTCTCGTGTTGCAGGAGAGACGAGAGGGAGACCTGTGGACTCTAGCCGCGATCTGTCATGGAAGCGCAGCTCGTTCTGTACGGGGGCCAACAACTGCGTCGAGCTCGCGCCGACGTCGCCCGGTGTCGCCGTCCGGGACACCAAACGCGGCCCGGACGGGCCCGTCCTGCGCTTCTCCAGCACGGAGTTCGCGGCCCTGCTGTCGTCGCTACGGGACGGAGCCTCCCCGGCCGGAGGGTGAGGCGAGGCTCAGATCTCCTCGGCCGCCCTGATGACGCGGTCGGTCGACTCGGCGTGGGACAGCGCGCTCGAACGCAGGCTGTCCCACGCCAGGCGGTAGAAGTAGGTGAGCTCCTCGTCCTGGTGCTCGCTGTGCTCGCTCAGGTTGTCGATGTAGAGGACCTCGGGGAACATCACCTCGTAGGCGGGGGAGAAGCGCAGCAGGGTGAAGTCGTCGCCGAACACCGGGGTGCGCGGGTTCCGCAACGGCAGGACGTGCAGATCCACGTTCGGCAGGTCGGCCAGCTCGGCGAGCCTGACCAGCTGCCGCCGCATCGTCTCGCGGTCGCCGACGGAGCGCATCAGCACCGACTCGTCGATGACCGCCGAGAAACGCAGCGGAGGATCCCGGAACAGCGACTGCTGGCGCCGCATCCGCACCTCCAGCCGCCGGTTCACTTTCTGGGGGGAGATGGCCGGAAAGGCGCTGCGACTGCTGTCCAGCACGTAATGGGCGTACTCCTCGCTCTGCAGCAGCCCCGGAACGGTGTAGGTGACGTAGTTCGATGAGGAGTCGGCCTCGTCCTCCAGCGCCACGAATCTCGCGAACCCCGGCATCAGATCCTTCTCGTAAGCCGCCCACCACCCCTGCTGGGTGGCGGCGTGCGCCAGGGCCAGCAGTTCGCCCACGTGCCGCTCGTCGACCTCGTAGAGCTCCAGCAGCAGGCGGACGTCGGACACGCGCACGCCGATGCGGGCGTTCTCGATACGGCTCAGCTTGGAGGGGGACCAGTCCAGCCGGGTGGCGATCTCCTCGGCCGTGAGGCCCATGCGTTCCCGGAGGCGGCGCAGCTCGGCGCCGAGACGCCGGCGGCGGACGGTCGGAGCGGCTGGCATGGCGCCTCCCTGGCTCGGCGGGTCGGCGTTCTCCCCCGGCGAGGCCGTACCGGTCGCTGAACGGCGACTTGCGGATTGCTCTGCAAATTGCACGACATCGAGAGCGGACTCACCGCGATCCTAAACGCGTCCGGCGCGGAAGTCTTCCGTCCTCTTCGAATGCGAGCGGTGTGTGTGATGGTATTCCCGCTCGGCGGACAGATCTGTCTTTCCGATCGGTGTGCACGTGGCCGTGCACCTTGCATGATCACCTTTCTTCCCCGACACTGTAGGCGCGTCCCCCTTGGCGTTCGCCGGGATCGTGGGATTCGCCGATTTCCGTCCGCCGCCTTCGGGGTGTGGTGGACAGGATTGGAGCGGCGCCGTGAGCAGCCTTCCTGTCTACAGGAGCATTCTGGTGCTCGACATCGAGCGTTCCACGAGTGCGCTGCGAACCAACCCCATCAGGCAGGAACTGCGCGACCGGCTCTACGGATTCCTCGCGCGGGCGATGGCGTTCGCCGGGATCGAGGAACGCTTCCTGGACCCGCTGGAGGACCGGGGCGACGGTGTTCTGGCGTTGCTGCGGCCCGTCGATCAGGTGCCCAAGTCGCATCTGCTGTCGCGGCTGGTGCCCGAGCTGGTGCGGCTGCTGGCCGACCACGACCTGGAGCTGCCGCCGGGGGAACGGGCGCGGCGCGGGCTGCGGCTGCGGGCGGCGGTGCACGCCGGGGAGGTCCACCTGGACGGGAACGGCTGCTTCGGCGAGGCCGTCGACGTGGCGTGCCGGATGCTGGACGCCCCCCGGTTGAAGGGGCTGCTGCGCGCCGTCGAGGCGCCGCTGGTGCTCGGGGTGTCCGAGGACATCTACCGGGGGGTCGTGCGGCACGGGTACGACGGGATCGACACCGACGCCTACCGGTTCGGGTACAGCGTCCTCGTCGGCGAGCGCCGGCATCGGGTGTTCGTGCACGTGCCGTCGGTCATGGCCGTCGTCGAGGCCGCCTCCTGAGGCCTCAGTGCCGGTGGGAGTACTCCTCCGGGCGGCGCAGCATCACCGCCAGCATCGCCGGGAACATCAGGACGTGCCCCAGCATCATGACCGTCCCGCCGTCCATCAGGCCCGCCCACAGCGGCGGGAACAGGATCGCGAACGACGCGTACATCGCCGCGCACATCTCGGCGATCGGCCCCCAGCCGTGCCGCCGGTAGCGCATCCACACCGCCATCCCCGCGCTCATCGTCGTCGCCATCACCAGCGACCCCACGTCGTCGCGCGCCAGGACCTCCGGGCGGCCGAACAGGGCCAGGCCGCTCGACCACAGGCCGCCGAACACCAGCATGCCCGCGAACATCGACGCCACCATCTCCGCGTAGTGCAGCGCGAAGCGGCGGTTCAGCACGCGGCGGCGGGCCGGGGGAGTCGCGGCCTCGGGGGCCGGGCGGGAGGGGACCGTGTTCCACTGCTGTTCCGTCATGCCCCCAGGCTCTGCCAGAACGGGCGCGGCGACCAGGGCCGGGTGTCACCGCCCTTCGTGAGAATGTCACCGGCCGCCGTGATACTCGGACCATGGCGCCCCTTCCTCCCGCACGACACCTGCTGCGGGCCAGGGACCTGGCCGACGCGCGGTACGCCGAGCCGCTGACCGTCGCCGACCTCGCCCGCGCGGCGGGGCTGTCACGCGGGCACTTCAGCGAACGCTTCCGCCTGGCGTTCGGCGTCACGCCGCACGCCTACCTGCTGACCCGGCGGCTGGAACGCGCCGCCGCGCTGCTGCGCACCACCGACTGGACGGTCGCCGACGTCTGCTGCCGGGTCGGGCTGACCAGCGTCGGATCGTTCACCGGCAGCTTCGCCCGCATGTACGGGATGACGCCGACCGCCTACCGGGCCGCCTTCCCGCCCGCCTCCGACCAGGCCCGGGTGCCCGCGTGCGTGCTGCGCTTCCACGGCCGCCCCCAACACCGGACGTTTCGAGAGGACGCCGCCCGGCCGCCTCAATAGCGTGAGCGGTGAACCAGGACCCACCGGGAGGAAACGATGATCAGGTTCGCCCACGCGCAGCTCTGGGTGCACGACCAGGACGCCGCGCTGGAGTTCTACACCGGGAAGCTCGGCATGGAGGTCCGCACCGACGTGACGATGCCGGAGATGGGCGGCTTCCGCTGGCTGGTCGTCGGGCCCGCCGACCAGCCCGACGTCGGCATCGTGCTGATGGGCGTCCCCGGGCCGCCCATGCTGGACGACCGGAGCGCCGAGCAGCTCCGCGAGGTGATGGCCAAGGGGTACGCCGGGACCGTCTTCCTGACCACCGACGACTGCCACGCCTCCTACCGGGAGCTCAGCGCGCGCGGTGTGGAGTTCGTCGAGAAGCCCGAGGAGCGCCCCTACGGCATCGACTCCGGGTTCCGCGACCCCTCGGGCAACCAGATCCGCCTGACCCAGGTGAAGTAGGCCGTCAGCCGGAGTCGCGGGTGTCGTCGTGGCGCTCGGCCTCGCGGACGCCCTCCTCGTCCGGCGGGAACGAGTCGGCGCGCCCGGAGTCCACGCCCGGCACGCCGGTGCCGCTGACGTCCTCGCCGCCGCGCTCCCCGGGGACGGTCCGCCCCCGCGCGTCCCCGCCCCGCGTCACCGGGGCGAACTCCTTGTCGTGGGTCTCCGCGGGCTCGTGGCCCGGCTGCTCGCGATCACTCATACCGCCTGGCATACCCGCACGGCGCGGCTCAACCGGCCGCACGGGCGCCGACCGGGACGCACGCCTCGTCGTAGCGGCGCAGCACCAGCTCCGCGATCTCCGGGGCCGCGCCCAGCACCGGCGACACCGCGTGCGCCCCGGCCGCCAGGGTCTCGCGCCGCACCTTGTCGGCGAAGTGGCCGGGCGCGAGGAAGTAGGAGGCGACCGCCACGCGCGGCGTGCCCGCGTCCAGCAGCGCGGCGACGGCCTCGGCGGGCGTGGGGCGCGCCGCCGACGCGTACGCCGGGACGACCCCGCGCCAGCCCCGCGACCGCCACCGCCGCGCCATCGCCCCGATCGTCGCGTTGGCGGCCGGGTCGCTGGAGCCCGCCGCCACCAGCACCACGGCGGTGCCGGGGTCGCCGGGCGCCACGCCCGCCTCGGCGAGGCGGCGTTCCAGGGCGGCGGTCAGCAGCGGGTGCGGGCCCAGCGTCGCGGCCGTGTGCAGCGCCAGGCGGGGATGGCGGCGGCGCACCTGCGCCAGCGCGCCCGGGATGTCGGTCTTGCTGTGGTAGGCGGCCGTCAGCAGCAGCGGCAGCACCACCGCCCGGTCCGCGCCCTGCGACGCCAGGGCGTCCAGGACGCGGTCCGGCGCCGGCGGGGCGTGGTCCAGGAACGAGGCGTGGACCGGCGCGTCCGGGCGGCGGGCCCGGACGGCGTCCAGCAGTTCGGCGACGGTGGCGGCGGCGCGCGGGTCCCTGCTCCCGTGCGCCACCGCCACCATCGGCGGGGCCGGGACGGTCACAGGTGGATCCCGCATTCGGTCTTGCCCGTCCCCGACCACCGGCCGCTGCGCGGGTCCTCGCCGGGCGCGACCGGGCGGGTGCACGGGGCGCAGCCGATCGAGGGGTAGCCCTCGTAGTGCAGGGGGTTCACCAGGACGCCGTTATCGGCCATGTAGTTGTCCATGTCCTGCTGGGTCCAGTCCAGGATCGGGTTGACCTTGACCATCCCGCGGCGCCGGTCCCACTCGACGACCCGGCGGCCGCGGCGGCTGGCGGTCTCGTCCCGCCGGATCCCGCTGAACCAGGCCATGTAGCCCTCCAGCGCCCGGCCCAGCGGCTCCACCTTGCGCAGGTGGCAGCACAGGTCGGGGTTGCGCCCGTACAGGCGCGGGCCGAGCGCGGCCTCCTGCTCCGCGACGGTCCGCGACGGCGTCACGTTGATGACGTTGACGGGGTACACGGCCTCGACCGCGTCGCGGGTGCCGATCGTCTCGGCGAAGTGGTAGCCGGTGTCGACGAACAGCACGTCGATGCCGGGCTTCACCTTCGACACCAGGTGGATCAGCGCGGCGTCCGACATCGAGGAGGTCAGGCAGATCCGGTCGCCGAACGTCGCCGCCGCCCACCGGATCACCTCCAACGCGGGCGCGCCCTCCAGGGCGATCGCGGCGGACTCGACGATGTCTTCCAGGTCGAGGGTCGGTCTGTCGGTCTCCAGCAGGGTCACCGGGGGTTCTCCTTCGTCGGCTGGGGGGCTCCAACCCCGAGGAACTTCAGGCGGAAGGAGCGGACGCAGTCCTGGCAGAACCAGGTGCCCTCCTCCTCGCGGGGGACCAGGCGCTCCTCTCCGCAGTACGGGCAGTAGAACGGCGCGGCACGTTCGCTCATTCCAAGATCCTTCTGTCCGCCCGGGGCTACTTCAGGTCGGTGTCGTCGGCGCGCTGGACCCACTGGGCGAACGTCTCGCCCTGCCGGCGCTGGGCGTCGTAGCGGCGCACGACCCGCTCGACGTAGTCGGTCAGCCCGGCCGAGGTGGTCTTCAGGCCGCGGACCTTCTTGCCGAACGAGGCGCCGACCTGCCCGCCCAGGTGGATCTGGAAGCCCTCCACCTGCGCGCCGTCCTCGTCCACCACCAGCTGGCCCTTCAGGCCGATGTCGGCGACCTGGATGCGGGCGCAGGCGTTGGGGCAGCCGTTGACGTTGATCGTCAGGGGCTGGTCGAAGTCGGGCAGCCGCTTCTCCAGCTCGTCGATCAGGTCCGAGGCGCGCTGCTTGGTCTCGACGATCGCCAGCTTGCAGTACTCGATGCCGGTGCAGGCCATCGTCTGGCGGCGGAACGTGGAGGGCCGCACCTGGAGGTCGTGCTCGGCCAGCGCGGCGGCGAGGGCCTCGGTGTTCTCCTCGGGCACGTCGAGGATCACGAGCTTCTGCTCGGCGGTGGTGCGGATGCGGCCCGAGCCGTACCGTTCGGCCAGGTCGGCGATCGTGCCGAGCAGCTCGCCGTTGACGCGGCCCACGCGGGGGGCGAACCCGACGTAGAAGCGGCCGTCCTTCTGCGGGTGGATCCCCACGTGGTCGCGGCGGGGCAGCGGCGGCGCCGGGTCGGGGCCGTCGGGCAGCGCGTAGCCCAGGTACTCCTTCTCCAGCACCTCCCGGAACTTCGCCACGCCCCAGTCGGCGACCAGGAACTTGATCCGGGCGCGGTGCCGCAGCCGCCGGTACCCGTAGTCCCGGAAGATCGAGATGATGCCCTTCCAGACCTCGTGCGCCTGCTCGGGCTTGACGAACACCCCGAGGCTCTGGGCGAACATCGGGTTGGTGGACAGCCCGCCGCCGACGAACGCCTGGTAGCCGACCTCGCCCGCGTCGTTGACCACGCCGACGAACGCCACGTCGTTGATCTCGTGGACGGTGCAGTGCGCGGTGCACCCGGAGAACGCGGACTTGAACTTGCGCGGCAGGTTGGAGAACTCCGGCGACCCGATGTACCGGTCGTGGACCTCGCGGATCTGCGGGGTCGCGTCGAGCACCTCGTCGGCGGCGATCCCGGCCAGCGGACAGCCGATGATCACGCGCGGGGTGTCGCCGCACGCCTCCATCGTCGACAGGCCGACCGACTCCAGGGCCTCCCAGATCGCCGGGACGTCCTCGATCCGGATCCAGTGGTACTGGATGTTCTGCCGGTCGGTCACGTCGGCGGTGCCGCGCGCGTACCGGGTGGAGATGTCGGCGATCACCCGGGTCTGCTCGGCGGAGAGCTGGCCGCCGTCGACGCGGACCCGCAGCATGAAGTAGCGGTCGTCGAGCTCCTCGTCGGGCAGCGAACCGGTCTTGCCGCCGTCGATGCCGGGCTTGCGCTGGGTGTAGAGCCCGTACCAGCGGAACCGGCCGCGCAGGTCGGCCGGGTCGATCGAGTCGAAGCCCGCCTTGGAGTAGATCCCGATGATCCGGTCGCGGACGTTGAGCCCGTCGTCGTTCTTCTTGTTCTCCTCGTTCTTGTTCAGGGGCTCGCGGTAACCGAGGGCCCACTGGCCCTCGCCGCGCTTGCGCCTGGCGGCGGCTGGTCTGGTGGCAGGTGGCACGGCGCGTCCTCATCAGTTCGTCATGGGGACGCGTAACGCACCGGCGGTCGCGGACGGCCGGCTCGACGCTGAGCAGGAGTGTGTCGGTGGTGACGCCGATGCGCCACGCGCCCTGGGGGTGGGGCGTGGTCAGGGCGTCACAGACAGATCGCGCTGCGTACGCGGAGGAAGTCGACGTGCCGGCGCATCACCAGCAACGGATCCTCCACAGCAGTCATGCCTGCACTCTGACATGCGATTCCGTGGGCTGTCCAGTTGCGTCCGGCATGCGGACGGGTGAGATGGCTCATCCCCGGCTCACCCCTGGCGCTTCCAGTTGACCCCCGGCTCGGGCTCCCCGCCGTCGCGGAGCCCCGGCGCGGCGGGCGTCCGGCGGTCCTCCGGGACGGCGGAGCCGGGCAGGTGCTGGCAGTCGCACCAGGAGCCGCCACGGGTGCGAGCAGGGCACTCCTCGTGGCGGCGGGCCCGGCAGGACGCGCAGATCATGCCTTCATTGTCACCGATCGCCGGGGGTTCATGCCGCCCCGAGGAAACGATCATGAGCCGTCCGGCGGCCCGGCCCGTCCCATCCGGTGAGGGCCGTGATGTGAGGAACGCGACAAGGGTGACGGATCGTGCGTGAATCGGAGGGCCGACGCGCGGAACGCGACGGAGAAATGGGCGATCGGACATGTTCCGGGCGGGTAACGCTCTACCGTGGTGCGCGATGACGACCGTTTCCGGCGCCGACGGCATGGCGGACGCCCCGGCCGGTGACGCCCCGGGCGCACCGGCCGCGGGGGAGGCGGGGACCGACCGGCGCGGCCGGGGACGGCCCGTCCGCTCCGTGCGCCTCCGCGCGCGCCGTCTCGGGCTCCGTCTGGCGCGCCACCCCGCCCTCCGGTACCCGGCGCGGCTGGGCGCGGTCCTGCGGCGCGCCCTGGCCGTCCTGTGGGAGCTCACCCGGGCGACGGCGGTGGCGGGGTTCCGGCACCGCGTCACCGGGCTGGCGGCCGAGGCGGCGTTCTTCGCGCTGCTGTCGCTGCCGCCGCTGGTGCTGGGGTTGGTCGCCACCATGGGCTACCTGCGCGGCGTGCTCGGGGCCGACACCGTCACCGAGATCCGCACCTGGGTGGTGGCGCAGGCGCAGACCGTGCTGACCGCGCCGGCCGTGGACTCGGTCGTCGTCCCGCTGATCGACGAGGTGATCAAGGGCGGGCGGCCCGACCTGGTGTCGGCCGGGTTCCTGCTGTCGCTGTGGGCCGGGTCGCGCGCCACCAACGTCTACGTCGACACCATCACCATCTCCTACGGCCTGTCGGGCGTGCGCGGCGTGGTCCGCACCCGGCTGCGGGCGTTCTTCCTCTACCTGCTGGGGCTGGTCATGACGGTGGTGGTGCTGCCGCCGCTGGTGGCCGGGCCCGCGCTGGTGCGCCGGGTGCTGCCGGAGGGCGCCGAGTTGGTGCAGATGCTCTACTGGCCGGTGCTGGTGACCCTGGCGGTGGTGTTCCTGGCGCTGATGTACCACCTGAGCGTTCCGGTGCGGACGGCCTGGTGGCGCGAGCTGCCGGGGGCGGTCGTGGCGCTGCTGATCTGGATCGGCGGCAGCGTCGCGCTGCGGGTGTACCTGACCGGCTCGCTGAGCGGGGTGTCGGTGTACGGGTCGCTGTCGGCCCCGATCGCCGTGCTGGCCTGGCTGTACGTGGCGGCGCTGGCGGTGCTGATCGGCGCGGCGCTGAACGCCGAGATCGACCGCCGCTGGCCGAGTGCCGGGACCGCCCGCGCCCGCGCCGTGCGCGCCGCCGAACCGGAACCGCACCCCCGCGCCGACGGGTAAAAACAAACCCCCGAATCGGCAGAAAAACGCTAAACATGTCGTAATCTCGCCTGCTATGACCCCTGGCGAGGAGACCGGCCGGCTGCGCACCGTGACCGGAACGATCCCGATGTCCGCGATCACCGGTGCGGTGCTGCCGCACGAGCACCTGGGGCTCGACCTGCGCTGGCCCGCCCACCCCCGGCTGCTGGACTCCGACCCCCGCCGCTGGCTGGACGAGGAGAAGCCCGTCACCGCCGAGCTGGCGGCGCTGCGCGCCGACCACGACCTCGGCCTGGTCGTCGACCTCACCTGCTCGGGCATGGGCCGCAACGCCGCCGCGCTGGCGCGGATGTCGGCCGGGGCGCGGGTCGCGGTGGTCGCCGGGACCGGGATGTTCGCCGGGCCGTTCCACCCCTCCTCGGTCGGCGACGCCTCCGTCGAGCAGATCGCCGAGCGGCTGCTCGCCGAGATCGGCTTCGGCATGGACGGCACCAGCTCGCTGCCCGGGGTGATCGGCGAGGTCGGCACCCTGGAGGCGGCCCCCGGCGAGGCCGAGGAGCGCTGCCTGCGCGGCGCCGCCCAGGCCGCCCGCTACTCGGGGCTGTCGGTGGCCACGCACGGCCGCTGCGGGCTGGCCCTGCTGGAGATCCTCACCGGCGCGGGGCTGGACCCCGCCCGGATCGCGGTCGGCCAGCAGGACCGGGTCGACGACCCGGCCGCCCACCGCAAGATCGCCGAGTCGGGCGCGTACGTGTCGTTCGGCGCGGTCGGCCTGGCCGGGGACGACCCCGCCGCGCTGGAGACCCTGGTCCGCAACGTCATGGAGCTGCTGGACGCCGGGCACGCCGACCGGGTCCTGCTCAGCACCGGCGTCGCGCGGATGGCGCGGCTGCGCCGCTACGGCGGCGACGGCTACGGGTACCTGTTCGACCGCTTCCTGCCCGCCCTGCGCGCCGCCGGAGCCGACGAGGCCACCCTGACCGGCATCCTGCACGACAACCCTTTGCGCTGGTTGACGGCGGGTTCGCCCGCCTGATCGGGGCGAGATCGGGCCCAGACTGGGTAGGGCAGTCGTCGACCGGCCCCATCAGCCGGGGAGGCGACATGACCGGCGACAACACACAGAGCGCGCCCGGGACGGCTTCGGAGACCGTCCGGTTGCCCTACGTCGACCGCGCCGAGGCGGGGCGGGTGCTGGCCGGGTGGCTGGTGCCGCTGCGGCTGCGCGCGCCGGTGGTGCTGGCGCTGCCCAGGGGCGGCGTCCCCGTGGCGTACGAGATCGCCCGGCGGCTGGGGGAGCCCGGCCGCCCCGCCGCGCTGGACGTGCTGGTCACCCGCAAGATCGGCTATCCGCCACAGCCGGAGCTGGGCGTGGGAGCGCTCGCCGAGGGCGGCGAGCCGGTGTTCGACGCGCAGCTGATGCGGCGGCTCGGCCTGACGCCGGACGACCTGGCCGAGGTCGTCGCCGCCGAACGCGCCGAGCTGGCCCGCCGCGTCGCGGTCTACCGGGGCGACCGCCCGCCGCCCGGGCTGGCCGGGCGCGACGTGGTCGTGGTGGACGACGGCCTGGCCACCGGGGGCACCGCCCGCGCGGCCCTGCGCGCGGTCCGCGAGCACCGGCCCTCCCGCACCGTGCTGGCCGTCCCGGTCGGCGCGCGGGACACCGTGCGGGCCCTGGCGGGGGAGGCCGACGAGGTCGTGGTCCCGGCCGCCCCGGCGGTGTTCCGCGCGGTGGGGCAGTGGTACCGCGACTTCGGGCAGCTTTCGGACGCCGACGTGCTCGGCTGGCTGAAACGCGCCCACACCGGTGACTAGTCCTTTGGGAGGGGACGGGAATGGTCCCTCCGGATTTTTGGAATTAGCCCCCGCGTCGGGCTCGTCTACGGTATTCGCGAAGCCTGTCCGCGGCATTTCCCCGCGGGCACGCAAACGGCCCCGCAGAGCGGGGCCGTAACGTTTTCGGTGGCGTACCGGGGTAGGCGATGGGAGCCTTCGGGTGACGAACCCCTACAGGCGGGCCCGGTCGACTAGGCGGCGTTCGCGCGACGCATCCGGCGACGACGCTCGGAGGCGCGCTCGTCCTCGTTCAGACCGCCCCACGTACCGTACTTCTCGGGCCGGGAGACCGCGTAGTCAAGGCACTCGCTGCGCACGGGACAGCCCATGCAGATCTGCTTGGCCTTGCGCTCCCGGATCTCGCGCTCGGGCTGACGCTCGCCGTCGGGGCCGAAGAAGAGCACGAGGTCTTCCCCCCGGCACGCCGCGGCGTCCTGCCAGCCCCACGAGGGACGAGGGAGGTTTGCCTGCCGACGTACCTGAGCCATGGAACACCCACCTTGGTTGGTTTTGCTGAGCAATTTTGCGGACGAGGACGCTCGGCGTGCTTAACGGGGACATGCGTCAGCCGCGCCGAAAGTTCCAACGTCTGGAGTTGCCGCTCTGTTCCCCGTCCGGTTCTCCGTAACTGGGGTCGTGCGGCGGACGCCCCGCGAATGGGGCCTCCAGGAGGTTACACGAGGGCTGCCTCGTTGAGAAGGGTGAGGTCCCTAACAAAGTAGGTCTCGGTCTTCTCTTGGCACTCGGAGCCACAACCGTGGGGTGCCGCATCGCGTTCCACGACGACCCGGTAACGACTTCCACGGGTACTAACGACCGCTTGGTACGGAGATGTTCCCGTGACGGATTCCACGGTCACCTCGTCCACCCCGAGCGCCCCCGAGTGCGCGCGCACGTGGTGCTCGGCGGCCTGTGCCGCCTCGGGCAGCCCGGCCCGCCCGCGCAGCCGCTCCAGGGCCACCTCGCCCCGCAGGTAGGCCAGCGCGGCGGCCTCCGCCTCGGCGGGTCCGAGGTCTCCGTAGTAGAAGCCGTGCGGCAGCGCCACCAGGTTGGCGGCGTACCGGTCGCCGCCCACGTGGGTGGTCTCCCATACCATGCCGCCGAACCTCTCGGCCAGCCCGCGGGCCAGCGGCGCCCCGGTGCGGGCGCAGCAAGCGTTGCGCCGCCCGTGCGTGCAGACCAGCAGCACCGGTTCGGTGGCCGGGACGCCGCCGGGCAGCACGCCGCGGCGTCCGGCCGCGAGCGCGGCCAGGTCGACGGCGGCCAGCTCGGACAGGTCGGTGAACTCGCGTCCCTCCATCCAGACGTCGTGGCCGTGGGAGTAGCCCGCGTACACCTGCACGGGCGGCACGGCGCGACGCCGTCCGGTGCGCCGGATCAGCTGCGGGCGCACGCCCGCCGCCTGCGCGGCCCGGACGAGTTCGGCGATCGGGGCGGGCCCGGTGAGCCGCTCGACGCGCTCCGGCCAGGGGCCGGGGTGCTCGACCAGCAGCCAGGATCGGGCCTTGGTGGTGGCACTGGCCAGGCACGGCCGCTCGCCCGAGTGGCTCCCCGGGCAGTGGTCGCAACTGCTCACCCGTGCCAACGATCCTCCCCCGTCGCTCGATAGAGAATTAGGTCAGGCTAACCTAATGCACTTCGGTGCAGTGTCGGGTGGTGACACACCTCATACCCTCCCTCTTGATCTTCCGCACTCCGGCCTGAGGACCTGATCGGTTCCCGAGGACAAAACACCCAAACTCATCGGTGGACGGGAGCGGCGGCGATCGCTTCGGCGGTGGCGAGGGCGGCGGCGCGGTCGGCCGCCACCAGGCCGATCCGGGTGCGGCGGTCCAGCAGGTCGGCGGCGTCCAGCGCGCCCTCGTGGCGGACGGCCCAGGCCAGCTCGGCCCGCAGGACGGGCAGGCCCGGCGCCACCGGCTCCAGCAGGGACGGGTCCCGCTCGGCCAGCGCCGCCAGCAGCGGGGCCTCGGCGCCGTACCGCCGCACCAGGCGGGCCGGGGCGTCCAGCGCGCCGAGGGCGGCGTGCGGGGCCGCGCCCACCAGCGGGATCCGGGCGGTGCGGCACGGACCCGCGCTCAGCGAGCGCTCCGCCACCACCCGGTCCACCGCGTCCTGCGCCATCCGCCGGTAGGTGGTCAGCTTGCCGCCGACGATCGTGACCACGCCGTTCCGCGAGGTCAGCACCGCGTGGCGGCGGGAGATGTCGGCGGTGCTGCCGCGGGCGTCGTCCAGCAGCGGGCGCAGCCCCGCGAACGCGCCGACCACGTCGGAGCGGCGGACCGGCGTGTCCAGCGCCGAGCCCAGGACGTCCAGCAGGAACCCGATCTCGGCGGGCGTCGGCACCGGGACGTCGGGGATCGGCCCGTCGGCGGGCTCGTCGGTCAGGCCGATGTAGACGCGCCCGTCGCCCTGCGGCACCACCAGCAGGAAACGGCTGGTCGAGCCGGGGACCGGCACGTGCATCCCGGTGGTGAGGCCGCGCAGCGTCTCGGCGCGCACCACCAGGTGGGTGCCGCGCGAGGGGCGCAGCGTCACCCCGTCCACCAGGCCGCCCGCCCAGACGCCGGCGGCGTTGACCACGGCGCGGGCGCGGACGCCGAACTCCCGGCCGGTCAGCTCGTCGCGGACCTGGGCGCCGTCGCCGTCCAGGGTCAGCGCCCGGACGCGGGTGAGGATCCGCGCGCCGTGCGCGGCGGCGGTGCGGGCGACCGCGGTGACCAGGCGGGCGTCGTCGGCGAGCTGCCCGTCCCAGGACAGCAGCCCGCCGCGCAGGCCGTGCGGGCGCAGCGCCGGGGCCGCCCGCAGGGTCTCCACCGCCGACAGGCGGCGCG
>NZ_BCQR01000230.1 GCF_001552175.1 Actinomadura kijaniata NBRC 14229
AGGCCGAGGGCGGCCAGCGGGAACAGCGCCGCCAGCGCCGCCGCGGCGGCGGCCAGCGCCCGCACCCCGGTGTGCTCCCACCCGGCGCCGTAGGCGGCGGTCGCGGCGGCCTCCAGCTCGGTGGCGAACGCCTCGGCGCCCGCCGGACGCGCCGCCGGGTCCTTGGCCATGCCGCGCCGCACCAGGTCGTGCAGCGGGGCGGGGACGTCGGCCAGGTCGGGGTCGGCCGACAGGTGCTGGTTCATCAGCGCGGCCCGGCCGGTGGCGGCGGCGAACGGCCGGCGCCCGGTCACGCACTCGTAGAACACGCAGGTCGCGGCGTACACGTCGGTGGCGGGCGCGGCCCGTCCGCCGCGCCACTGCTCGGGGGCCATGTAGGCGGGGGTGCCGGAGGCCGAGCCCTGCCCGGCCAGCACCGCCACCCCGAAGTCGACGAGCTTGCTGAGGCCGTCGGCGCGGACCACGACGTTGGCGGGCTTGTAGTCGCGGTGCACCACCCCGACCGCGTGCGCGGCGGCCAGCCCCAGCAGCGAGCCCTTGAGCACCGTCAGCGCCGCCTCGGGCGCCAGCGCGCCGTGCTCGCCCAGCACGGTCTTCAACGACACCCCGTCCACGGCCTCCATGATGATCGCCGCGCCCCGCTCGCTCTCCACGAACCGGTACAGCCGCGCGACGTACGGGCTGGTGAGGCTGCCGAGCATGCGCGCCTCGGCGCGCAGCGCCGCCAGCGCCCCCGGGTCGGCGCCCAGCAGATACTTGATCGCCACGGGTGTCCCGGCGCGCTCGTGCTGGGCCAGCACCACCCGGCCCTGGGCGCCGCGTCCCAGCTCCCGCCGTTCGACGAACCCCTCGACCCGCCATTCCGCCACGTCGTCACCTCATCATCGAGTGGTTCCTACGGTAGGGACAGACGTCCCGATCGTGACAGAGGTTGGCGTTCGGTGATCTCGGTTCCGCATCGGCGGCCGGCACCGACCTGGACCGGCTCGCGGAGTACGTCCTGAACCGCGTGGGCACCGCCGAGGGGGTGCTGTCCACCCGCACCCACCTGGCCCACCGGCTGCACCGCGAGGCCAGCCGGTGGCGGCTGGACTCCCTCAGCCAGGACCAGCGCCGCGGCCTGGAGCGTCCCGGCGACGGCGACCGGGAGTCGGGGCGGCTGCGGCCCGACGGGATCGCGCTGGCGCTGGCGCCCGACGGCCGCCGCTCCCACACCACGCTGGCCGCGCGGACCGGCATGTCCGAGACCCGCGTCCGGCGGCTGCTGACGCAGATGCTCGGCAGCGGCCGGATCGTGCTGCGCTGCGAGGTGGAGCACCGGCTGGCGGGCTGGCGGGTCACCGGCGCGCTGTGGCTGGCGGTGCCGCCGCCGCGCCTGGAGCCGGTGGCCGACAGCGTCGCGACCATGCGCGAGACGCGCCTGGTGTGCTCGGTCGCCGGGGAGGCCAACCTGGTCGCCAACGTCTGGGTGCACAGCCTGGCGGAGATGGCCGAGTTCGAGACGCGCGTGGTCGCCCGTTACCCCGAGGTCCGGGTGGTGGACCGGTCGGTCACCCTCCAGTGGGTCAAACGCGTGGGCCGCCTGCTGGACGCCGACGGCCGCAGCGTCGCCTACGTCCCGATGGACCTGTGGGACCCGCCGAACCCCTGACGCGCGGCGGCGTGGGCGGCCTCCGGGGCCGACACCCGGTCCAGCGCCGCCAGGACCGCGCCCAGCAGCGGCGGCGCCTCGGGAACGACCAGCCGGGCGCGCGGCGCGGCCCGCCGGTACCGCTCCGCCACCCGCGTCATCAGCACCGGGCGGCGCGCGGCCAGGACCCCGCCGCCGAGCACGACCTCGGCGGGGCCGTCCAGCAGGTCCAGGCGGCGCAACGCGACCGTCCCCAGCAGGCAGACCTCCTCGGCGAGCCGGTCGACGACCCCGAGCGCGACCGCGTCGCCGGTCTCGGCGACGTCGAGCAGCAGCGGCGCGACCTCCAGCAGCCGCGCCGGGTCGATGTCGCCGAGGTACAGGCCGAGACCGGCGTCGGTGGCGCGTTCCACCCCGAAGTGCGCGGCCAGCGCCGCCGCCAGCGCGGTGCGCGGGCCCCGGCCGTCCTCGGCGCGCACCGCGTGCCACAGCGCGGCGCGGCCGAGCTCGGCGCCGCCGCCCCAGTCCCCGGTGAACGGGCCCAGCGCGGGGAACCGCGCGACCCGCCCGTCGGGCGCGACGCCCAGGCAGTTGATCCCGGCCCCGCACACCACCGCCACGCCCCACCCGGCCGCCGCGCCGCCGCGCAGCAGCGCGAAGGTGTCGTTGCCGACGGTGACCCCGGGGGCCACGCCCCGGTCCAGCAGCGTCTTCTCCAGGCGGGCCTCCTGGTCGGGCAGGTCCACGTTGGCCAGGTAGGCGGTCAGGTGGGCGACGTCGGCGGCGGACGCGCCCGCCCGGTCCAGCACCCGCGCCACCAGCGCCAGCAGCACCCCGACGGCGACGTCCGGGCCGTCGGACTGGGGCCGGAACCCCGGGCCGCGGCCGGTCGCCAGCACCGTCCCGTCGAACCCGACCACCGCCGCGTCGCACTTGCTGTTGCCGCCGTCCACGGCGACCAGCACCCGCCCCGCCACCGACCCCGCCATCGACCCTGCCATCGACCCGGTCACCGGGCCCACGGCAGGTGCTCGCGGTCGGCGGCGACCAGGTCGCGGGCCAGCCGTTCGGCCGGTTCGCGCTGCCCGACCAGGGGATGCGCCAGCAGCGCCGCCGCGACCCGGTCCACGCCACCGCGCAGGGCGGCGTCGAGCGCGAGCCGCTCGTAGGCGGTCACGTGCGCGACCAGGCCCGCGTACAGCGGCTCCAGCGGCGGCACCGGCAGCGGGACCGGTCCGGAGGCGGTGATCCGCGCGGGGACCTCGACGACGTCGTCGGCGTCCAGGAACGGCAGCGCGCCGCCGTTGCGGACGTTGACGACCTGGACGTCGCCCCGGTCGCCCAGCAGCGAGCCGACGAGCTGGACGGCCGCCTCGGAGTAGAACGCGCCGCCGCGCTCCGACAGCCGCTCGGGCTTGGTGTCCAGCGCCGGATCGGTGTAGGAGGCCAGCAGGTCCCGCTCCAGCGCCGCGACCCGCTCGGCGCGGGTCGGCGCGCCGCGCTGCTCGGCGACCACCCGGTCGTGGTCGTAGTAGTAGCGCAGGTAGTAGGAGGGGATCGCGCCGAGCCGCCGCACGAACGCCCCCGGCAGCCCCGCCGCGGCGGAGATCTCGTCCAGGTGCTCGTCCAGCAGCCGGGGCAGCACCTCGGCCCCGTCGAGCAGCACCGAACGCACCCAGGTGAGGTGGTTGAGCCCGGCGTGCCCGAGCCGTACCCGCCCGGGCGCGGCGCCCAGCAGCGCGGCGGCGCGGCGCTGCACGCCGATCGCGACGTTGCACAGCCCGACCGCGCGGTGCCCGGCGTCCAGCAGGGCGCGGGTGACGATCCCGACCGGGTTGGTGAAGTCGACGATCCAGGCGTCCGGGGCGTGCCGGGCGACGCGTTCGGCGACGTCCAGCACGACCGGGACGGTCCGCAGCGCCTTGGCGAGCCCGCCCGCGCCCGTCGTCTCCTGCCCGACGCAGCCGCACGCCAGCGGCAGCGTCTCGTCGCGGTGCCGGGCCGCCTGCCCGCCGACCCGCAGCTGCACCAGTACCGCCGCCGCGCCCGCGACCCCGGCGTCCAGGTCGGAGGTGCACAGGACCCGGGCCGGGTGCCCGGCCCGCGCCAGCATCCGCGCGGCCAGGCCGCCGACCGCCTCCAGCCGCCCGGCGTCCGGGTCCACCAGCACCAGCTCGCTGAGGGGAAGGCGCGCCAGCCCCTCCACCAGTTCCGGGGTGTAGGTCGAACCGCCCCCGACGACCGCCAGTCTCAACCCTTCACTCCCGTCAACGTGATCCCTTGGATAAACACCCGCTGCGCCAGGAAGAACACGACGATCACCGGCAGCACGGTCAGCAGCGTCGCCGCCATCGTCAGGTTCCACTCCACGTTGTGCGCCGCGCGGAACGTGGCGATGCCGACCGCCAGCGGCCACGCCTCGGGCTTGGCGTACACCAGCGGCCCGTAGTAGTCGTTCCAGCAGTAGAAGAACTGGAACAGCGCCACCGCCGCGATCGCGGGCCGCGCCATCGGCAGCACCACCCGGACCATGGTGGCGAACTCGCCGCAGCCGTCCACCCGCGCCGCGTCGGCGTAGTCCTTGGGGATCGTCACCAGGAACTGCCGCAGCAGGAAGATGGAGAACGCGTCGCCGAACAGCAGCGGCAGGATCAGCGGCCACAGCGTCCCGGTCAGCTCCAGCCGCGCCCACACGATGTACAGCGGCACCACCGTGATCTGCGGCGGCAGCATCATCATCGTGATGACCAGGACGAACGCCGGCTTCCTGCCCCGGAACCGGAACCGCGCCAGCGCGTAGGCCGCCGGAACACTCGACACCAGCATGAACACCGTGCCGAGCCCGGCGTACAGCAGGCTGTTGCCCAGCCACCGCGCCATGTCGCCCGTCATCACCTCGGCGAAGTTGCCCCACCGCCAGTCGGTCGGCCACAGGTCGCCGCTGAGGGTCTGCTCGTCCGACATCACCGCCGTCAGGAACATGAACACCAGCGGGGCCGCGAACATCAGCGCCAGCGCGATGGCGATCGAGTGGGTGGCGATCCACAGCAGCGTCCGCCGCCCGCGGGCGCCGTCCGGCGGCCGCCGCCGCGCCGGGGCCGCCGGGGCCCGCGCCGGGGTGAGCACCGAGGTCATCACGCCTCCCCGTCGGCGAAGGCGTGGAACTGCCGCAGCAGCACCATCGTGAACAGCATCGCCACCGCGAACAGCACCAGCGCCAGCACGCACGCGTATCCCATGTTGAACTGCCGGAACCCCTCGTCGTAGAGCCACTGCGGGAACGTCAGCGTCGACCCGTCCGGATAGCCGGGCGCGGTCTGCGTCCCCGGCTGGTCGCTCTGCCCGGCCGCGACCTTGCCCGCGACCATCGCCTGGGTGAAGTACTGGAGCGTCTGGATCACGCCGGTGACCGCCGCGAACGCCAGCACCGGCGCGACCGTCGGCAGCGTGATGTGCCGGAACCGCTGCCAGGGCCCGGCGCCGTCGATCTCGGCGGCCTCGTACAGCGGGCGGGGCACGTCCAGCAGCGCCGCCAGCAGGATCACCATCACGTCGCCGACCGCCCACAGCCCCAGCAGCGTCAGGCCCGGCTTGCTCCACGACGGGTCGTTGAACCAGTCGGGCCAGGGCAGCCCCACCGCCTCGGTGAGGGTGTGCAGCGGGCCGGTGCCGGGGTTGAACACGAACACGAACGCCACCGTCGCCGCGACCGGCGGCACCAGGTACGGCAGGTAGAACACCGACCGCAGCAGGGAGCCGCCGCGCTTGACGTGCACCAGCAGCTGCGCCGCGCCGAGCCCGAACAGCACCCGCAGCGGCACCATCACCGCCACCAGCCACAGCGTGTTCCCCATCGCCCGCCAGGCGTCCTCGTCGCCCAGCAGGAACCGGTAGTTGGTCAGTCCGGTGTACTCCAGCGTGAACAGGTCGTAGCGGGTGAAGGAGAAGTACACCGTGGCCACCAGCGGGTAGGCGAAGAACATCGCGAAGCCGACCAGCCACGGCGCCAGGAACGCCAGCACCGACAGCCTGCGGCGGCTCCGCGCGGTGAGCCGGGGCGCGCGCCCGGCCGGCGCCGTGGACGCCGTCACCGCGGCCACCGTCAGCCGCCCGCCAGGCGCAGGGACTCGTCCACCTTGGCGTCCAGGTCCCGCAGCGCCTTGTCCAGGTCCTTCACCTTGCCGGGCTCCCACTGCTCCTGGACGAACTGCTGGAGCTTGACCAGGTAGTCGCCGCCGTTGGGGGTGGACGGGCTGGTGGTGGTGCCCGGGTGCCGGAACACGTCGAGGAACGTGCCGAACTGCGCGGGCAGCTTCAGGTCCGGCGACGACAGCGCGGGCAGGGTGCTCGGGACGTTGCCCAGGGCGTTGGCGAGGGTGACCAGCGCCTGCGTGTCGGTGGTCAGGTACTTCACGAACGCCCAGGCCGCCGCCGAGTGCCTGGCCCCGCGCGGGACGCCCATGATGGTGCCGAGGACGAAGCCGCTGCCGTACTGGGCGGCGCGGTCGTCCGACACCGGCGCGGGCGCGGTGCCGTAGTCCAGGCCGGGCGCCTCCTTCTCGATGAACTTGGTGCGCCACTCGCCGTCGACGGCCATGGCGACCTTCTCCTTCTGGAACGGGTTGGACGCCTCGAACTCCTGGCCCATCGACCGCATGAACCTCTTCGCGTTGTCGTAGCCGTACCAGTCGAGCAGGTCCTTGGACCACTTCAGGTACGCCTTCCAGGCCGGGTCCCTGGCGAAGACGGCCTTGCCGTCGTCGCCGAGCCACCTCACCCCGAACTGGGTGGCCACGTGCTGCGGGGTGTGCTCGTAGTACTGCACCGACGGCATGAACCCGGCGACCTTGATGGTGCCGTCGGGGTTCCGGACGGTGAGCTTCTTGGCCAGGTCCGCCAGCTCGGTCATCGTCCTGGGCGGCTGGTGGCCCTTCATGAGCCTCTTGTTGTAGTAGAGGCCGTAGGCGTCGGCCAGCAGCGGCATCGCGCACCGTTTGCCCTTGTACTGGGTGTACTCGCGCACGGCCTTGGGGAACACGTTCAGGTCGATCCCGTCGCGGCCCAGCAGCGGGGTGAGGTCCTGCCAGGCGCCGCTGGAGCAGAACTGGCCGAGGTTGTCGGTGGTGAAGGAGGCGACCACGTCGGGCGGGCCGCCGCCGCGGATGGCGTTGGTGATCTGGTCGTCGGTCTGGTTGCCGGTCACCTTCACGGTGATGTTGGGGTGCTTCCTGCGGAAGCCGTCGACGGCCTGCTCGAAGCCCTTCACCTCGTGGTCGGCGCTCCAGCCGTGCCAGACCTGGATGGTCTGCCGGTCCCCGAGGGCGGGGCCGCCCGCGCCGGGCTCGGAACGGCCCGCCGTGCAGGCGGCTGCGGTGAGGCCGAGGACGGTCGCGGCGAGGACCGCCGCTGCCCGGCCGGGTCGTGTGGTGCGCACTCCGGTTCTCCTTCGGGGGGGTGGGGACGGCCGGAGGGGCCGCCGGGGATCAGGGAGCGGTGCGGGAGAACACCGCCACGCGGGTCTCCCGGAGGGCTTGCTGCAACGCGCCCGCCAGGACGGGGTTGCCGCCGACGGCGCTGAGCCGCACCGGCGGCCGGGGGATGGACAGGTCGTGCAGGTGGTGCTCGACGCGGGAACGCAGCGCCTCGCCCCCGGCGCGCAGCACCTCGCCGGTCAGCACCACCAGCGCCGGGTCGACGACGGCGACGACGGTGGCGAGCGTCGCGCCGATCCGGGTCGCCAGCTCCGCCAGCGCGGCCTCGGCGCGTTCGCCGTGGCCGGTGCCGGGCGGACCGTCGAGGGCGGCGACGGCGCGGGCCAGGGCGGTGGCGGCCGCGCGGCCCCGGAACCCGTGCTCGCGCATCAGCCGCAGCACCGCCGCGCCCCCGACGCGGCTGTGTACGCCCCCGGTGTGGGTCCGGCGGATCCCGCGCATCAGCGGCGCGCCGACGGCGGGCATGTAGCCGATCTCGCCCGCGCCCCCGGTCGCGCCCCGGTGCGGGACGCCGTTGAGCACCACGGCCATGCCGACCCCGTCGGCGATCCACAGCAGCACGAAGTCGGCGACGCCCGCCGCCCGGCCGTCGGCGGACTCGGCCAGCGCCGACAGGTTCACGTCGTTCTCCACCGCCACCGGCAGGCCGAGGCCGTCGGTGAGGGTCCGTTCCAGGTCCGGCACGTGCCAGCCGGGGATGTGCGCGGCGTAGCCCAGCTTGCCGGTCCGGGGATCGACGGCCCCCTGGATCCCCACGACCAGCCGGTCCAGCCGGGCGCGGTCCAGCCCGGCCGCCGCGGCGGCGCCGTCGAGGGCCGCGCCGACCCGCCCGACCACGTCGTGCGCCGACCGGCCCGGCGTGGGCAGGGTGTGCTCGCCCACCACCGTCCCGGCCAGGTCGGCGACGCTGACGCGGATCCGCGCCGGGGTGACGTCGGCGCCCACCACGTGCGCGGCGGCCGCGTTCAGCCGGTACAGCCCGGCGGTGCGGCCGGGCAGGCCCTCGCGCAGCCCGTCGCGGGCCACCAGGCCCGCCTCCTCCAGCCGCGCCAGCATCTGCGAGGCGGTCGGCTTGGACACCCCGACCAGCTCGGCGATCTGCGGCCGGGTGAGCGGCCCCCGCGTCAGCAGCGCCTCCAGGGCGGCGCGGTCGTTGATGGCGCGCATCAGGCCCGGGGTGCCCGGGGCGCCGGCGGTGGTCGGCACGCGACTCCCTCCAAAGTTAGGAAACTTTCCTAACTTTGGATTGAAAGTAAGGACCCTTAACGAACGGGTCAACGGCGCGCGCGTGTCCGGGACCGGCCAGCCGGGTGGCGTTTCGGCCCGTCAGAGGTGGGGGATCAGGGGGCGGCGACGATGAAGCTGGAGTTGCCGAAGCCGACCTCGTCGCCGGGGCGCACCCGGGCCGGGCCGGTCAGCCGCCAGCCGTTGACGCGGGTGCCGTTCATCGACCCCAGATCGGAGATCATCCAGCCGTCGCCGTCCCGGTAGATCTCGGCGTGGAAGCGGGAGACCGTCAGGTCCGTCAGGATGAACTGGCAGCCGGGCGCCCGCCCGACCACGATCCGCGACAGCCCCTCGGGCGGCAGCGTGAAGCGCGGCAGCCGCGGCGCCCGCCAGGCGGCCTCGATGCGCGCGGTGACCTGCGACACCGACGCGATGATCCCGGTGAGGCGGTTCACCACGCGGTTGGTGGGCGGCAGATCGTGGACGATGTCGGCGAGCTCGGCCTGGCTCTGGGCGCGGAGCACCTGGTCGACCCGGCGTTCGAAGGTCTCGTGCGACATCCGGCCCTCGGCGACCCGGTCGCTGAGGACGCGCAACACCCGGTCGCGCTCCATATCGGACGCTCTCACCGGATATGAAGGCCGACCGTCCATGCTGCGAGTATCCAGATTCTCCGTTGTGCTGTCCAGAAAACCCCGAACGGGCTCCTCCCGCTCCAGACTATTTGATCAGATGCGCGCCACCGCCGAAAAGTTCGGCATCTCCCACACCAACGATCATGAACCACGACGCGGGCGCCCACGCGTCCGGTTGCAGAACGATTCCGTTCGATGACCGACGGTCACCTGTGGTCGAGGTGGTGGCCGCAGGCCCCGTCGCGGGTCGGCGGGGCCGCGACGCCCACGTTCGCGGGGCATCGACCTCGGTCGACGCCCCGCGAACGGCCTTCAACGCGATCGGGCCTCAGCCCGTGAACTTGAGCGGGTTGGCCTTGGCCCTGAACGTGAAGGGCTTGGCCTTGTCGGTGGCGACGTCGTAGCTGAGCGAGGCGGTGCCCTGCCACTTGCTCCTGTCCTTGCCGATGTCGATGTAGCAGCTGTTGTGCCAGGGCTTGGGGCTGGTGCTGGCGCGCCAGAAGTACTGTCCCCTCTTGCAGGTCTCCGAGAGGGTCTTCCGGCCGTTGGTGATCGTGAACTTCAGGACCACGGCGGAGGACTTGCCCTTGGCCAGGTGCTTGATGTCGACCTTGTTGGGGCAGTACAGAACGCTGAACGCCGCGTACCGCTCCCCGTTGTCCGGATAACTCTGGGGAACGATGTGCAGCTTCAGCTTGACCTTCGGGTCCCTGGACTTCGGCACCGGGATCACGTGGAACCCCTTGGTGCCGCTGCAGGCGTCGGCCGGAGCCGCCTGCGTCGCCGGGGCCGCCCCGGCCGCGTGGGCGGCGGGCGCGACGATCGCGGCCGAGGCGACGGCCACCGCGCCGCAGGCGATCAGACGCTGGACGTTCTTCATGCGGGCTCCCCGTGGATGACGACAGTGAGTCGACCACCCACTATGTCGATCTTGGAAGCCGCCCCGACAGACTCCCGGGCACCATCCCGATGGCCCCGTGGCACTAGGTCGTGTTGCAAAAGCCCTGGCCTACGGCGCTCGCCCGGGGGCTCGCACCTCACCAGGTCTTGGCGAGCGCGGCATCGCTTCGTGATCTGACCGGCGGGCCCTCGCCTCCGGCTTCGGGCCCGCCGGTCAGATCACGCGCTCGCGTGCGTGGCAGATGCCGGGGTGGGACTCCGTCGCTCAGGCGGTGAACTTCTTCTCGTTGCAGGTGGTGGAGGACAGGCCCTCGCTGCCGGTCAAACAGACCCTGACCCGCACCCTGGTGCCGCCCTTGATGCGGATCTTCTTTTTCTTGATGTCGTGGGCTCGCCCGCTCTTGCCCTCGACCCTCCCCAGCCGCAGGGCCGGGCCCGGCTGAACCTTGATGATTTCCACCATCACCCATTTGCGGTCGCCCTCCTGATTGTCACGGGCCAGGCGAAGTGACGGGCCTGCGAGGACCAACCCGTTGCCACCGGAGAGCCAGAAGGTGATCATCGGCAGGGAGGAGTGACGCGTCGCATGACGACGCGGGGGCTCTCGTGCCGGATCTGGCCCATGGCTTCGTCCTGGGCTCGTCTGCGAGGTCGTGGAACTCCGCTTCGTCACCAAACCGGGCCACTCGGGTTGAATGTCAGGTTCGGAGACGATATGCGAAGATCGTAAAGTGAAGTCGATTTTCCGCTCTCCGAGCTGCGGCGAAGGCGCAGCGCCAAGTGGACCCTCCACCCCTCCGACGTGCTGCCCCTGCCCGTGGCCGAGATGGACGTGCGCCTGCCGCCCAGCGCCGCGGCCGCACTGCACGAGGCGGTGGACCTCTCCGACACCGGGTACTTCGGTGACAGGGACGCGCTGGTGGAGGCGTTCCGGGGATTCGCCGCGCGGCGCTGGGACTGGCACATCGAACCCGACGCCGTGACGACCTTCGCCGATGTCGGCGTGGGCGTCATCGAGGTGATACGCCTGCTCACCCGGCCCGGTGACGGTGTGGTGATCATGCCGCCGGTGTATCCCTCGTTCCATCCGTGGCTCGACCAGGCCGGGGTCGCCGCGGTCCCGGTGCCGCTGGTCGAGCGGGAACTCGGCGGGCGGATCGACCTCGACGGCGTCGAACGCGCGCTGCGGGACGGCACCCGTGTGGTGCTGTTGTGCCATCCGCACAATCCGTTCGGCCGCATCCACGAGCCCGACGAGCTGCGGGCGCTGGCCGAGATCGCCGAACGGCACGGCGCGGTGGTGCTGTCGGACGAGATCCACGCCCCGATGGCCTATCCGGGGCAGCCGGTCCACCCGTACCTGACGCTGGGGGAGGCGGCGGCCGCGACGGGGATCGCTTTCACCAGCGCGTCCAAGGCCTTCAACCTCGCCGGTCTCAAGTGCGCGGTCGCGGTCGCCGACGCCCAGCGCCACGTGTTCACCCGGCTTCCCGAACAGATCCCCTGGGGTGTGGGCATCCTGGGCATGGTCGCCTCCGTCGCCGTGTTCACCCACGAGGATTCCTGGCTCGACCGGCTCAACCACTCCCTGGCCGCCAACGCGGCCCTGCTGCGCGACCTGCTCGCCGAGCGCCTGCCCGGCGTCACCTTCCCCGAGCCCAAGGCCTCCTACCTGGCCTGGCTGGACTGCACCGCCCTGGACCTGGGACCCGACCCCGCGCAGGTGTTCCTCGAACGCGGGCGCGTCGCCCTGGCGTCGGGCCCCGGCTTCGGTCCGCACGGCGAGGGGCACGCCCGCCTGAACTTCGGCTGCTCTCCCGAACTGCTGGAGCAGGCCGTCGTCCGCATGGCGGGCGCCTTGCGGTGAGGCTGGTCCGGGGGCGCCGGCGCCCCCGGGTCATTGATCTACGAACCGTGGGTCACATAGTCTGCGCCGGTGTCGGAGATCGTGACGTATGTCGAAATGACGGCCCGTGACCAGCTGGATCCGGCGGCCCCGATACCCGATCTGGTCCTGGAGCCACTGGAGCGGAGCTCCCCGCTGGTCGTCGAGTTGCAGGCCCGGATCGGCGCTCCCTACGGCTGGGAGAGCGCGAGCCGCACCGAGCGGGAATGGGCCGACTGGTTCGCCCGGTGCCCGGGCCGCGTGTTCCGGCTGCTGAGCTTCGAGGGCGTCCCCGCGGGCATGGCCTCCTACGACCTCCATCCCGGCGGCGATGTGGAGATCGAGACCTTCGGGCTCCTGCCGGAGTTCACCGGCAAGGGCCTGGGCGGATACGCGCTGACGCTCGCGATCCGGCAAGCCTGGGAACTGGCCCCCGCGGTGACGAGGGTCTGGCTGCACACCTCGTCGCTGGACCACCCGAACGCCCTGCCCAACTACCACCGCCGAGGTTTCCGCACCTTCAGGACCGAAGAAGGCGAACGCACGATCGGGTAGACAGCCTCCTCGTCTCAGGAGCCCGTCACTTGGGCCAGAGCATGGAGCGGCCCGGCTGCTCGGTGCACTTGCAGGCGTCGAAGTTCTCCCGCACGTACTGCTGCCGTGGAGACCCCACGGCTTCCACGCCGCCGCCTCGGTGGGGAGGCTGAACCCGCCGATCGCCATGGCGGCGTCCAGGCGATCACAACAGCCGTCGAGCCGACTCGATGATCTTCGGGGATTCCCGCTCCTGAGGATCGCCCGCGTCAGTGCGCGGGCGGCCCACGGCGGTACGGACGGCCGCCAGGCGTGGCGCGGTGGGCCGGCAGGCCACCGCGCGTCCGGTGGGCGACGGTGATCCCGCCTTTCGCGGCCTCAGCCGGTGCGGCGCAGCAGGAGCACGGCGACGTCGTCCTCGGCGCTCTGGCGGCCGATGAGGGCCGACATGACCGCGGCGCCCACCTCCTCGGGCGGGCCGGCGTACACCGCCTCGCACAGCCGGGCGATGCCGTCCATGATGTTGCTGCCGCGCCGTTCCACCAGCCCGTCGGTGTAGAAGCACAGCAGGGCGTCCGGCGGGAGGGGGAAGACCGTGGTGTGCCGGGGGACGTCCTCGCCCAGGCCGATCAGGACGTCGGTCTTGAGGTCGAGGGGACGTGCCGCGGAGCCGGGGACGGCGAGGACCGGCGCGTAGTGGCCGGCCGAGGACACCCGGACCTCGCTCAGGTCGGGGGCGCACACCGCGTACAGCACGGTCGCCATCGCGTCGGGCTCGAAATGCTGCATCTTGCGGCTGAGCTTGCCCAGCACCTCGGCCGGGTCGTCGCTCTCCAGCGCGTAGGCCCGCAGCGCGCTGCGCATGCGTCCCATCACCACCGCGGCCGACAGGCCGTGCCCGGCCACGTCGCCGATGACGACGCCGGTCTCGCCCGAGGGGAGGGGGAACACGTCGTACCAATCCCCGCCCACGTTGGCCGCGCCGGGACGGTAGCGCGCGGCCAGCTCGGCGCCGGGGACGGCCGGAGGTGCGGAGGGCACCAGGCTGCGTTGCAGCTCCCTGGCGCCGGCGCGTTCGTCCCGGGTGAGCAGGGCGTGGACCGTCAGCGCCACGCGCGCGGCCGCCAGCTGGAGCAGTTCGGTCTCGTCCCTGGTGAAGCGGCGGGTGGTGAGCGTGCCCACGTGCAGCACCCCCACCAGCGTGCCGCCGGCGACGAGCGGGACCCCCAGCAGCGACCGCAGACCCCGCTGGACCAGGAGCGGGTTGAACACACCGGCGCTCGCCACGTCCTCGACGTAGACCGGACGCCGCTCGGCGGCGACCCGCCCGGCGAACCCCTTCCCCACGGGAACGTGGGCCGCCTGGATGACCTCCTCCTCGATGCCGCGCGCGGCCGTCGCCTCCAGGAACCGCCCCTGGCGGTCGAGCAGGAGCACCACGGCGGTGTCGACGTCCAGGACCTGGCGGACGCGGTCGAGCAGGGCGTCCAGGAACTCCTCGACGTCCATGTGCGCGAGCGCCTCGTCGGTGATGGCCTGGATGTTCTCCAGCCTGCGGGCGATGCCCGCCAGTGCGCTCAAGAGTGCTCCATACGGTCAACTGTAGTCGCATCGTTCACTATTGGAGCACATGTTCGTGCATGGAACGGGCGGCGGGCGGCCCTCCTGACCTCGGCGGACGTCGCTCCGCCCGGAACGGCCCGGCGGTCACCGGGCCGCGGGCGGCGGCGCGCACCCGGTGACGGGGGTGTCGGGGTCCAGCAGGTCCTCGTAGACGGCGACCTTGTGGTCGACCAGGTCCAGGCAGCGCGACAGCTGCTCCATCCGCCCGGCGATCCGGTCGCGGTGCTCGCGCAGCAGGGCGAGCCGCTCGGTCTCGTTGCCCTCTCCGGCGCGTACCAGCTCGGTGTAGCGGCGGATGTCGGGCAGCGGCATCCCGGCGGCGCGCAGCACCACGCACATGCCGATCCACTCGACGTCGCCCTCGTGGTAGCGGCGGGTGCCGCCGACGGTCCGCCGGACCCGGCCCAGCATGAGGCCCTCGCGTTCGTAGAACCGCAGGGTGTCGATGCTCAGGCCGGTGCGCCGCGACATCTCGCCGATGCCGATGCCCGGGGGAGGGGAGGACATGCGGCCAGCATAGGGCTTGATCTGGAGGCGACTCCAGATCCTAGGCTGCGACGCGGCCACGACGACCGCGAAGGAGCAGGCTGCCCATGCGTTATCGGTATCTCGGGAACACCGGCATCGAGGTGAGCGCCCACTGTCTGGGGGCGATGATGTTCGGCGCGGTCGGCAACCCCGACCACGACGACTGCGCGCGGATCGTGCACGCCGCGCTCGACGCGGGGATCAACTTCGTCGACACCGCCGACATGTACTCGGCCGGGGAGTCGGAGGAGATCGTCGGCAGGGCCCTGCGGGGACGGCGCGACGACGTCGTGCTGGCCACCAAGGTCCACTTCCCGATGGGGGAGGGACCGAACCGGGGCGGCAACTCGCGGCGCTGGATCGTGCGGGCGGTGGAGGACAGCCTGCGGCGGCTGGACACCGACCGGATCGACCTGTACCAGGTGCACCGGCCCGACCGGCACACCGACGTGGAGGAGACCCTGGGGGCCCTCACCGACCTGGTGCGGGCGGGGAAGATCCGGGCGTTCGGGTGCTCGACGTTCCCGGCCTCGGAGATCGTGGAGGCGCACCACGTCGCCGAGCGGCGCGGCCTGTACCGGTTCCGCACCGAGCAGCCGCCCTACTCGCTGCTGGCGCGCGGGGCGGAGACCGAGGTGCTGCCCGTCTGCCAGCGGTACGGGATGGGCGTGCTGACGTGGAGCCCGCTGGCGTCGGGGTTCCTGTCGGGCCGCTACCGGCGCGGTGCGGAGGTCGACCTGACCAGCGGCCGTCCCCGGCTCACCCCGCACCGCTTCGACCCGTCGCTGCCGGGGAACGCGGCCAAGTACGACGCGGTGGAGGAGCTGGCCGCGCTGGCGAAGGAGATCGGCTGCACGCTGCCGGAGCTGGCCGTGGCGTTCGCCGCCGCCCACCCCGCGGTGACCTCGGTCATCATCGGGCCGCGCACCATGGAGCAGCTGACCTCGCTGCTGGCGGGCGCGTCGCTGGTGCTGGACGACGACGTGCTGGACCGCGTCGACGGGATCGTCCCGCCCGGCACGGACCTGTACCGGGCCGACGGCGCCTGGACGCCGCCCGCGCTGGCGGACCCGGCGCTGCGCCGCCGCCCGCC
>NZ_BCQR01000231.1 GCF_001552175.1 Actinomadura kijaniata NBRC 14229
GGGTCCCACCAGCGGCGCACCCGCACGCGCAGCCCGCCGCCGTCCACCGCGCCGTCGCCGACCCACGCGTCCGCGCCCTCGCGCACGTCCCGGAACGGCCGCTCCCGCGCCGTCGCGGCCAGCACCAGCGCGTTGGGCGGGCGCACCGCGTCCGCGCCGACGACCGCCAGCACGCGCGGTTCGGGGCGGTCGCGCAGCTCCAGGTAGACCGCCGCGGGGAACACCGCCAGCACCCTGGCCGCGCGGCGCGGCCCCTCCAGCGCCGGGCGCAGCGTGAGGCTCGCCGCCCCGTGCCGGGCCGACCCCGCCGCGCCGCGGGCGGGCCGGGGGCGGCGGAGACGGACGGGATCGTGGGCCAGGACGGTCAACGGGTCCTCCCGGGGCTCTCACCGGGAACGTAGACCCGCCCCGCCCGGGTCACGTATGGAGAAAGCTGCCAAGACCTGTTGTCATCGTTCGTCTTTGTTGTCAGGGTTGATCAGAAAGCGGTAGCGATCACGCCAGATCAGGCGATGTATGCCACAAAAGGCGAGGTGACCCCTGGCATGAGTGACACACCCGCCGCGGACCCGGGCCCACCGGCCCTGCGGCTCGCGAGCACCGGAACGCTGACCCACGGCCTGCCGGTCGGGGAGGTCCTGGGCGTCTCCACCCTGGCCGGAGCCCGCCTGATCGCGGGACGCTCCGGACTGAACCGCGTGGTGCAGCGGCTCAACGTCATGGAGGTCCCCGACATCCTGGCCTGGGTCAAGCCCCACGAACTGCTGCTCACCACCGGCTACCCGCTGCGCGGCACCCCGCAGCCCCTGGCCGAGCTGGTCGCCGACCTCGACGAGCGCGGCCTGGCCGCGCTGGCCATCAAACCCGGCCGCTACCTGGAACAGCTCCCCCCGGAGATGATCGAGCAGGCGGACCGGCGCGGCTTCCCGCTGATCCTGCTGCCCGACGACGTCGGCTTCGACGACATCCTCAACCAGGTCCTCACCGACATCCTCAACCGGCAGGCCGCCGTGCTCGCCCGCACCGAGGAGGTCCACCGGGCGCTGGTGCAGATCGTGCTGGGCGGCGGCGGGCTCCAGGAGGTCGTCGACGAGGTCGCCGCGCTGCTGGAGGTCCCCGTCGCGGTGCTGGACGGCGACCAGCGGGTCCTGGCCGGGGCGGGCACCCCCGAGCAGGTCCAGGCGATGCGGGCCGAGGCCGCGCGCACCCAGCACGCGTTCCCCGGCGCCGGCGGCGCCGCCGGCGGCGTGGTCAGCGGCTGCGGGCGCGGCGCGCACCTGGTCGTCCCGGTCGTGGCGGGCGGCTTCGACCACGGCCGGATCGTGGCGCACAGCCCCGGCGGCGCGCTGCGCGAGGCCGATCTCGGCATCCTGGAGCGCGCCGCGACCGTCGCGGCGCTGGTGGTGACCAAGCAGCAGGCCGTCGCGGCCGTCGAGAGCAAGTACCGCGCCGACTACCTGCGCGACATCCTCGCCGGGCGGGCCGGGGACGACGACCGCGTCGTCGCGCACTGCGCCGGGTTCGGCTGGGACCTGGACCGGCCGGTGATGGTCGTGGTCGCCGAGCTGGACGGGCGGCCCGGCCGGGGCGTGGAGGAGCGGGCGGCGCAGGAGCGGCTGGCGGCGGCGTGGACGACGGCCGCCCGCCGGCACGACCCGGGCGCGGCCGTGGCCAGCTTCGCCCACGAGGTCGTCGCGGTCGTCGGCGCCGACGGCGACCTGGGGCCCGGGGCGGACGCCCTGGCCAGTGGACCGGTCCAAGCGATGGTGAAGGAGGCGACCGCGATGTTCGCCGAGCACGTGGCGGTGCGCCGCACCTTCTCCACCGGCGTCAGCCGCACCGTCGCCGCGCCCGCCGCGCTGCCCGACGCCTACGAGCAGGCGCTGAAGGCCGTGCGGGTGGGCCGCCAGCTCCACGGCGAGGGGGCCCGCGCCCACTTCGACCAGCTCGGCGTGTACCGGCTGCTGAGCCTGGTGTCGGACCCCGGGGAGCTGCACGCGTTCGTCCGCGAGACCCTGGGCGAGCTGGCCGCCGACGACGAGGCCGAGCTGGTCGACCTGCGCCGCACCCTCCAGGTGCTGCTGGAGACCAACCTCAACGTCGCCGAGACCGCCCGCCGCCTGCACTTCCACTACAACACGCTGCGGTACCGGATCGGCAAGCTGGAACGGATGCTGGGCCCGTTCACCGAGGACGCCCACCTGCGCCTCAACCTGACCCTGGCGCTCCACGTGCTGCGGATGAAGGGGATCTGACCGGTCCGGCCGCCGGACGCGCGGCGGGCGAGGGATCCTGGTTTGGCGTCGGGCGTCCGGTTGCGGCACCGTCTCCTCCCAAAGCCCGGGGAAGGCTTTGGCACATGTCGCCGATGCCCGCCCACCAGGGTAGATCTACCTTGCCCGCATGAGCTGAACGTCCGGAGGAGCGCCGATGGCCATCGGTTGGAAACTGCACGGCGACGGGAGGACCCCGCCGCCCGGCGAGGTCGTCGCACCGGACGAACGGCTGTCCTGGCCCCGCACGGCCGGGATCGGGGCGCAGCACGTCGTCGCGATGTTCGGGGCCACCTTCGTGTTCCCGGTCGTGATGGGCCTGGACCCGAACCTGTCGATCATGATGTCGGGGCTGGCGACGATCCTGTTCCTGCTGATCGTCGGCGGGCAGGTCCCCAGCTACCTGGGCACCAGCGCCTCGTTCGTCGGCGCGGTCGCCGCGATCCGCGCCGCCGGCGGCGACAGCGGCACCGTCACCGGGGCGATCCTGGTCGCCGGGGCCGTGCTGGCGGTGGCCGGGCTGGCCATCCACTTCCTGGGCGCCGAGGTCCTGCACCGGGTGTTCCCGCCGGTGGTGACCGGCGCGGTCGTCATGCTGATCGGCTTCAACCTCGCGCCGGTCGTGGCGCGGGTCTACTGGCCGCAGGACCAGTGGGTCGCCCTCGCCACGCTGGTGTTCGCGGTGCTGTGCACGGTGCTGCTGCGCGGCTTCTGGGCGCGCGTGTCGATCCTGCTGGCCCTGGTGTTCGGGTTCGCGCTGTCGTGGGTGCTGGACCTCGCCGGGAAGGTCACCTCGGTGCTGCCCGGCCAGAACCTCCTGGACGCCGCCGGGCGGGCGTGCGCGAAGGAGGGCCCGTACTGCGTGGCGACGGCGTTCCCGCACGACCGGGTGAACCTGGCGGCGGTGCGGGAGGCGTCCTGGTTCGGGCTGCCGGAGTTCCACGCCCCCGACTTCAAGACCAGCGCCATCCTGCTCGCCCTCCCCCCGGTCATCGCGCTGATCGCCGAGAACACCGGGCACGTCAAGGCCGTCGCCGCCATGACCGACCGCGACCTGGACCCGGTGATGGGCCGCGCGGTCGCCGCCGACGGCGTCGCCACGATGCTGGCCACCGGCGTCGGCGGCTCCCCGACCACCACCTACGCCGAGAACATCGGCGTCATGGCCGCCACCCGCGTCTACTCCACCGCCGCCTACTACGTCGCGGCGCTGGTGGCGATCGCGTTCGGGCTGTGCCCCAAGTTCGGCGCGCTGGTCGCCGCCACCCCCGGCGGGGTGCTCGGCGGCATCACCGTGGTGCTCTACGGCATGATCGGCCTGCTCGGCGCCAAGATCTGGATCGAGAACCGGGTCGACTTCGCCGACCCGGTCAACCTGGTCCCGGTCGCCGCCGCGATCATCCTGGCGATCGGCGACGTCACGCTGCGGATCACCGACGGCTTCCCGCTCCAGGGCATCGCCCTGGGCACCCTGGCGGTCCTGCTCGGCTACCACGCCCTGAACGCCGTCGCCGGGGCCCGGCGCGGCCCCGAGGGCACCGGCGCGGGCATCATCGCGCCCGGCGAACGCGAGATCGGCGGCCCGGTCCGGCCGCCCACGGAGGGGGACGGCTAGCCGGCCATGAAACCTCCCCCGTTCGGATACCACGCCCCCCGGACCGTGGGGGAGGCCCTCGACGCGCTGGCGCGCGGCGCGGACGGCCCGGACGGGGGCGGGACGAAGGTCCTGGCCGGGGGGCAGAGCCTCATCCCGCTGCTGAACATGCGGCTCGCCGCCCCCGCCGCGCTGGTCGACATCAACGGCGTCACCGAGCTCGACGGCCTGGAGGCCACCGCCGAGGGCGTGCGGGTGGGGGCGCTGGCGCGGCACTCGCGGGTGGAGCGGTCGGCCGCGGCCGCGCGCGTCCAGCCGCTGCTGCGGCGCGCGCTGCGGCACGTGGCCCACCCGGTGATCCGCAACCGGGGCACGGTCGTCGGCAGCCTCGTCCACGCCGATCCCGCCGCCGAGCTGCCCGCCGTGCTGGCGCTGCTCGGCGGCGCCGTGGAGCTCGCCTCGGCGCGGGGCCGCCGCACCGTCCGCGCCCGCGACTTCTTCCGCGGGCCGCTGGAACCGGCGCTGGAGCCCGGCGAGCTGGCGGTGGCGGCGTTCTTCCCGGCCCGGCCGCCCGGCACCGGCGTCGCGTTCGCCGAGTTCGCGCGGCGGCACGGCGACTACGCCCTGGCCGGGGTCGCCGCGCTGGCCGCCGTGGACGGGCGCGGCGAGGTCACCGCGGCACGGGCGGCGTTCCTCGGCGTGGCGGGCGTCCCGGTGGTGCTGGACCTGACCGGGCCCGCCACCACCGGGCGGGTCGCCGCCGCCGTCCGCGACCGCCTCGACCCCGAGGCCGACCTGCACGCCAGCGCCGACTACCGCCGCCACCTGGCCGGGGTCCTGGCCGAACGCGCCGTCACCGAGGCGACCACCGAAGCGCGGGAGGACCGGTGAGCGAGCCGACGTTCCCCATCGAGCTGACCGTCAACGGCGTCCTCCGCGAGGCCCGCGCGCCCGCCCGGCGGCTGCTGTCGGACTTCCTGCGCCACGACCTCGGCCTCACCGGCACGCACGTCGGCTGCGAGCACGGGGTGTGCGGGTGCTGCACGGTCCTGCTGGACGGCGACCCGGTGCGGTCGTGCCTGACGTTCGCCGTCACGGTCGCCGGGCACGAGATCACCACCGTGGAGGGGCTGGCCGGGCCGGGCGGGGAGCCGTCGACGGTGCAGCGGGCGTTCCACGAGGAGCACGCGTTGCAGTGCGGCTTCTGCACGCCGGGGTTCCTGTGCACGGTCACGGCGCTGCTGCGCGACACCCCGCACCCCACCGACGCGGAGATCCTGGAGGGGATCTCGGGCAACCTGTGCCGCTGCACCGGCTACCAGAACATCGTCAGGGCGGTCCGCCGGGCCGCCGGGGAGGCGTGATGTTCGGAGACCCCGTCGTCCGCCGCGAGGACCCCCGCCTGCTCGCCGGGCAGGGCCGCTTCCTGGACGACCTGGGGCGGAACGCGCTGGCCGCCGCGTTCGTCCGCTCCCCGCACGCCCACGCCCGCATCCTCGACATCGACGTCGCCGACGCGCTGGACGTGGACGGCCTGGTCGCCGTCTACACCTGGGAGGACCTGCCGGGGCGCGTCGGCGAGCCGCTGCCGCTGCTGATCCCGCACCCGGCGCTCACCCACGGCCGCACCGCGTACCCCCTGGCCCGCGACGTCGTCCGGCACGTGGGGGAGCCGGTCGCGATGGTCGTGGCGCGCGACCGCTACCTGGCCGAGGACGCCGCCGAACGCGTCCGCGTCGAGTACGGAACGCTGCCCGCCGTCGTCGGTCTGGAGAACGCGGCCGCCGCCGAGCACCTGGTCCACGACGACGTGCCGGGCAACGTCGGCGCGGTGCTGCGGCAGGAGACCGGCGACGTGGACGCCGCGATCGCCGCCGCCCCGCACGTCCTGGAGTTCCGGCTCGACATCGAGCGCAGCGCGTCGACGCCCCTGGAAGGGCGCGGGGTGTACGCGCGGTGGGACGCCGACGACGGCTCCCTGCGCGTCTACTCCTCCACCCAGACCTCCACCAGCGTCCGCGCCGCCGTCGCGACCAAGCTGGAGCTGCCGCCCGGGAAGGTCGAGGTGATCGCCCCCGATGTCGGCGGCGGCTTCGGCGTGAAGATCGTCCACCCGTGGCCGGAGGAGATCCTGGTCCCCTGGGCGGCCCGGCTGCTGGACCGCGAGATCAAGTGGACCGAGGACCGCCGCGAGCACTTCGTCGCCTCCGCGCACGAGCGCGCCCAGATCCAGTACGTCCGGGTCGGTTTCGACGACGCGGGCCGGGTGCTCGGCCTGGACGTGCGGATCCTGCACGACCACGGCGCCTACACCCCGTACGGGATCATCATCCCGATCGTCACCTCCACCCAGCTACTGGGCCCCTACAAGATCGGCGCGTACCGGGCGGAGGTGACCAGCCTCTACACCAACACCCTCATCGTCACGCCCTACCGGGGCGCGGGGCGCCCGCAGGGGGTGTTCTGCATGGAGCGGACGATGGACCGCATCGCCCGCCACCTGGGCCGCGACCGCACCGAGGTCCGCGCCGTCAACTTCATCCGGCCCGACGAGTTCCCCTACGACCAGGGGCTGACGTTCCAGGACGGCCGCCCGCTGATCTACGACTCAGGCGACTACCCCGGACTGCTCGCCAAGATCAAGGAGCTCATCGGCTGGGACGGCTTCGCCGCGGCCCGGGCGGCCGACCCGTCCCGCCGTCTCGGCATCGGCCTGGCCTGCTACGTCGAGGGGACGGGCGTCGGTCCCTACGAGGGCGGCCATGTCGAGATCGACCCGACCGGCCGCGTCCACGTCTCCACCGGCCTGACCTCCCAGGGGCAGGGGCACCAGACGGCGTTCGCGCAGATCGCCGCCGCCGAGCTGGGCGTCCCGCTCCAGGACGTGCACGTGGTCACCGGCGACACCCGGCGCTTCGGCTACGCGGTGGGGACGTTCGCCTCCCGCGCGGCGGTCATGAGCGGCAACGCCATCGCGCTGGCCTGCCGCCGCGTCCGCGCCAAGGCGCTGCGCGTCGCGGGCGAGGCGCTGGAGGCGGATCCGGCCGACCTGGAGATCACCGACGGGGTGGTGCACGTCCGGGGCGACCGCTCGGCCAGGCTCCCCCTGCGCACGGTCGCGGTGCTGTCCAACCCGCTGCGCTACTCCTTCGACGCCGAGTCGGCGGTGGCCACGCAGTTCGCGGTGGGCGGCAGCCCCGACGAGCCGCCCGTCCCGCCGGGCGAGGAGCCGGGGCTGGAGGGGCGCGACTACTACTCGCCGGTGCGCTCGACGTTCGCCGCCGGGATGCACGCCGCGATCGTCGAGACCGACCCCGACACCGCCGAGGTCCGCGTGCTGCGGTACGCGGTCGTCCACGACTGCGGGCGCCTGATCAACCCGCGGATCGTGGAGGGGCAGATCCACGGGGGAGTGGCGCAGGGCATCGCCGGGGCGCTGTACGAGCGGATGGCCTACGACGCGTCGGGCCAGCTGGTGAACGCGTCGTTCATGGACTTCCTGATGCCGTACGCGACGGAGATCCCGCACATCGAGACCGACCACCAGGAGACGCCCTCCCCGCTGAACCCGCTCGGCGTCAAGGGCGCGGGCGAGGCGGGCGTCATCCCGGTCTCGGCGGTGATCGCGGCGGCCGTCGAGGACGCCGAGGGCATCGAGGTGAACGCGATGCCGCTGTCCCCGGACGACCTGTTCCACCTGCGGCGACGCGCCGCGGGCAGGTGTCACCCGGAACCACCGGGGTAGGGCTCGTCTCCCTGAAGTGATCAAGGAGGCAGCGATGAGCGACCAGTGGCCCGAGCGCGACGACCGCACCGACACCAGCCCCGGCGCCCAGTCCGGCGGCGAGGACCTGCCGCACGACCGGACGGTGCCGGGCACCGAGAGCGCCACCGAGGGCTACGAGACCGAGGGCGGCACCCGGCACGGCGACCCGCTGGCCGGCGTCGAGGCCGACGAGGGGTCCGAGGGGGACACCACTAGCCGGTGACGGGGCCCGCGCGCTCCCCCGGCGGGTCCAGGGCGCCGGTGAGCAGCGCCCGGTGCGTGAACCGCGCGAGGCGCCCGGGCAGCTCGCCGGGGTCGAGGCGGGCCATGACCACCCACGACAGCGCCGTGCCGCCGAACACGGCGTGGAACAGGTCCGGGTCGGGCGGCCGGGCCAGTTCCCCGCGCCGCACCGCCCGTTCCAGCAGCGCGGTCTCGCCCGCGCGTTCGGGCCCGGTGACCAGGGCGGCGAACCGTGCGAGCAGCGCGGGGTCGCCGTCGATGTCGGCGAGCAGGCCGATCAGCGTCTCCGCGACCGCCGGGGCGCTCAGGCGGGCGACGGCGCTCTCGGCCAGCGCGGTCAGGTCGCCCGGCAGCGAGCCGGTGTCGGGGACCGGCGGCGCCCCCTCCCGCGCGATCGCGGCGAGGATCATCTCCTGCTTGGAGGCGTGGCGGCGGTAGATCGCGGCCTTGCCGATCCCGGCCCGCGCGGCGACGCCGTCCACCGTGAGTCCCGCGTAGCCCGTCTCGGCCAGCAGCTCGCGGGTGGCGGTGAGGATGGCCTCGTCCACCCGGCCCTCCCGGGGGCGGCCCCGGACGGTCACGCGGGGCCGTCCTCGGTCAGCAGCGCCGCGTGGATCGCGTGGGCGAGGCGTTCGGGCAGCTCGTCCGGGTCGTGGCGGGCGATGTGGAGCCACAGGAACGACGTGCCGCTGACCACCGCGTGCAGCAGCTCGACGTCGGGGACGCGCTCCAGCTCGCCCCGGCGCACCGCCCGCCGGAACAGCTCGGCGAGGGCGGCGCGCTGCGGGGCGACGAACACCCGGGCGGCGCGTTCGATCAGGGCCGGGGTGCCCAGCATGTCGGCCAGCAGCCGCAGTGCGACGCCGGACGCGACCGGGCCGCCGAGGCTCGCGGCGACCATGCGGGTGAGGGCGCCGAGGTCGCCGCGCAGGGAGCCGGTGTCGGGCGGCGGCTCGGGCTCGGGCCCCTCGATGGCCGCCGCGAAGACCATCTCCTGCTTGGAGGCGTGGCGGCGGTAGATCGCGGCCTTGCCGATCCCGGCCCGCGCGGCGACGCCGTCCACCGTGAGTCCCGCGTAGCCCGTCTCGGCCAGCAGCTCGCGGGTGGCGGTGAGGATGGCCTCGTCCACCCGGCCCTCCCGGGGGCGGCCGACCCGTTGCCCTGGGTTGGTCACCGTGCCACTATACGATACCGAGAGATCCGAAACTTTCGGTTCCATAAAGGAGGCATGGTGACGACGCTGGCCGACCGGTTCCTGCCCGACCCGGACTTCTCCGAGACCCACCAGATCACCGTCCGGGTGCCGCCCGAGGTCGTCTGGGCCGCCCACCGTGCCGGGGGCGTCACCCTCGGGCGCCCCGCGCGGGCGCTGGTCGCGGCGCGCAGCCTGATCGCCCGCGCCCGGAACGGCCGCGCGCAGAGCGACCTGCCGACCGGGCCCGGCGCGTTCGTCACCCTGGCCGAGGAGGCGCCCCGCGAGGTCGTGGAGGGCCTGGTCGGGCAGTGGTGGAAGTTCGGCGCGTCGGCCAACCGGGCCGAGGTCGACGGGCCGGAACGGTTCCTGGACTTCGCCGAGCCCGGCTACGGCAAGGCGGTGTTCTGCCTGCGCTTCCTGCCGTCCGGCGACGGCACCCGCATCGTTACCGAGACCCGGGTGACCTGCACCGACGCGGCCGCCCGCCGGGCGATGGGGCGCTACTGGCTGCTGATCCGCCCGTTCAGCGGGTTCATCCGGATCATGATGCTGCGCGACCTGGCCGCCCGGGCCCGCCGCCTTGCCACCACCGGCCGACCGGAGGCGCGCTGAGCCGGGGCCCGGTCCGGCGGCGGGGCGCGGGACGGCGTCAGGCCCCGCGGGCCAGCCGTGCGGAGAGGCGCGGGAGGAGGCGCAGGGCGTTGCCCCGGTTGACGGCCCGGTACGCGCGGTCGTCCAGGGCGGGATCCTGGTCGAGGGCGGTCGTGTTGAGGGCGACCTCGCGGGCCGAGTTGGCCGGCCAGTCGGTGCCGAACAGCACGCGTTCGGCGCCGGCCGCGCCGAGCAGCGACGGGGTCGCGTACGGCGACATCGGCAGGGCGGTGTCGTAGTGGAAGCGCCGCAGCGCGGAACGGACCCTGGCGGGGGCGGGGCCCCGGTCCTCCCTGCCCCACCGCTCGGCCCGGCCCGCCATGTACGGCAGGAACCCTCCGCCGTGGGACAGGATGACCGACACGTGGCGGTGCCGCTCCAGGGTCCCGGCCGCGATCAGGCTCAGCGCCGTGCGGGTGGTGTCCAGCAGGAAGTCGGCGAGCCAGTCGCCGACCGCCGGGACCTCGACGATGCCCCTGGGCGCGAACGGGTGGGTGAACACCACGGCGCGGCGCCGGTCGAGCTCGGCGAACAGCGGCTCGAACATCCGGTCGCCGAGGTAGCGGCCGGCCGCGGAGGTGTTCAGCAGCACCCCGTCCGCGCCCAGCTCGTCGAGGGCGTACGCGATCTGTTCCAGCGCCAGGTCCGGGTGGAGCATGGCGACGTTGGCGAAGAAACCGAACCGGGTGGGCCGGTCCCGCACCAGCTCGGCCAGCGACTCGTTGCACACCCGCACGCCGGACGCGGCGACGCCGCGGTCCCGGAACACCTCGGCGGGGACGGGCGCGGACGCGACACCGGCGGCGATGCCGTTGGCGTCCATGGTCGCCAGCGTGCTCGGCAGGGTCCACCGCGCCCACCGGGGCACGTCGTCCGCGGGGATGAGGCCCTGCTCCACGGCCCAGGCGCGCATCTTCGGCGGGACGGCGTGGTGATGGGTGTCGATCCTGCCGACGGCGGGCCTGCGTTCGCGGTGGACGCCGCCGTGCGCGGCGGGCGCCGTCCAGGACAGCCCCAGGGCGGCCAGTCCCGAGGCGTGCAGGGCGCGCCGGCGGGTGATGTCGGACATGCCGATCTCCTCTCGACCATCGATCGCCGCCCACTCGGGACCATATAAGAAAATCTCATCTGAGACTATATCGAGTGTCCCTAAGATGGGCGGGTGCCCGATGACCCGCTCGAACGGCTCCTGCTCCGAAGCGACGACCCCGACCTGCGGCATGTGGGGCTCGGCATGCTGCTGGCCTCCGCGCACAACCGCAGCCGCGCCGTTCTCAACGAGGGCCTGCGACCGCTGGGGATCGACGTCCGGGGCTTCGGTGTGCTGCTGGCCCTGGACACTTGCGGGTCCTCCAGCCAGCGCGCCCTCATCGACCGCGTCGGGATGGACAAGTCCGCCATGGTCCGGCTCGTCGACGAGCTGGAACACGGCGGCCTGGTCAGGCGCGAACGCGCACCGCGCGACCGGCGCGCGTACGCCGTCGTGATGACCGCCGACGGCGAGCGGACCCTCGCCGCGGCGAGGAAGGTCGCCGCCGAGGTCGGCGAGCACCTCTTCGGCCGCCTCCGCCCCGCCGAACGCGACCAGCTGGTGAACCTCCTGAGCCGACTGGCCGAACCCCCCGCTCCGTGACGCGCCCCCGGCGCCACCGGCGTCGCCGCGCCGACGGCCGGGCGACCTCGTTGCGGGCTTTCTCGCGGGTTACGCTGGAATCCCCTTTGAGGTGAAGGCCGAGTGCCGGTATCAGGGGGTATACGGTGCGGATCGGGCAACTCGCGCAACGCGCCGGAGTCAGCGTGCGCGCGCTGCGCTACTACGAGGAGCAGAACCTGCTCACCCCCGAACGCACCCCTTCGGGCCAGCGCGTGTACACCGAGGACGCGGTCGAACTGGTGCGTCTCTTCCAGCGGTTCTACGCGGCCGGACTCGGCAGCCGCGCCATCGCGGCACTGCTGCCCTGCCTGGACAGCGGCCACGCCACCCCCGAGCAACGCCGCATGCTCCAGGCCGAACGCGACCGCCTCGCGACCCGCATCGAAGACCTGACCGAAGTGCTCACCCGCCTCGACGAAATCCTCGCCACCACCGACGAACCCACCTGACCGACGACGGCGGCAGGCCGGGCCCGCGCTCCCGTCAGGGCGTCCGGCGCCCTACGCGGCGGTGTCGTGGTGGGGGAGGGGGGTGAGGTCGGGGAGGGGGCGGCGGCAGAGGTCCCGGGCCTCGTCGGGGGAGAGGCCGAGCATGCGGAGCAGGTCCTCGGTGACCCGGTCGGTGGCCTCGGCGTCGTCGCGTTCGGGGTGGGCGTGCAGGAACCGGCCGAGGCACAGCGCCGCGCCCGCCACGGTGACCATGGCCAGGTCGGGGTCGGGCGCGTGGAACCGGCCGGCGCGGGCCGCGGCCTCGATGTCGCGGCGGGCGCGCGGGGCCAGGCCGCTGTCGGAGGCGACCAGGGCGAGGCCGTGGCCGAGCAGGATCTTGCTCAGCTCGGGCCGGCGGCGGTGCAGGCGTCCGGTCAGGCGGAAGCTCTGCGCGAAGGCGTGGGCGGGGTCGTCCAGTTCGGCGGTGAGCTCGTCCAGCAGGGCGCCGTGCCGGTCCAGGGCCTCGGCGACGGCGGCCTGGAAGAGCTCCTCCTTGCTGGCGAAGTGGTTGTAGAACGACCCCATCCCCACGTCCGCCGCCTGGGTGATCTCCAGGATCGCCACGTTCGTCCGGCCCTCCGCGATGAGGGCCTGGGCCGCGCGGACGAGCGCGGCGCGGGTGCGCGCCTTGCGACGGGCCAGGCGGTCGGGGGCGTCCCGGTTCGGCTCGGCCATGCCTGCTCCCCTCTCCGCGGTCGGACCGGTACCACCCTGCCACAGCACTCAGTGATGACGAAATCGTCAGAAGCACTTGACTGATGAAGTGCTCATAACTGACGATTTCATCAGAAACGAGAAGGGGGGCGGGCAGTGACCGACCGACGTGACCCGCATACCGGTCTGCACAGCGAACGGGGCGCCCTGCGCGGCGAGCATCCCGGCCGGGCGAGGGACCCGGTGGTGAAGGTGCGCGACCTGGCGTGGCTGGAGTTCCGCAAGCCCGACCTGGACCGGGCCGAACGGTTCGCCCTCGCCTTCGGCTTCACGACCCTGCTGCGCACCGCCGACGAGCTGCACCTGCGCGGCACGGACCCGGGGGCGCCGTGCGTGCTCGTCCGCCGGGGGCCCCGGTCGCGGTTCGTCGGCCCCGCCTTCCTGGCCGCCGACCGGCAGGACGTGCTGCGGCTCGCCGAGGCGACCGGGCGGACGATCGCCCCGCTGCCCGAGAGCCTGGGCGGCGTCACGGTCGACCTGGCGGACCCGAACGGGGCGCGGGTGCGCGTCGTCTGCGACACCCTCGTCCACCCCGGGCTGCCGGAACAGCGGCCGCTCACGATCAACGCCGGACACGGCACCGCCCGGACCAACGCCGCCCAGCGCCCGCCGCGCGAGCCGGCCCGGGTGCGGCGGCTCGGCCACGTCGTGCTCCAGACCACCCGCCACCTGGAGACGCTGAACTGGTACCTGGAGCACCTGGGCCTGATCGTCAGCGACTTCCTCTACTTCCCCGGGCAGCGCGAACGCGGCCCGGTCATGAGCTTCGTCCGCTGCGACCGCGGCCGCACGCCGGCCGACCACCACACGCTGGCCCTGGCGCTCGGCCCGGCCGACCGGTACGTGCACTCGGCCTACCAGGTCGCCGACCTCGACGCGCTGGCCGCCGGCGGCGAGTACCTGCGCGAACGGGGCTACCGGCGCTCCTGGGGCATCGGCCGGCACATCCAGGGCAGCCAGATCTTCGACTACTGGCGCGACCCGGACGGGTTCCTGGTCGAGCACTTCAGCGACGGGGACCTGTTCGACCGCACCCTCGAACCCGGCTGGGCGCCGATGACCGCCTCCGGCCTGGCCCAGTGGGGGCCGCCCGCCACCCGGGACTTCCTCGGCGTCAGCCCCGGCCGGGACGCGCTGCGCGAGCTGCGCGCGATGCTCGGCGCGCTGCGCGAGGACAACGAGTTCGACCTCCACCGCCTTCGCGGCCTGCTGAAAGTGGCCACCTCATGAGCATCTCCGTCCTCCGCACCGCCGACGCCTGGTACGCCGTCACCCCCTCGGGCGCCGCCCCGATCGACACCGCCGCCGATTCCACCGCGCGGCTGCTCGCCGACCGGGAGGCGATCGACGCCGCCGCCGCGGGCGCCGCCACCGTTCCCGTCGAGGAGCTGTCGCTCGTCTCGCCGGTCACCGCGCCCTGCCGGGTGGTCGCGCAGATGACGAACTTCGCCTCGCACGCCGCCGACGCGGGCCTGGACCCCGAGGCGGTGCCGCTGACGTTCTTCCGCAAGTCGTCCGGCTCGATCAGCGGCCCCCGCGAGGACATCGTCAGGCCCGCGCACGTCCGGCTGCTGGACTACGAGGTGGAGATCGGCATCGTCATCGGCCGCCCCGTGCCGGTCGGCGCCGCGGTCGACGACCTGGCCGACGTGGTCGCCGGGCTGGTGGTCGCCAACGACGTCTCCGCGCGCGACCTGCAACTCCCCAAGACGCAGTTCTACGAGTCGAAGTCCTACCCGACCTTCACCCCGGTCGGCCCGGCGCTGGTGCTGCTGGACGCCGACGAGCTGAAGCGGTTCGCCGACCTGCGGCTGAGGCTGCGCGTCAACGGCGAGCCCCGCCAGGACCGGACCGCGGCCGACATGATCTACCGGCCGGTCGAGGCGCTGCGCGCGCTGGCCCGCTTCCAGCGGCTCGACCCCGGCGACCTGCTGCTGACCGGGACCCCCGTCGGCACCGCCCTGAGCGCGCCGCCCAAGCCCGTCCAGAAGCTCTCCTCGCTGCTGCCCGACGCGACCCGCTGGCGGTTGTTCTTCAAGACCGAGGCACGTAATTCCCGCTACCTGCGGGACGGCGACGTCGTCGAGGCCTCGGTCGCCACCGACGACGGCGCGATCGACCTGGGCACGCAGCGCACGACCGTGAGGGACGCCCGATGACCGACGACCTCCTGTGGCCCGCCTACACCGGACCGGACGACCTGGCGGCGATCGAGGCCGTGCCGCTGGAGGCGCGCGGCCTGCCCGGGTCCACCTACGCGCTGCTCGCGCGGGCCGCGAACCGGTGGCCCGGCCGCACCGCCCTCACCGTCCTGCCGGAGGCCGCCCGCTGGCGGGAGCCGCTGCGCCGGACCTTCGCCGAGCTGCTGGCCGACGTCCACCGGTACGCGAACGCGCTGCGCGCCCTCGGCGTGCGGCGGGGCGACACGGTCGCCCTGACGGCGCCCAACTGCGCCGAGCTGATCACCGCCACGCTCGCCGCGCAGCTCGCCGGGACCGCGGCCCCGCTGAACGGGAACCTGTCGCGCGGCCACCTCGCCGGGCTCGTCCGCCGCTCGGGCGCGCGCGTGCTGGTGGCCGCCGGGCCCGAACTCGCCCCGGACACCTGGGACGCCGCGCGGGCGCTCGCCGCCGGCGGCCCGCTGGAGGCCGTCCTG
>NZ_BCQR01000232.1 GCF_001552175.1 Actinomadura kijaniata NBRC 14229
CCGTGATCGCGGCGCGTTCGGAGCCGGGCGCGGACGCCACGCCGTCGCAGACGACCGCGCACACCGTGCCGGGCAGCGACGCCATGGCCACGGCGTCCTCGTTGCGGTCCCGGCGCAGGCCGACGTCGCTGACCCCGGCGGCGCGCGCCGGGCCCCGGGCCGGGCCGGTCAGGGGGGCGGCCAGCTCGATCTCGACGCGTTCGCGGCCGCCGGGCTGCCGCAGCCCGCACGTCTCGCAGAACCCGTCGTCGATGCCGGTCGCGCCGCAGTCCACGCAGCGCCGCGGCGGGTCGCGCGGCTCGTGGACGACCAGCGACGCGGGCATCGGCCGCTTGGGCGAACGCGGCTCCCCGCAGCCCTCGCAGAAACGGTCGCGGGCGTCCAGGGGCTCGCCGCACGCGCCGCACACGACGACGTCGAACCGGTCCTTGGCGTGCGCGCCCATGGTCAGAAGAACGTTCTCGGGCGGACCGCGTTGGCGCGCAGCACCAGCGTGTGGCGTTCGCCGGGATCGCTCGCCAGCCGGGCGAGCAGCCGGTAGGTCTCCTCCAGTCTGCGGCGCATCGAGGGCTCCCTGAGAGGGACGCCCAGCAGGTCGCCGGGCGTCTTGCCGGTCCACCGGCCGCCGGCGCGCTGCCAGGCCAGGGCCGCCTCCAGCACCTCGGCGGCGAACCGGGCGTAGCGTTCGGTGTCCAGCCGCAGCGTGTGCAGGCGGCGCGCGGCGGCGCCGAGGATCTCGGCGCTCAGCTCGTCCGGACGGCGGCCCCGCACCGCCGCCGCGACCGCGCCGAGCTGCGCCGACACGTAGTGCGTGGAGATCCGCGCCACCCCGTCCAGCTCGCGGATCGCACCCTGCCGGTCGTCGGCCGCCAGCCGCGCCCGGGCCAGCCCGAACGCCGCGCTCACGAACGTCGGGTCGGTCCGCCACACCAGCTCGTAGAAGTGCTCGGCCTGCTTCAGGTCGCCCCGGCCCTCGTAGCAGAACCCCAGGCCCAGCTTCGGCGCGGTCTCCCCCGGCATCAGCTCGTACAGCTCGTCGAAGATCCGCACGGCGGCGTCGGCGTCGCCGCCCGCCAGCTCCCACACCGCGCGCCACCAGTCGATGCGCCAGTCCTCGGGGTGGTCGGCCTCGTACTCGTTCAGCAGGCGGTCGGCCTCGGCCAGCTCGCCGAGCCCGATGTGGGAGCGGATCAGCGCCAACCGCACCTCCGGAGAGTCGACCGGCGCGGCGGCCAGCGCGGCGGCCAGGTCGTCGGGGTCGCGGGCGGTCAGGCCCGCCAGGAACGCGGCCGCCGGGTCGGTCCCGTACACCAGCGGGACCGGCAGCGCGGCGGCGGCCTCGGCGGGCTCCAGCGGGGCCAGCACGGGCGTGCCGCCGTCGCCGCCGAGCGCGTCCATGATCTCGGTCCCGGCGGAGGCCTGCTCCGGCCCGAACAGCGCCGACGGGCCGGGGCGCGGCTTGCCGTCGTCGGTGGACAGCACCTCGCGCAGCACCCCGGTGAGCTGCGCGCCCATCTCGGCGGCGCTCTGGAACCGCCGCGCCGGGTCGGGGTGGCAGGCGCGGCGCAGCAGCCGGTAGTACGACTCGTGCCGCATCAGCAGCGGAACGTCCTTGCGCGGCGGCAGGCTCCGCAGGTGGCGGGTGGTGTAGCCCTTGAACGGGAAGCTCAGCACCGCCAGGGTCCGGCCGACCGTGTACAGGTCCGAGCTCACCGACGGGCCGTGGTCGGCGATCTCGGGGGCCTGGTAGCCGGGCGTGCCGAAGATCGGGCTGTCGGTGTCGAACGCGCGCCGCACCCCGCCGAGGTCGATCAGCTTGAGCTGCTCCTCGGACTGGATGGCGTTGTCGGGCTTGAAGTCGCAGTACAGCAGGCCCATGTTGTGCAGGTAGCCGAGGGCGCGCAGCACCTCCAGCCCGTAGGCGATCACCTGGCCGAGCGGCAGCGCGGCGTCCTCGCCGTTCTCCTTGCGGTGCCGCAGCAGGATGTCCTTCAGCGACTCGCCGCCGACGTACTCCATGACGATGTAGCCGGAGCCCTCGTGCCGCACGAAGTTGTAGATCTTGACGATGTTGGGGTGCTCGACCTCGGCGAGGAAGGCGCGTTCGGCCGCCGCCGCGGCCATCGAGTCGGTCGCGCCGGTGTCCAGCAGGCCCTTGAGCACCACCCAGCGGTCGGAGACGTTGCGGTCCCTGGCCAGGTAGATCCAGCCGAGGCCGCCGTGCGCCAGGCAGCCCAGCACCTCGTACTGGCCGCCGATCAGGTCGCTCTTGTGCAGCTTCGGGGTGAACGAGAACGGGTGGCGGCACGACCGGCAGAACCCCTCGGTGCGGCCCGGCCGCCCGTCGCGGCCCCGCCCGACCTCGTCGTCGCAGTTGGAGCAGAACCGGCGGTGCTCGGGGACCTCGGGGTTCTCCAGCACCGCCGACTCGGGGTCGCGGGCCGGGACCGGCGGGACCTCGACCAGGCCCGCGCCGAGCATCCCGCGCCGGTGCGCGCCGGTGGAGTCGGTGCCGCGGGTGCCCCCGGTACGGCCGGAGCCCGCCGTCGCGGGGACGGTGGGACGCGACGGCTCGGGGCCGCGCGAGCGCGACACCCGCGACGGGGCGGGGGAGGTCGGCGCGATCTGCCAGGCCGACCCGGTGTTCATCGAGGCGATGCTGACCGCCCCGCCGACGACGCCGGTGACGAACGCCCCGGTCACGGGGCTGGGCGGATGGACCCCCTCGTTCCGGTCCCCGCCGCCCCTGGCCCCGGCGGGCGGCACGTAGCCCGTGGCGGGTTCCGGCGGCCGGGCCGGCGCCATGCCGCAGGTGTCGCAGAACCCGTCGTCCCGGACGGTCCCGGGACACCCGGTCTGTGCGCATCGGGTCATCGCCGACTCCCCGCCTCCCTCGCCCGCGCCCTGATCGCGCGCTGGTAGTCCGTCACCGCGTCGGCGGCGCGTCGCAGGTCGCACGGCGCCGTCCACAGCGCGTCCCGGGCGGTCTCGTACACGCGGGCGAGCCCGTCGTCCTCGGCCAGCCCGAGACGGGCCGCCTTGGCACGGTACGCCTCCAGCCGGCCGCGCAGCTCGTCGCGCCGCCCGAGCGGCTCCTCGCTGAGACGCCTCGTCCGGTGGGCGAGTTCCAGGGCCTGGTCCGCGGCGCGTTCGAGGTCGGCGACGCGGCCGGCCAGCGCGGTCCAGTCGGCCCGGCCGCGCGCCGCCGTCAGCTCGCCGAGGCGTTCGCGGAGGCCGGCGGCGTGGTCCGGCGGCTCGGGCGGGTCCGCGCCCTCGATCCTCAGCAGGGCCCGGTCGCGGGCGGCGGCGGCCCTCTCCTCGGCCTCGGCGACCGCCGCCACGCGTTCGGCCAGGCGGGCGGCGCGCTCCTCGAACGCGTCGCGCAGCGCCACCGCCTCGGCCAGCTCGGCGTGCCGCCGTTTCAGCGCCCCGCGCAGCCGGTCGAGCCGGGAGGTGTCGGCCCGGCCGTCCCGGACCAGCGACAGCGGATCGGTCCGGGTGAGGCGGCCGATCGCGGTCAGCTCCCGGCCGAGCCGGTCCAGCTCCGGATCGCGCAGGTCCTGCAGCTCCCGCACCAGCCGGGCCGCCGCGCGCCACGCCTCCTCGGTCTCCTCCAGCGGCACCAGCAGCGCCGACCACGCCGCGTCCGCCGCCGCGACGACCTCGGCGGACCTCTCGTAGGCCGTCTCCATCATCCGCACGGCCTCGTCGAGCGTGACGCGTTCGCGGGGAGGGCCGAGCAGGGTGCGGCGCTCCAGCGGGATCTCCCCGCCGGGGACCTCCACGGACGGTCCGGTGAGCAGGGCGCCCAGCTCGTCGAGCACGGCCGTGTCGGGGCGGGGGTGGGCGGCGCGCAGCGCGTCGGCGGCCTCCAGCACCCGGCCGTAGGCGTCGAACAGCTTCCACAGCAGCGCGATGCGGGCCCTGGCCTCGTCCCAGCGCCGCCACGTCTCGCCGGTCAGGTCGGCGCCGTCGAGCAGCCGCCGCCCGTCGTGCCGCTCCAGTTCCAGAAGGGAGGCGGAGATGCGATCCCGCTCGTCGCGCAGCCCCGCGAGGGCGTGGTCGATGCCCTCCCGGCTCATGGGCGCGGCGGCTCCGGCCCCGCTCTCGTCCACATCAACCCCGCGTTCGATGCCGTTGTCCGCCCGTCGTCCGCTCGTCGGCGCCGTGCCCCCCGTCGTCGTGGTCTCCGCCTTCAGAGTCGGTGGCGCGCCCTCTACTCAGTGTGATCGGTGACACTTTTCGAGACAAGACGGTTCCTGTACACGGCGGTACGCCATCCGCGCGCTGAACCGCCGGGAGCCACGTCGGACCCGCCTTCTCCCACGTGCGAACCGCTGGCCGCCATCGGCCACCGGTGACCATGGGGAATGAGGCGCGCATCACGTCATGTGCGCTTGTGCGAGGGGAACGTCCTGGTGTGAAGTGACGTTTCACAGACGACGACCGTCTCTTGAGAGGAGTTGAGAGTCCGCAGTGTCGGACCCCAGTCATAGACCCGGTGCGACATGGTGACCGCGGTCCTCGGCGTCCTCGCCGTGCTGCTGCTCACCGCCGCGACCGGGTACTTCGTCGCGCAGGAGTTCGCTTTCGTGGCCGCCGACCGGGCGCGCCTCACCCAGGCTGCCGACAGGGGGGACGTCGCCGCGCGACGCGCCCTCAAGGTGATCGGTCGGCTGTCGTTCATGCTGTCGGGCGCGCAGCTCGGCATCACGATGACCACGCTGGTGGTCGGTTTCATCGCCAAGCCCGCGCTGGCCGAGCTGATCGAGCCGCTGCTGCGGGTGACCGGCGTCCCCGCCGGCGCGACCGGCGCGATCGCCCTGGTCACCGGCTTCGTGCTCGCCACGCTGATCCAGATGCTGCTGGGCGAGCTGTTCCCCAAGAACCTGGCCCTCGCCAAGGCCGAGACGCTGGCCCGTGCGCTGGCCGCGTCCACGCTCGTCTACCTCACGGTGTTCGGGCCGCTGATCCGCTTCTTCGACCGCGCCTCGAACCGGCTGCTGCGCGCCGTCGGCATCGAACCGGTCGAGGAGCTGAACAGCGGCGCGACGCTGGAGGAGCTCGGCGAGATCATCGACCGGTCCCGCGACGGCGGGCACCTGCCCGCCGACCTGTCGGGGCTGCTGGACCGGGCGCTGTCGTTCGGCGACCTGACCGCGGGCGAGGTCATGGTGCCGCGTCCCCAGGTCAGGGCCCTGTCCGGGGGCGCCACGGCGGCGGACCTGGTCGCGTTGATCAAGGAGAGCGGCCACACCTCCTACCCGGTGTACGACACCGAGGTCGACGACGTGATCGGCGTCGTGGGCGTCCGGGAGGTCGCCGACGACGGGCTCGCGCCGGGCACGCCGCTGCGGGCGATCATCCGGCCCGCGCTGCTGGTGCCGGACAGCCAGCCGCTGTACGGCGTGATGGAGCAGATGCGCGAGACCGGCGAGGAGTTCGCCTGCGTGGTGGACGAGTACGGCGGGCTCGCGGGCATCCTGACGTTCGAGGACATCGCCGAGGAGCTGGTCGGGGAGATCGCCGACGAGACCGACGTCCGGGAGGCCGCCCCGACCGCCGCGCCCGACGGGTCGTGGCTGGTCGACGCGGGCATGCGGATCGACGAGATCGGCCGCATGACCGGGCTGGAGCTCCCGGAGGGCGAGGCCTACGACACCCTCGGCGGCCTGGTCATGGCGGAGCTGCGGCGGCTGCCGAGCCCGGCGGACCGCGTCGCGGTCGAGACCGACGACGGCCGGGTGGAGATCGAGGTGCTGACGGTGGTGCGCCGCGTCCCCGGGCAGGTGCTGCTGCGCGCGGCCCCGGACGCCCCCGACGAGGACGCCCCGGCGGACGACCCGGTGAGGGAGGCCGCGTGGACCCGCTGACCTCGCTGCTGATCACCGCGCTCCTGCTGGTCGGCAACGGGTTCTTCGTGGCCGCCGAGTTCGCGCTGGTCGCCGCCGGCCGGAGCCAGCTGGAACGCGCCGCCGCGCGGGGCAGCCGCCCCGCCGTCGCCGCCGTCGCCGGGAAGCGCGAGCTGTCGCTGATGCTGGCGGGCGCGCAGTTCGGGATCACGATGTGCTCGCTGGGGCTGGCGATCGTGACCGAGCCCGCGTTCGAGCACTTCCTGGAGCCGCCGCTGCACGCCCTCGGCGTCCCGGAGACCGGCGCCAAGGCGATCGCGCTGGTCACGGCGCTGGCCGTGATCACGTTCCTGCACATGGTGGTCGGCGAGATGGCGCCCAAGTCCTGGGCCATCGCGCACCCCGAGCGGTCGGCGCTGATCCTGGCGCTGCCGTTCCGGGCGTTCGCGAAGATCTCCCGTCCGGTCCTGTCCGCCCTCAACGCGGTCACCAACGGCCTGCTGCGCCTGATCCGCGTCACGCCCCGCGACGAGCTGGACGAGGCCACCGACCCGGCCCGGCTCAGCCATCTGCTGGGCGAGTCGCGCCGCCTCGGCCTGATCGGCCGGCACGACCACGAGCTGCTGCGGCGTTCGATCGCGGCGCGCGAGGCCACCGTCGGACCCCTGGTGGTGCCGACCGTCGAGGTCACGACGGTCCCGGCCGACGCGACGGCCGCGGAGATCCGCCGTGTGGCGACCTCCAGCGGCCACAACCGCCTGGTGGTGCTGGACGGGTCCGGCGTGCCAGCGGGCATCGTGCACGTCCGCGCCGCGATCACCTCGGACTCCGGCACCCGGCCCGCCGCCGAGCTGGCCCACCCGGCGCCGCGCCTGACGCCGTCCACGACGGTGCTGGACGCGGTCACGCGACTGCGGCGGAGCCGTTCGCAGCTGGCGGTGGTGACGGGTGAGGGCGGCGGTTTCGCGGGAATCGTCACGCTGGACGACCTGCTCGCGGAACTGCTGGCCACGAACCCGCACTAGCCATGATCAACCGGCGGGTGTCCCGTCACGGGGCACCCGCCGCACCTGTGAGACGTTAGATCGGGGCGGAACCGGAGAAACCACCCCCCGAACCACTCGTCGGGAATGGAATCGCGCGGTGTCGAACCTCGAACAGGACCCACTGAACGATCTCTACACGCGTCTGGAGGCCCAGCTGCGCGACCGGGACCTGGCCCCCGTCGGCTGGTCCCCCCATCTGGCGGCGCTGGCGGCGGCCCGCAGCGACCCGCGGCTGTCGGCGCTGCTGACCGGGGCGCGGGACGACGTTCCCCTGGAGCTGGTCGAGTCCGCGGACCCGGTCGCCCAGGCGCGCGCCCTCGTCGAGACCCACCTGTCCGAGGGCAGGCGCGTCCTGCTGCTGGCCCCCACCCCGTCCCAGGCGGCGCAACTGGTGGAGTCGGCCGCGGAGACGTCCTTCGCCCTGGCCGTGCTCCCGGAGGCGCTGCCCGAACGCCCCCCGGCCCCCACGCCGAAGGGCCGAGGGGAGCACGGGTCCAACGGGACGGTGGAGTTCCGCGCCCTGGCGTTCCCCGAGAACGCCACACCGCTGGCCCCGCAGACCGCCCCCGAGAACACCCTGGACACGGACGAACAGTCCGGCCCGGCCACCCCACCCGACGCGATCCCGGTGGACTTCGCGGCCGCCGCCGCCGAGCGGGCCGCCACCGTCGAGACGGAGCCCTCCGCCCCCGCGGACGTCACCATGCCGCTGGACGTGGAGCCCGCCGCCGTTCCCGCCGCCGGCGAGGCGACACCGCCCGAGTCCGTCAGCCCCGCGACCAGCACACTGCCGGTGGACTCGGCGGTCGCCGCAGCCGAAGCGGAGCCCTCCGCCGCCTCAGGCATCCCGCTGCCATCGGAAGCCGCGGGCACGGCTCCCGACGGCGTTCCACCCATCGTCGAGGAGGCAGAGCCCTCGCCTGCTACGGGCACCACCCTGCCGCTGGACGCAGAAGCCACCGCCGTCCCCGAGGCGCCGGAGGCCGAACCTGCCGGCCCCGCGACCGGCACACTGCCGGTGGCCCCGGCAGTCGCCGCCACCGAGCAGACCGAGACCCCCGGCGGCCCCGCGACCGGCGAAGCGGAGCCCTCCGCCGCCTCAGGCACCACCCTGCCGCTGGAAACGCCGGTCACCACCGAGAGCACCCTGCCCGCGGGCGCCCACCCCATCCCGGCGGAGGCAGACCTCCCGCCGCACGACGCCCCGCCCCTGGACGACCAGGCTCCCGCCGAGGAGGCGGGCCCCTCCTCAGCCGCAGGCACGACCCTGCCGCCGGACGCGGCGGCCGAGCAGGCCCCCATGGACGACGGAACCTCCGACGTCCACGCCGTGCCCGGCGACGTCCCGCACATCACCGAACCACAAGGCATCGCCCTGCCGCCGGACACGGAAGCCGCCCCCGTCCCCGAGGCATCGGCGATCGAGCCCGCCATTCCTTCGGCCGCCCCCCTGCCGGACAAGGCCCCGAACGTCCACACCGACACCTCGGCCGAGCCTGTCAGCCCTGCGGCCAGCACACTGCCGGTGGACCCGCCGGTCGCCGCAGCCGCGCAGACCGCGGCCCCAGGCGTCCACAGCGACGAAGCGGAGCCCGCCGCGTCGGCGGTCGAAGCCGCCAGTCCCGCGACCGACACGCTGCCGGTGGACCCCCTGGACGAGCGGCCCCCCACGACCGGCGAGACCCCGGACGTCCACGCCGGTGCGGTGACCGATCCCGTTCCGGCAGCCGGCGAAGCGGAGCCCTCCGCCGCCTCGGGCACCACCCTTCCGCTGGAGACGCCCGCCGCCGAGACCGTTCCGTCCGCCGTCGAGGAGACGGCACCCGGCGACGCCGTGCCTGCGGACGTTCAGCCCGGCGACCGGACCGCCGCCGTCGGGCCGGAAGGCCCCGCGAACGCGGTGACCCTCGCCCCCGCCCCGGAAACGCGCACGCGCGGGGCCGTCGTGCGGGCCGTCGGGGACACCTGGCGGCAGGTGTGGCAGAACGAGAGCAAGCTGCTCCAGCGCGGGCTCGTCCAGCTTGAGCAGTGGCCCCGGGACGTCGCCGCGCTGGAGGCGCTGCGCGGGCGGCAGGAACAGGCGCGCGCCGTCGCCGAGTCCGAGATCGTCTCCCTCGCCGAACGCGTCGAGGACGCCCGCACCGCGCTGGCGGACGCCGAGCGGACCGTCACCGAGGCCGGGCACGAGGCGGACCGTCTCGCCGCCGGGGTCGAGGCCGCCGTCGCGGAGATCGCCGAGCCCCGGGCGGAGGCCGCGCGCCTGCAGAAGGCCTCCGACGCCGCGGCCGCCGAGGCCGGGGAGTTCACCCGCACCGCCGACGCCGCCCACGTCCGGTGCACCGCGCTCGTCGAACGCACCGGCCGGGCCCAGGCCGAGCTGGAGGCCGCGCGCCAGCAGGAGGGGATGCTGACCGGCCAGCTGGAGAAGGCCCGCGCGGAGCTCCCCCAGGCCGTCGCGGAGGCCGAGCGCCTCACCGCCGCGGACGCCGACGCCGTCGCCGAGGGCCACGCCAGCTACTACCGCCTCGTGTCGGCGGAGTCGGCGCTGGGCGCGGTGCGGCAGAGGATGTCGGTGGCGCAGCGGCTGCACGTCGCCGCGCCGCCGCCGGATCTCAAGCGGCTGCGGGCCGAGGTGCGGGCGCGGACGCGGGAGGCCGACGAGGCGGCGCAGCGGGCGCGGCAGGTCAAGGACGCCGCCGAGCAGGCGCGGACCCGGCGCGCCGGGCTGGAGCGGTTCATCACCGAGGGCGGGGCCGGGCTGGAGGCGGCCCGGGAGGCGCAGCGGCGGCTCGCCGCCGAGCTGGAACGCCTGTCCCTCGAACGCGAGGAGGCCACCGCCCACTACCGCGAGCAGGCCCGGCTCGCGGCCGAGGCCGTGGACCGCGCGACGCAGGCGAGCGCGGCGGCCCGGTTCGCCGCGCAGAACGTGCGCGCGCTGGAGGACCGTCTCGGCGCCCTCCGCGCCGAGCACGACGCCGCCCGCGCGACCGCCGAGCAGGCTCGCGCCAACGCGCAGGCCGCCGCCGACTACCTCGCCGAGATCCAGAAGACCCTGGAGGAGCGCCGCGCCGCCGCCGATCAGCAGCACGGCACCGACGAGACCGAGCTGGCGGCCCTCGTCGAGGCCGAAGCGCGTTCCCGCGCCCAGATCACCGAGATCTTCGGCGACGACGTCATGTCCGACCCGGAGGTCCTCGCCGGGCACCGGGAACGCGCCATGGCCCGCGTCGACCGCCTCACCGCGCTGCTGGGCACCGCCGACCACCCCGCGCCCGGCCCCGCCGCCGACACCCTGCTCGCGACGGCCGACCTGGTCGGCGGCACCCCGCTCGGCGTCGGCGCGGCGCTGCCGGAGCCGGAGGCGACGTTCGACGTGCTGATCGCGGTGGGGCCGCTGACGGAGGCGGAGTTCCTGATCGGCGCGACCCGGGCCCATCGCTGGACCCTGGTCGGCGATCCCGGCGAGCGCCCGCCCGTCTACGCCGAGTACGCCGGGGCCCTGTCGGAGGAGGAGTGCGAACGCCTGACCCGCGGCGCGTTCGCCGCCCTGCTCAGCCGGGACTGACGCCCGCCGAGAGGTCTCCGACGGCGTCGGCGTAGTAGGTGGACTCCGCCACGTGGAAGGCGATCTGCCGGAACGTCCACCCGTCGCCGGGCGAGCCGTCCAGCCGCCCGGCGTCCAGGGCGTTCAGCCGGTCGGCCCAGATCCGCGCGAGCCGGACGAGCCGGCTGCGCGCCTCGTCCAGGTCCTCGGGGGTGAACGGGGCGAGGTCGGCCGCCGTCGTGATCGCCGAGGCGTGCCACCGGTCGGGGACGGTCGCCCGCCCCGCGATCCGGTCCTCGATCTCCGCCAGATGGTCGATCAGGTGGTCCGCGACGCGCCGGACCGCCTTGTGCGGCGTGTGGAGGCGCCCGTCGGCGGGGATCGGCCGCCCGTCCCAGGCGGTCCAGGTCGCGGCCAGTTCCAGCACGTGGTCCACCATCCCGGTCACGACCGAGGCGGGGGGACGGTCGTCGACGCGCGGCGTCTCGTCACTCATGTTCAGGCTCCCTCCGGACAGGCGAACGCCCCGCCGAGGTCGGGTTCGGCGGGGCGTTCACGCTAGGCGCGGATCGTTTCGCCGGAGGTCGAAACGTCCTGGTGAGAGCGGTCTAGTCGTCCTTGATGAGGAGGTCGAGCAGCCAGCCGACGATGGCGACGACGATCGCGCCCCAGAACGCCGACCAGAACCCGGCGACCTCGAACGCCAGGTTCAGCCGGTCGGCCAGGTAGCCGGTCAGCATGAGCAGCAGCGCGTTGACGACCAGGCCGATCAGGCCGAGGGTCAGCACGTAGAACGCGCAGCCGAGCGACTTGACGATCGGTTTGATCAGGCCGTTGACCAGCCCGAAGATGACCGCGACGGCGACCAGGGTGAGCACCCGTTCACCCGTGGTGTCGCCGCCCACGGACAGTCCGGAGACGAGGACGGTCGCCACCCACAGGGCGGCGGCGGTGGCGGCTACCTTGAGAAGAATCCACACACCACGATCATGCGCCGGTCCGGCGGTCGTGGTCATCCCTCTGCGATGCGATATCGCCGGGCCCGTCATCCTCCGGAAGGACTGCCCGGGTCGCGCCGGAGGCTCAGTCGGCGCGGTCGAAGAACGGGGATGCGGCCTTCACCTGGGAACGCGGCGTGGCGGCGCGGGCCGGGGCGTTCGGGGCGGGCCGGGAGGCGACCGGACGGCCGGGAGCGGGAGCGGAGCGGCCGGGCGTGGGCGCGGGAACGGGCGCGGGGGCGGCCGCCTGGCTGCGCCGGACGCGGGCCAGTTCCTGCTGGAGCTGGCGCTTCTCCATCTCCAGCGTGGTGAGCGACTTCTCGTGCTTGGCCCGCATCTCCTTCAGGTCGCGGCGGGCGCGGATGGTGCGGCCCGCGCCGATGAAGGTGACCATCATGCCGACGATGAAGACGGTCGCGACGGCGCCACCGGCCAGGAAGACCTGCCACTGGTGGGCGACGCCGGGCACGGCCTCGCCGAAGACCGTGAGGGTGGTGGGCGCGGAGTTGGCCATCACCACGCCGACCGCCGCGGCGACGGCCGCGACGGCCAGGACCAGACCGACGAACAACAGCATGTGCGGTTCTCCTCTCCGTGGCTCCCGGAGACGGTGGCGGGGGCCACCACCATGCCAGAACTTCTGTGGATCATGCTGGTTCATCCCGGTATTCGCAGTTGGCGGCGGGTTTGCCGGGGAGAGCGAGCAGGCATGATGATCGTTGCCGGAGAGGCCGGCGGGCCGCCGCGGCGGCCTGGACCCACCGGGAGTGAGCATGACCGTGCGGGCCGTGGTGTTCGACATGGACGGCGTGCTGATCGACACCGAGCCGGTCTGGGAGGAGGTCCGGCGCGCCTACGTCGCCGAGAAGGGCGGCGAGTGGCGTCCGGACACCCAGGAGCGGCTGATGGGCATGAGCACCGCCGAGTGGTCCGCCTACCTGGGCGAGGACCTGATCGGCGGGCTGGCCCCGGAGCGGGTCGCCGCCGACGTGGTCGAGCGCATGAAGGCCCGGTACGCCGACCATCTGCCGCTCATGCCGGGCGCGGTCGCGGCGGTCGAGCGCCTCTCCGGCGACGCCGTCCTCGGCCTGGCCAGCTCCTCCCCGCGCGCGCTGATCGACACGGTGCTCGCGGCGATGGGCGTGGCGGACCGGTTCGCCGCGACGGTCTCCACCGAGGAGGTGGAGCGCGGCAAGCCCGCCCCCGACGGCTACCTCGCCGCCGCCGAACGCCTGGGCGTCCCCGCCACCGGGTGCGTGGCGGTCGAGGACTCCAGCAACGGCCTCCGCTCCGCCCACAACGCGGGCATGACCGTGATCGCCGTTCCGCACCCCCGCTACCCGCCCGCCGAGGACGCCCTGGGCCTGGCCGCGCACGTCGCCGGGGACCTCGACGAGATCACGCCGGAGCTGCTCCGCGGGATCGTGGCGAGGAGTCGTCCACAGCCTGCGGACTAATCGCGCGGAACGTCACCGCCGGTTCGTACTATGGCCCGGTGACTTCCCCAACGCGTGCTCCCGAGGTGTCCGAGGCTCTTGAGGCGCTCCAGCGCGTCTTCGGCTACGACGCCTTCCGGGGCGAACAGGCCGCGATCGTCGACCACGTCGTCGGCGGCGGCGACGCCCTGGTGCTGATGCCGACCGGCGGCGGGAAGTCCCTGTGCTACCAGATCCCCGCGCTGGTCCGGAAGGGCACCGGCGTGGTGATCTCCCCGCTGATCGCGCTGATGCAGGACCAGGTGGACGCCCTCCAGGCGCTCGGCGTGCGCGCCGGCTTCCTGAACTCCACCCAGGACTTCGACGAGCGCCGCGTCGTCGAGGCCCAGTTCGTCGCGGGCGAGCTCGACCTTCTCTACCTCGCCCCCGAGCGCCTCAACCTCGCCGCCACCGTCGAGCTCCTGCGCCGCGGGACGATCTCCCTGTTCGCGATCGACGAGGCGCACTGCGTCTCCCAGTGGGGCCACGACTTCCGCCCCGACTACCTGCTGCTGTCCCACCTCAAGGACCACTGGCCGGCCGTGCCGCGCGTCGCGCTGACGGCGACCGCGACCCCGACCACCCGCGAGGAGATCGCCACCCGTCTCGGGCTGACCGACGCGCGGCACTTCGTGGCGTCGTTCGACCGCCCGAACATCCAGTACCGCATCGAGCCGAAGACCGACGCCAAGCGGCAGCTCCTCCAGTTCCTGCGCACCGAGCACGAGGGCGACGCGGGCATCGTGTACTGCCTGTCCCGCAACTCCGTGGAGAAGATCGCGGAGTTCCTGACCTCGAACGGCATCGAGGCGCTGCCCTACCACGCGGGCCTGGACGCCCCGGTCCGCGCCGCCAACCAGTCCCGCTTCCTGCGCGAGGACGGCCTGGTGATGGTCGCGACGATCGCGTTCGGGATGGGCATCGACAAGCCCGACGTCCGCTTCGTCGCCCACCTCGACCTGCCCAAGTCGGTCGAGGGCTACTACCAGGAGACGGGCCGCGCGGGCCGCGACGGCCTGCCCTCGACCGCCTGGCTCGCCTACGGCCTCAACGACGTCGTCAGCCAGCGCAAGATGATCGACGCGTCGGAGGGCGACGCCGACCACCGCCGCCGCCTGTCGATGCACCTGGACGCGATGCTCGCCCTCTGCGAGACGGTCGACTGCCGCCGCGTCCGCCTGCTGGACTACTTCGGCGAGGAGTCCAAGCCCTGCGGCAACTGCGACACCTGCCTGACGCCCCCCGAGACCTGGGAAGCCACGATCCCCGCGCAGAAGGTGCTGTCCACGGTCGTCCGCCTGGACCGCGAACGCCGCCAGAAGTTCGGCGCGGGCCACATCATCGACATCCTGCGCGGCAAGAAGACCGCCAAGGTCATCCAGTTCGACCACGACGAGCTGAAGCCGTTCGGCCTCGGCGCGGACCTCAGCGAGGCCGAGTGGCGCGGCGTCGTCCGGCAGATGCTGGCCCAGGGCCTGGTCGCCGTGGAGAGCAACTACGGCGCCCTGGTCCTCACCGAGGCCAGCGCGACGGTCCTGCGCGGCGAGCGCCAGGTCCTCATGCGCCGCGAGCCCGAGCGCGCGAAGGTCGCCCGGGAGGCCAAGGCCGCCAAGGAGCGCAAGGCCCCCGTCGACATGCCCGCCGAGGCCGCGCCCGTCTTCGAGCGGCTGCGCGCCTGGCGCGCCGCGACGGCGAAGGAGCAGGGCGTCCCCGCCTACGTCATCTTCCACGACGCCACCCTCCGCGAGATCGCCACGGCCCGCCCGACGACGCTGCCGGAGCTGGGGGGCATCAGCGGGATCGGCGAGAGCAAGCTGACGAAGTACGGCGAGCAGGTCCTTGAGACGCTGGCGGAGTTCACCGGAGCCGCACCCACGGGCGCCGCACCGCCGGACGCGCCCGTCCAGCAGCCTCTTGCCGCCCCAGCGTCCCCGCAGCCCTCCGATTCCCCGACCAAGGAGGAGCTCGCGCAGGCCCCGTCCATTCCCGCCGCCCGCCCGGGCGCGGACGACGACCTCCCGCTTCCTCCGGAGCCCGACTTCTACGACGACCCCTACGCC
>NZ_BCQR01000233.1 GCF_001552175.1 Actinomadura kijaniata NBRC 14229
TCGCCGGGATCGGGCTGCGGGCCGCCGCCGCGGCGGTGCGGACGTTCGGCGGCGCCCTCGGCGGCGACGACCCGCACCGCGCCGCCGACGCGTGGCTGGACGCCCAGCTACGACTGCTGGTGACCGCCGAACTCCGCTAGCCCGCCGGGTGGCCGGTCAGGCGCGGCAGCTCAGCGGGCGGCCGCCGTTGTAGGTGATCATGTCGCCGATGGCGGTGAGCACGTCGATGGTCCCGCCGGGCTCCAGGCCGTCGAGCTCGGCGTAGGCGCGGTGCAGGTTCCCGACGATCCGCTCCGGGTCGCTGAGTTCCGCGTACTCGCCGAGGTCCAGCTCCCGCGCGGCCTCCAGCGGGGTCAGGCCCGCCGCCCTGGCCTCCACCGCGCCGTCCCGCACGAACCGCAGGTAGCCCAGCACCCGGTCGATGAGCTCGGGACCGGCGACCGGGCCGTGCCCCGGCACGATCGTCTCGGCGCCGAGCGGGGCGACGACCTCCTCCAGCACCGTGATCGCCCCGGTGACCGAGCCCTGGAGCAGGAACGGCGTGCCGCCGTTGAACAGCAGGTCCCCGCAGAACAGCACCCGCCGCTCGGGGATCCACACGATCGAGTCGTTGGTGGTGTGCGCGGGCGTTCCGACGTGCCGGACCTCCAGCCTCAGGTCGTCCGACCACAGTGTGACGCCGTCGGTGTAGGTCAGGAACGGCGGCGCCAGCTCGAACGCGCCCCAGTCCACCGGCTCCCACACCGGCGCGTCCATCGGCGCGCCCCACTCGATCGCGGCGGTGCGGGTCCTCTCGTGCCCGACGATCGTCGCGTCGGCGAACAGGTGGTTGCCGAACGTGTGGTCGCCGTGGTGGTGGGTGTTGACCAGGGTCCGCACCGGCCGGTCGGTGACCGAGGCGATCGCGTCCATGTAGGCGCGGGTGCGGCGCTCGGTGGAGCAGGAGTCCACGCCGACCACGCCGCGCGACCCGGCGACGAACCCGGTGTTGTTGATCCACCAGGTGCCGTCCGGCTGCAGGTAGGCGAAGATCCCGTCGGAGACCTCCTCCAGGCGCGGCGGGCCGGGGGTGGTGATGTCGTGCTGGACTCCGGACATGGGAGGGCTCCTCCGACGGGGGACGTGCTGCGGCGGGCGTCGTCCGCCGCAGCGTACCGCCGCGCCCCGGCCGCCGTGGTCAACCGCCGGGCGTCACCCGCACCGACTCCACCCACGCCGGCGGCGCGGGCGGGTCGTCGCCGACCAGCGCCGCGATCAGCCGGGCGGTGGCGGGCTCGGCGGGCCACGGCGTGTACCCGTCGGTGAGGACGATGACGACGTTGGGGCGCTCCTTCGCCGCCATGGCCGCCTCGATCCCGACCCGCATGTCGGTGCCGCCGCCCCCGGCCAGCACCACCTGGTCCACGCTGGTGACCCGCGAGGCCGCCCGCACGTCGGCGTCGACCGCCAGCACCGTCACCCGGTTGGCGCCGACGCCGACCTCCCGCAGCACCCCGGTGACCTCGGCGAGCGCGGCGGCCAGGTCGTCCGGTCCCATCGACCCGGAGGTGTCGATGACGATCGCGACGCGGGGCAGCGGGCGGCGCAGGCTCGGCAGCACCACCCCGCGCATCGCGGCGGTGCGGCGCGACGGCCGCCGGTAGGTGTAGTCGACCGCGCCGCCCGCCCACGCCACGGCCTCCCGCACGGCCCCGGCCAGCACGCGCCGCCAGTCCACGGCGGGCTCCAGGACCTGGTCGGCCCAGCGCCGCCAGCCGCCCGGCAGAGTGCCGCGGGACCGCTGGTGGGCGCGCATCGCCTCGGCGGTCGCGCGGCGCAGCGCCTCGGCCTCCACCTGGCTGACCTTCGACGGCCCGCCCGGCCCGGCGATCTCCCACGGCAGCGGGTCGCCGTGCGCGCCCGACCCGCAGTCGTGGAGGTGCGGCTGCGGCGGGACGCCCGGCAGGTACGCCTCGAACAGCAGCCCCTTGTCCATGCCGAACCGGCCGGGCTCGACCCGGCCCTCGGGCAGGGACAGGCCGTCGTCGAGCAGGTCGTCGTTGATCTCGCAGTCCTGCGCGATGTTGACGCGGATCCGGTCGCGGCGGTCGGCGGCGGGCAGCCGGTCGGCGCGGCCGTGGTGGTCGCGCAGCAGGTGCGCGACCTCGTGGATCCACACCCCGGCCAGCTCCGGGACCGGGGTGGCCTCGACGAACGAGGGGGACACGTAGCAGCGCCAGTGCCGGTCCACGCCCATCGTCGGCACCGCCTCGGAGGGCACCACCGTCAGCGAGTACAGCGCCGACGCCAGGTAGGGCCGGTCGCCGGCGGCCTTGAACCGGGCGGCCAGCAGCTTGGTGCGGTCGAGTTCGGCCATCGGCTCAGCCCGCGAGCGCGCCGGACAGCCGCAGCAGGTCCACGAACCCGTCGATGCCGCTGGGCACCGGCCAGTCGGTGTCGCGCATCTTCGCCAGGTCCCCGGCGGCGCGGGCCGCCACGTCCGGCACGCCCGCGTCCACGGCCTTGGCGAGCACCGCCCAGCCCGCCTCCCAGCGCCGCCGCGTCGGCTCGGCCTGGATGGCGGCGACCACGGCGGTCAGGAACGCGAGCTGCCGGTCGCCCCGGTCGGGCAGCGCGAACGCGTCGGGGTCGGCCAGCACCCGGTCGGGGTCGGGCAGGTCCAGTTCCTCCAGGTAGTTCAGCAGTTCCAGGCCCGCGCCGTCGCCGACCGCGCCGACCACCGCCGCCGCGACCGCGTCCCGCGCCACACCGGTGGCGTACCCGGCGGCCAGCAGCCGCAGCGCCATCTCCCAGCTGCGCGGCGACGGCCACGCCCCGCCGCGCGCCTCGGCGTCGGAGGGCAGGCTGTGGACCAGGCCGGGGCGGGCGGTGAGGAAACCGGAGATCGTGCCGCGCGCCCGGGCGACCGCGCCGGTGGTCTTCGCGGGGTCCACCACCGGCACCCGCAGCTCCGGCCAGGTCCCGGCCAGGCCGCGCGCGACCGTGCGGGGGTCGTGCGTCCAGTTCAGGTGGACGAACCGGTTGGCCAGCGGCGGGCTGAGGTGCCAGCCGTCGGCGGCGCTGGAGGGCGGGTTGGCGGCGGCCACGACCCGCACCGGCTCGGGCAGCGACAGGCTGCCGACGCGGCGTTCCAGGACCACCCGCAGCAGCGCGGCCTGCACGGCGGGCGGCGCCGACGACAGCTCGTCGAAGAACACCAGCCCGCGCCCGGCCGTGGCCAGCCGCACCGCCCAGTCCGGCGGGGCCATCGGCACGCCGGTGGCGGCCGGATCGTCGCCGATCACCGGCAGCCCGGCGAAGTCGGACGGCTCGTGCACGCTGGCGATCACCGTCTCCAGGGGGACGCCGAGCCCGTCGGCCAGCCGTTCCATGCCCGCCGACTTGCCGATGCCGGGCTCGCCCCACAGCAGCACCGGCAGGTTCGCGGTCACGGCCAGGGCGAGGGCCTCCAGCTGGGTGCTGCGCGCGGGCTCCGAACGCCAGTCGCGCGCCGCCCGGTTGAGCTCGTCGGCGGCGGCCAGGGGGTCGTTCACACTGTCTCCTCGTCGTGTTGGGCGGCGTCCAGTTCGGCGGCGTCCAGGGCCCGGACCAGCGCCCGCGGACCGCCCGCGTATTGGACCGTCCACGCGGGCGTACGGTTCAGATGATCCCGGGAACGCGGATCGACCCCGGCGGCCAGCAGCCGGGGCAGCAGGACCTCATGGTCCACCCGGTGGACCAGGTGCAGGAGCGTGCGTCCGCCCCGGTCGCGGACGCGGGGGTCCACGCCCGCGTCCAGCAGCCGGAGCACGCCGGGGGTGTCGCCGTGCTCCATCCGCCGGAACAGGTCCTTGCGCAGCCGCAGCAGCGCCCCCGGCAGCCGCCCCCGGCCGTCCTCCCAGGCGGTCCGCACGGCGAAGCACCCCGAGGGCGCGCCGCCGAACGCCCGCAGGGCCCGTTCCCTGTCGCGCTCCCGAGGGGTGTGGGAGTCCTCCAGAACGCCGTCGCGGAACCGCAGCCCGTGCTGCCTGCGCCGGCACGGCACCGCCACGGGAACGGGGAGCGCGGGGCCCGGCGGCCCCACCGGGCCGTCGGCGGGCGGCCGCGCCGGGAACAGCGCGTCGCGGACCAGCGGGTGCAGCTCCTCCGGAGTGATCCGCCCGGCCCGCAGCAGGTCAAGGTCCGGCAGCCGCCGCCACAGGCCGTCCGCGAGCGGCGGACCCTGCGGGAGGGGGAACGGATCGATCGCGAACACGGTGATCACTCCGCCACCGCCTTCCACCGTCAGTGAGAGATCCCAGAACAGGTCCACCCGAAGATCCCGGGAGGAGGACCGCGCCGTGCGTTCCAGCAGTGCCAGGTCCACCGGGGCCACCGTCAACCGACGCTGCCACCTCTCCTCGGCCCACGTCCACGTTTTTTCCGCCTCGCCGAACACGAGCCCGGCGGCCGCCGACGCCTCCCTGAGCGCGCCGCGTTCGTGCAGCAGGCCGACCCACTCGGCGTGCCGGACCGGGTCCCCGCCTCCGGGATCGCGGTCGGGAAGCTCCTCGGGGGCGAGCGGGGTGCCGTCGGCGTGGAAGAACGGGGGCCGGTCGCCGCCCCCGCAGTGGGCGAGCAGCTCGGCCGAACGCCGCGCGTCCCACAGGTGCCGCAGACCCGTCCAGTCCACCCTCTGAACGTCCGCCTCGGAGGGACGCGGGTCGGCCGGGACGAGCCGCAGCCGCAACCGCTGCGCGCCGTCGTGGTGGAGGGGAGTGGCCGCGCAGAGGACCGCGTCGCCGTACCGGCCGAGGACCAGCCCCTGGCGCGGGGACAGCTCGGCCCGGCCGTACCGTACGCGCGGCGCGTGCCAGCGCAGCAGGTCGGGCGCGAGGTGTCGCAGGTCGTCCTCGATCTGGGGGGTGAGGTCGGCGGGGTCGATGTCGACGTCGATGTGGGCGGCGGCGCAGGCGCCGCGCCAGTCCCCGGCCAGGCGGCGTTCGGTGGCGCGCTCGATCATCCACCGCGGCACCGCGTACCGCCGCACCAGCGCCCACGACGCCAGCTCCTGGTCGGCGACCACCCGCGGATCGCTCACCCGTCGTCCCCCGTCCCGTCGGGCAGGCCGCGGCCGAGGCCGGGGTGCTCGGCCGCGATCCGGTCGCGCAGGAAGTACAGGTGGGCGTACCGGTGCGTGTTGATCAGGTCGCGCAGCGACCAGCCGCCCTCGTTCACCACGTCGATCCGCGCCCCGGCGTCCACCAGCGCCCGGACGCATCCGGCCGAGGCCCGGTGCAGCACCGCCCGGTACAGCGGGGTGCCCCCGTACCCGTCCTCGGCCTCCAGGTCCAGCCCGGCCGCCAGCAGCCGGGGCAGCAGCACCTCGTGGTCGGCCAGGTACACCAGGTGCAGCAGCGTGCGGCCGTCGCCGTCGCGGACGCGGGGGTCGACGCCCTCCTCCAGCAGCCGCAGCACGCCGGGGGTGTCGCCGTGCTCCATCCGCAGGAAGATCTCCTCCCGCAGCGCCTCCAGCGCGGGCGGCAGCCCGCCCCGCCCGCTCGTCCACGCCTCCGTCACGGCGAAGCAGCCGGTCATCGTCCCGCCGAGCGCCCGCAGGGCGCGTTCCCGCTCGTGCTCCCCGGCGGGGTGGGGGACGTCGAGGCGGCCGCCGCGCCAGCGGGCCTCGTGCCGCTCGCCCCGGCAGCGGATCCGGACGGGCGCGAGCGGCGCGGGCGGGGGCGGCCCGGCGGGCGGGCGCGCGGGGAACACGGCCGCGCGGACCAGCGGGTGCAGCTCCTCCGGCGTGATCCGCCCGGCGCGCAGCAGCAGCGGGTCCGGCGTCCGCCAGCACGGCTCGGGCAGGACCGGCACGTCCGCGACGTCGCGCGGGTCGGCCGCGCTCAGCGTCAGCCGGCCCTGGACGCGTTCCAGCACCAGGCAGTGGCGGGGGGAGACGTCCGCGCGCACCCGCGCCGTCCCCGCCAGGGAGCGGCCCGCCCGCGCCAGCAGGGACAGGTCCAGCGTCGTCAGCCCGTGCCGCACCAGCGTCATCGTCCGCCACGCCCCCGGACGCCCCCGGGGCTCGACGGCCGTCAGGCCCGCCGCCGTGATCGCGCCGTCCAGGTCGCCGCGTTCCCGCAGCAGGAACACCCACTCCGAACGCGCGGCCGGATCGCCCGGCCCCGGATCGGCGGCGGGGAGCTCGCCGTCGGCGAGCGGGACGCCGTCGGGGCACAGGAACGGCAGCCGCCCGCCCGGCCCGTGGTGGTCGAGCAGCCCGCCGACGCGCCGCGCGTCCCACAGGTGCCGGAGCCCGGACCAGTCCTCGCGGACGACGGGCGGGTCCGCCGGCCGGTACCGGCCGGGCGCCTTCCGGTCCAGGCGGAGCCGGAGCCGCTGGATCTGCGGGGCGTTGCGGGCGCGGGGCGTGGCCGCGTACAGGACCGCCCCGCCGTACTCGCCGAGGACCAGCTCCCGGCGGACGGCGATGTGCGTGCCGCCGTGGTCCCGGGGCAGGTGCCAGCGCAGCAGGTCGGGCGCGAGATGCCGCAGGTCGTCCTCGGCCTCGGGGGTGAGGTCGGCGGGGTCGATCTCGACGTCCACGTGGGCCGCCGCGCAGGCGCCGCGCCAGTCCCCGGCCAGGCGGCGTTCGGTGGCGCGCTCGATCATCCAGCGCGGCACCGCGTACCGCCGCACCAGCTCCCACACCCGCAGGTCGTTCGCGACGTTCCCGCTCACTCGCCGTCCTCGTCCTCCGGGTCCTCGTCCTCGTCGTACTCCCAGTAGTCGTGGGCGGTGATGTCGGGATACTCGGCGGCGATCCGGTCGCGCAGGAACCGCAGGTCGGTGCGGTCGTTGCGCTCCATGAGGTCGACCAGCGAGTAGTCGCTCTCGTCCACCACGTCGATCCGGGCCCCGGCGTCCAGCAGCGCCCGCACCAGCGGCGCGCGGCCGTGCTCGCCGACCACCAGGTGCAGCGGCGTACGCCCGTTCTGGTCGGTCGCCTCCAGGTCCAGCCCGGCGTCCAGCAGGCGCGGCAGCAGCTCCTCGTGGTCGACCAGGTGGAGCAGGTGCAGCAGGGTGCGTTTGCGGCCGTCGCGGACGCGCGGGTCGACACCCATGTCCAGCAGCCGCAGCACCCCCCGCGTGTCGCCGTTGTGCATCCGCAGGAACAGGTCGCGGCTCTGCCCGCGCAGCGCGCGAGGGAGCCTCCCCTCGCCGCCGGTCAGCGCCTCCCGCACCGCGAAGCACCCGGTGACCGCGCCGCCGAACGCCCGCATGGCCTGCTCGCGCTGCTGCTCCTCGGCGGTGTGCGGCATGTCGAGCCGGCCGTCGCGCATCCGCACCTCGTGCCACTCGCCCCGGCAGCGCACGCGCACCGGAGCGGGCGGCGCGGGGTCGGGCGGGCCCACCGGACCGTCCGCCGCGGGCCGCTTGGGGAACAGCGCGTCGCGGACCAGCGGATGCAGCTCCTCCGGAGTGATCATGCCTGCGCGCAGCAGGGTCAGGTCCGGCTGCCGCCGCCAGGAGAACTCGGGCAGCCGGTCCAGGCCCCGCAGGTCGTAGGTGGAGGCGACGCGCATCCGGGGCGGGTCCTGCGGCGACTCCCGTGTGACGGCGAACCCGGTGTACCAGCCGAACGAGATCCGCAGCGCCGTCGTCCCGCGCTCCGCCAGCGCCCGGCTCTCCCGGGCCAGCAGGGCCAGGTCCACCGGCAGCCGCGCCATCAGGTGGCGCGGATCGGTCCTGGCCCAGCCCGGCAGGCCCTCGTCGCTGAAGTCCGGGACGGCCCCGGCGGCCTCGAACGCGGCCTCCAGCTCACCGCGCTCGTGCAGCAGCATGACCCACTCGTGGTGGGCGGTGGTGTCGGCGGGGTCCGGCGCGGTGCCGGGAAGCTCGTCCGGGGTGAGCGGCGTGCCGTCGGCGTGGAAGAACGGCGGCCGGTCGGTTCCGCCGTGGTGGGCCGGCAGGCCGGCGGAGAACCGGGCGTCCCACAGATGTCGCACGCCGCTCCAGTCCTCGGCGACGATCGAGGTGTGCCCGCGCGGCATCCGGCGCAGGGGCTTGCGCCGGAACAGCAGCCGCAGCCGTTGCGGTCCGTCCACCATCGGCGGCGTCACCACGTGCAGCACGCCGTCGCCGTACCGGCCGAGGACCAGCGCGCGGAGCGTGCCGACCGAGGTGCGGCCGTTCAGCACGCGCGGCAGGTGCCAGCGCAGCAGGTCGGGCGCGAGGTGCCGCAGGTCGGCCTCCAGGTCGGCGGCCGCCCGCGCGCCGTACTCGTCGGCGACCTCGGCGAGGTCGAACCCGACGTCCACGTGCGACGCCGCGCACGCGCCCGCCCAGTCGCCGGCGAGCCGCCGTTCGGTGGCCCGCTCGATCATCCAGCGCGGCACCGCGTACCGGCGGACCAGCGTCCAGGACGACATCTCCTCGCGGTTGTCCATCAGTCGGGCTCTCCTCGGTGACGCGGCAGGTGCGGATGGTCGCGCCGCACCTTCTCGTGCAGGAACCGCAGGTCCGGACGGTGCCTGTGGTGGATCATCGTGGCCAGGGTGCGCCCCTGCCGGTCAACGGTGTCGGTGCGGGCCCCCGCCCCCAGCAGCGCCCGTACGTACCGCTCCGAGCCGCCCTCGGCCACGGCCGCGAACAGCGGCGTCCATCCGTCGCGGTCGGTGGCGTTCACGTCGAGCCCGGCCGCCAGCAGGCGCGGCAGCAGCTCCTCGTGGTCGACCAGGTGGAGCAGGTGCAGCGGCCCGCGCCCGAGGCCGTCGCGGAAGTGCGGGCCGAGCCCCGCGTCCAGCAGCCGGGTCACGCCGGGGGTGTCGCCGTGCTGGAAGCGCAGCAGCAGCTCCCGGCGGAACGCGCGCAACGCCCTGGGCGGGCGCTTGCGGCCGTTCGCCCACGCCTCCTGGGCCGCGAAGCAGCCGGTGGTCGTGCCGCCGAGCGCCACCACGGCCTGCTCGCGCCGCTGCTCCTCCGCGGTGTGCGGCATGTCGAGCCGCCCGTCGCGCAGCGAGACCAGGTGCCATTCCCGGTCGCGGCAGCGGATCCGGAACGGGGTGGGCGGCTCGGGGTCGGGCGGGCCCACCGGCCGGTCCGCCGGGGGCCGCTCCGGGAACAGCGCGTCGCGGACCAGCGGATGCAGGTCCTCCGGCGTGATCCGCCCGGCGCGCAGCAGCGCCAGGTCGGGCAGCTCGCGCCAGGTCCGCTCGGGTGGGGCGGAGCCGGACGGCACCGCCGGGGAGGAGACACCGACGTGTCCCAGGAAACGCAGGTGGGGCAGTCGCGTGTCCAGGCGGAAGCGGTAGGACTGGTAGGTCAGGCAGGTCTGGTCCACGCCCGCCTCGCGCAGCCCGCGCACCAGCCGGTCGAGCAGCGCCGGGTCGATCGCCATGGCGCGCAGCCATCCGACGTTGACGGCCCTGTCCGTGCGCGCCAGCAACGCGTCCAGACCGGCGTCGGTGAGCGCCTTCTCCAGGCCGTCGCGGTCGCGGCGCAGCGTCAGCCACTCGGCGCGGGCGACCGGATCGTCCGGGCCGGGGTCACCCGCGGGCAGTTCGGCGTCGGTGAGCGGCGTGCCGTCGGCGTGGAAGAACGGCGGCCGGGCCCCGCCCCACAGCGTCAGCAGCCCGCCCGCGCGCCGCGCGTCCCACAGGTACCGGTGCCCGCTCCAGTCCTCCCGGAGGAAGTCCGCCGCCTCCGGGGGCAGCGGGCCGAACCCGAGCCGCAACCGCTGCGCCCCGGCGGGAACCGGCGGGGTCAGCACGTACAGGAGGTCCGCGCCGCGCCGCGCGAGCACCACCACGCGGTTGATCACCACGGTCGTGAGCTGCTGGGAGCCGCGCGGCAGGTGCCAGCGCAGCAGGTCGGGCGCGAGGTGCCGCAGGTCGTCCTCGATGTCGGGGGTGAGGTCGGCAGGATCGATGTCGACGTCCACGTGGGCCGCCGCGCAGGCGCCGCGCCAGTCCCCGGCCAGGCGGCGTTCGGTGGCGCGCCCGATCATCCACCGCGGCACCGCGTACCGGCGCGCCGTCCGCCAGATCGACAGCTCCCGGTCATTCATCGGCTGTCTCCTCGCTCAGCAGGAAGGCCAGATCGTCACGCTCGTGTTTGCGGATCAGGCGGGCCAGGGAGCGCCGGGCGGTGTCGGGTCGCGAGCCCGCTTCCAGGAGCGCTCGCACGGTCTCGGGGGAACCGTGGTGGCAGACCGCCATGTGGAGCGGGGTGAGTCCGTCGGAGTCCTCGGCGTTGACGTCCAGCCCGGCCGCCAGCAGCCGGGGGAGCAGCACCCGGTGGTCGACCTGGTGGATGTGGTGCAGCAGGGTGCGTTTCCGCGCGTCGCGGACGTGCGGGTCGAACCCGGCGTCCAGCAGTGCCAGCACGCCTTCGGCATCGCCCGCGTGCATGCGCAGGAACAACCCGATGCGTGCCTCCCGCAGCTTCGGGGGCAGGTCCCGTTCGCCGTTCTCCCACGCCCGCACCACGGACGCGCACCTGGCGGCCGGGCCGCCGAGCGCGCCCAGCGCCAGTTCCCGGTCGCGCTCCTCGGGACGGTGCGGGGTCCGCAGCCTGCCGTCGCGCATCGTGATCTCGTGTCGCTCCCGGTGGCACGTCAGGCGGGTCGGTACGGGGAGCGTGGGGTCGGGCGGGCCGACCGGGCCGTCGGCCGGGGGCCGCGCCGGGCACAGCGCGTTCCGGACCAGCGGATGCAGCCGTTCGAGGGAGAGGGCGCCCCTGCGCAGCAGCTCCAGGTCGGGCGGCAGGCGCCAGGCGAGCCAGGGGAGCTCGGGGAGGTCCGCGACGTCCCCGACGGACCGCCGGCGAACGACCAGCCCCTCGACGGTCACCTCGAAGCACCCCCCGCCGATGGTGATCCGGACGCGGTCCACGCCGCGCGCCCGCAGCGACCGCAGGGCCCGCGCGAACGCCACCGGATCCACGCGGCTGTCACGCAGCAGGAAACTCCGGGGCTCCGCCTCCGCGTCGAACTCCCCGCCGCCGAACTCGTGCAGGCCCGCGCGGCGATAGCGGTCCAGGCCGCGAGGCGTGTTCCCCCAGAGACCCGAGCCGATCCACTCCACCCGCGCCGCCGTGCCGTCGGGCGGGCATTCGCCAGCGGGATCGGGCAGTTCGTCCTGCCACAGCGGAACGCCCCCGGCGGTCAGGTAGGGCGTGCGGTCGCGGCAGCCCCACCGGTGGAGGAGCAGGTCCGGCGCCCGCCGGGCGTCCCACAGGTACCGCAGGTCGACCCAGTCCTCCCGGACGAGGGACCGGCCGTCCCCGGCGAACGGCCCGCCGACGCGCAGCCGCAGCCGCTGCGGGGCCTCGGTCCTCGGCGGCGTGAGGACCCGCAGCGCCACGTCGCCGTACCGGGCCAGGACCAGTTCCCGGCCGGGAGTGAGGGCCGTGCTGCCGGCGATGTTCCGGGGCGCGTGCCAGCGCAGCAGATCAGGGGCGAAGTGCCGCAGGTCGTCCTCGACCTCGGGGGTGAGGTCGGCGGGGTCGATCTCGACGTCCACGTGGGCGGCGGCGCAGGCGCCGCGCCAGTCCCCGGCCAGGCGGCGTTCGGTGGCGCGCTCGATCATCCACCGCGGCACGGCGTACCGGCGGATCCGCCACCAGTCCGCCGGCTCCTCACCGAACCCGGTCATCGGCCCGTCCCTCCTCGCTCAGCAGGAAGGCCAGGTCAGCGCGCTCGTGTTTGCGGATCAGGCGGGCCAGGGAGCGGCGGGCGGTGTCGGGTCGCGCGCCCGCCTCCAGCAGTGCTCGCACGACCTCGGGGGAGCCGTGGTGGCAGACGGCCACGTGGAGTGGGGTGAGTCCGTCGGCGTCCTCGGCGTTGACGTCGAGCCCGGCCGTTCGCAGGCGGGGCAGCAGCACTCGGTGGTCGACCTGGTGGATGTGGTGCAGCAGGGTGCGTTTCCGCGCGTCGCGCACGTGCGCATCGAACCCGGCGTCCAGCAGTGCCAGCACGCCTTCGGTATCGCCCGCGTGCATGCGCAGGAACAACCCGATCCGGGCCTCCCGCAGGACCGAGGGGAGCGTCCGTCCGGCGTTCGCCCAGGCGGCCATGACGGACGCGCACCGGGCGGCCGGGCCGCCGAGCGCGCCCAGCGCCAGTTCCCGGTCGCGCTCCTCGGGGGCGTGCGGGGCCAGCAGCCTCCCGTCCCGCAACGCGATCTCGTGCCACTCGTCGCGGCACCGGACCCGGACGGGCGCGGGCAACTCCGGGTCCGGCGGGCCGACCGGGCCGTCGGCCGGGGGGCGCGCCGGGCACAGCGCGTCCCGGACCAGCGGATGCAGGTCCTCGGGGGACAGCACGCCGGTGCGCAGCAGCTCCAGGTCGGGCAGCCTGCGCCAGGCGACGCAGGGAAGCTCCGGCAGGTCCGCGACGTCCCGGTGGTCCCGCTTGCGGACGCGCGGCCCCCCGGTGTCCACCGACCAGGTTCCTCCGAAGCCGACCGCGATCCGGACCCGGTCGGTGCCGCGTTCCCGCAGTGACCGCAGGGTCCGCGCGAACGCGACCGGGTCGATGTACGAGTGGAACAGCAGCTCCCCGGGCAGGGCCGTCTCCTTCGCGGCCTCCGGGACGCCGAACCCGTGGCGGGCGTCCAGCCGGTCGTCCGGGCCCAGCGGCTCGCCCCCGGCGGTCAGGCGGGGCGCGCGGTCGCGGCATCCCCACCGGTGGAGGAGCAGGTCCGGCGCCTGCCGCGCGTCCCACAGGTACCGCAGGACGGTCCAGTCCTCGTGGGGCAGGGCGCGGCCGCCGCCGGGCGGCGCGCCGATCCGCAGCCGCAGCGTCTGGGGGGCCTCGGCCCCGGGCGGCGTGAGCGCGTACAACGCCGCGTCGCCGTGGCGGGCCAGGACCAGCGCCCGGTGCGGGTCGAGGGCGGTGCTGCCGGTGAGGCGGCGGGGCGCGTGCCAGCGCAGCAGGTCGGGCGCGAGATGCCGCAGGTCGTCCTCGATCTGGGGGGTGAGGTCGGCGGGGTCGATCTCGACGTCCACGTGGGCCGCCGCGCACGCGCCGCGCCAGTCCCCGGCCAGGCGGCGTTCGGTGGCGCGCTCGATCATCCGGCGCGGCACCGCGTACCGGCGGATCCGCCACCAGTCCCGGAGGCCCCCGGACAGCCAGCCCCGCGGAATGTTCACCGGTCCGCACGCCCCTCGTCGCGCGGCAGGCGCTCCGCCAGGAAGCCCAGGTCGTCGCGGCCGCGGATCAGCACGGACAGCGTGTTGCCGAGGTGGTCGGCCACGTCGACGCGCGCCCCCGCCTCCAGCAGCGCCCGCACGACGTCGGGCGAACCGTGGTCGCCCACCGCCGGCATCAGCGGGGTGCGGCCCGCGCCGTCCTCGGCGTTGACGTCGAGCCCGGCCGCCAGCAGCCGGGGCAGCAGCATCCGGTGGTCCACTCGATGGACGTGGTGCAGGAGCGTACGCCTCTGCGCGTCGCGGACGTGCGGATCGAACCCGGCGTCCAGCAGCGCGAGCACGCTCTCGGTGTCGCCCGCATGCACCCGCCGGAACAGGTCGAGCCGGATCTCCCGCAGCTTCGCCGGGAGCTTCCCCTCGCCGGTGGTCCAGGCGTCCAGGACCGCCAGGCACGCGACGGACGTGCCGCCGAACGCGCGCAGCGCCCGTTCGCGCTGGAGCTCCTCGGGGGAGTGCGGCGTCACCAGGCGGCCGTCGCGCACCGCGATCTCGTGGTCCTCGCCCTGGCAGCGGATCGTCACCGGGGCGGGCGGCTCGGGGACGGGCGGGCCGACCGGGCCGTCGGCCGGGGGGCGCGCGGGGCACAGCGCGTCCCGGACCAGCGGATGCAGCTCCTCGGGGGTGACCAGGCCGGTGCGCAGCAGCTCCAGGTCGGGCATCCGGTGCCAGAGGTGCTGCGGGACGGACGGCAGCTCGACGGACGCGCCGGAGGGGGCGTACTCGACGCGCATCCCGTCGAGGGTCACCGCGACGTCGGCCCACGACATGCTGAACAGGACGCGCTCCGCGCCGCGCGCGTGCGCCTCCCGCAGCGCCCGCGCGAACGCGTACAGGTCCAGGGCCGGTTCGCGCATCAGGTGGAGGAGGTTCCCCATGTCCCCGGGATCGGGTTCGCCGCCGAGGCGGTCGAGCCCCAGACAGCGGTAGGCGGTCTCCAGGTGCTCCTGCCCCCGCTCGTGGAGACGCGTCACCCACTCGGTGTGCGCCACGGGGTCGTCGTGGCCGGGACAGCGGCCGGGCAGCTCGTCCTCGCCCAGGGGAGTGCCGTCGGGGCGCAGGAACGGCGCCCGGTCCCCGCCGAAACGCCGCGCGAGCAGTTCCCCCGAACGCCGCGCGTCCCACAGGTGCCGCAGGCCGGTCCAGTCCTCGCCGCGCAGCGGGACCCAGCCCCCGACGCGCTCGCCCAGCGGTTCCGCGCCCAGGCACAGCCGCAGCCGTTGCGGGGCCTCGTCGCCCGGCGGCGTGCGCACGTACAGCGCGATGTCGCCGTACCGGGCCAGGACCAGCATCCGGTAAGAGGAGATGCCGCTGTCGCCGATCCGCGGAACGTGCCATCGCAGCAGGTCGGGCGCGAGATGGCGCAGGTCGCCCTCGACCTCGGCGGGCACCGCGTCCAACTCCGGCCCCACGTCGAACCACGCCGCCGCGCACGCGCCGCGCCAGTCCCCGGCCAGCCGCGCCCGCGTCGCCTTCTCGATCATCCGGCGCGGCAGGGCGTACCGCAGGACGCGGAGCCGGTTGAGTCGGGCCCGCCGGTTCAACGGTAGAGGCTGCCGATCGCGTGGACGTCGGGGTGCGGGCCGGCCTTCGGGCGCAGGCACGCCGCGACCGCCCGCTTCACCCGGCGCGGCACGCCCGGACCGAGCCCCACGTGCTCCAGCCGCGTCCCGCCGTCGAGCCGGGCCAGCAGCGCCTTCGCGCCGCGCCCGGTGACCCCGGTGTGCCGCAGGTCCAGCCGCCGCAGCGGGCTGCCGGGCAGGGCCTCGGCCAGCGCGT
>NZ_BCQR01000234.1 GCF_001552175.1 Actinomadura kijaniata NBRC 14229
GGCGAGCCCGGCCCCGATCAGCCCGGCCGACAGCAGCCAGCCCGCGCCGCCGCCCCCGCGCGGGTCCGCCTCGCCCGGCGTGACCCGGGGGCGGGGGATGGTCCGTCCGGCCAGCGCGGCGGCGTACCCGTCGGCCGCGCCGATCGCCGCGCCCGCCCAGTCGTTCTGCCGCAGCGCCGGTTCGACGGCGACCCGCGCGACCTCGCCCATGTCCCCGGCCGGCAACGCGAAGTCGGGATGGGCCGAGACGTGGTACCGGCGGGTGCCGGTCGCGACCGCCATGAGCAGCTCCCGGCGGCCCATGCCGCTGAGGCGGACGGTCTCGGCGGCCCACTCGGCGGGCTCGCGCCCGGAGAAGTCCCGCACGTACACCACGAACAGCCGGACGTCCTCGGCGGAGGACAGCCGGCGCAGCGCCCGCCGCACGGCCGGTCCCCGGCCGTCGAGGGCCCCCACCCGGTCGGTGATCTGGCCGGTGACGGCGAACGGCCCGTCGGCGTGCGCCCGCGGCCCCGCCGCGCACGCCCCCAGGGCCGCGCACGCCGCCAGGCCCACGAGCGCCCCGAGGGCTCGCCCGGCGGCGCCCCCGGCCGGTGTCTGCGCCAATGTCCCCCCACTCGCCCCTTCGTCGCAGCGGTCATGCCCGGCGGAAAACCGGCGATCACCGGGGTTGGGGGAGAGATGACCGGGTCATGGCGGCGGATTGGTCCCGCCGTCCCCGGGCGGGCCGGGGACGACGGCCGGACAGGGGTGGGCGTGCGCGTCCACCGGGGCGGGGCCGCACGATCGGCATGCCGAGGCCGGGCGCCCGGTCCTCGGCTTCGCCGACGGCCTGATAGGCCCGCCGCACCTGGGCGGCGAGGCGGCCGACCGCATCCCCAGGGGCTCCCACCGGGAGATCGAGGGCTGCGGCCATTACGGCCGGCCGGAGCGGTCCGGCGAGGTGGACGCGGCCGCCATCGGGTCCCGCACCCGGCGGGTGTCCGTGCCGCCCGGGCCGCGGCGGAGGGCCGGGTCGCGCTTCGGTACCCTGTCGCGCATGGCCGAAGAGACCCGCGAGGACGCCGAGCTCGCGCTCGCCGCCGCCCGCTACAAGGACGCCCTGGAGCAGGAGGAGGCCGCCAGGGCCGCCCTGTTCGACGCGGCCGCGGCGGCCGTCCGCGCGGGTCGCACCCCCGAGGAGCTGGCCGCCGAGATCCCGTTCAGCGCGGCCGACATCCGCCGGCAGGTCCGCGAACGGGGAGCCGGGTCCTAACCCCGGGACCACTTCCTCGGCCGTCCCCCGGCGGCGGGAAGGCGCCGGGGGGACGGCCGGGCGGGTCAGCGGCCCGCGGCCTTGGCGAGGTGGCGGCCGATCACCATGCGCTGGATCTGGTTGGTGCCCTCGAAGATCTGCATGACCTTCGCCTCGCGCATGTACCGCTCGACCGGGAAGTCGCGGGTGTAGCCGTAGCCGCCGAGGACCTGCACCGCGTCGGTGGTGACCTTCATGGCCGCGTCGGTGGCGACCAGCTTGGCGATCGACGCCTGCCGGGAGAACGGCAGCCCGGCGTCCTTGCGGCGCGCCGCCTCCAGGTACATGGCCCGCGCCGACTCCACGGCGGCGGCCATGTCGGCGAGCAGGAACGACAGCCCCTGGTTGGCGATGATGGGGCGGCCGAACTGCTCGCGCTGGGTCGCGTAGGTCACCGCGTGGTCGAGGGCGCCCTGCGCCAGGCCCACCGCGCACGCGGCGATGCCGAGGCGGCCCGAGTCCAGCGCCGACAGCGCGATCGGGAAGCCCTGCCCCTCGGCGCCGAGCCGCCACCCGGCGGGCACGGCGACGTCGTCGAAGTGGAGCTGGGCGGTGGTGGAGCCGGTCAGGCCCATCTTGCGTTCGGGCGGCCCGAACGACAGCCCCTCCAGCTGCCCCTCGATCAGGAAGCAGGAGATGCCGCGCCCGCCCTCGTCGGAGGTGCGGGCGAACAGCACGTAGAAGTCGGCCTCGCCGCCGTGGGTGATCCACGCCTTGGAGCCGGTGACGCGGTAGCCCTCGCCGTCGCGGACCGCGCGGGTGGTCAGCGCGCCCGCGTCGGACCCGGCCTGCGCCTCCGACAGCGCGTACCCGCCGAGCAGCTCGCCGCCCAGCAGGTCGGGCAGCTGCTTCTTCTGCTCGTCGTCGCCGAACGCGAACAGCGGGTAGCAGGCCAGGGTGTGGACGCTGACGCCGACGGCGACCGACGCCCACACCGACGCGATCTCCTCCAGGACCTGGAGGTAGACCTCGTAGGGCTGGCCGCCGCCGCCGTGCTCCTCGGGGTAGGGCAGGCCGAGCAGCCCGGCCCGGCCCAGCAGGCGGAACACCTCGCGCGGGAACGCGGCGGCCTCCTCGGCGGGCGCGGCGCGGGGGGCCAGTTCCTTCGTGACGATCTCGCGGGTCAGCGCGATCAGATCTTCGGCTTCGGGGGTGGGAAGCATGCGTTCAGCGGGCATGGCATCCATCTTGGCGGATCAGGGTTCCCCCGCGCCCGACCCGGGGTGCCCCAGGGACCGCAGGTCGGCGAGTTCCTCGTTCATGGCGCGGACGAAACGGAGGACGGTGCGCAGTTCGTCCTCGTCGAACCGGTCCCGCGCGGCGCGGGTCGCCTCCGACAGCGGGCGGAAGAACTCGGCGGCCAGCCGCTTGGCGCCCGACTCGTAGTGCAGGTAGACGACGCGGCGGTCGTGGGAGTCGCGGACCCGGCGGACGTGCCCGGCGCGTTCGAGCCGGTCCAGGCAGGCCGAGACCGCACCGGAGGTGAGGTTCAGCTGCTCGCGCAGCCGCCCCGGGGTCATGGGGCGTCCCGGCGGGCGCGCGGGGGCGTCCAGGATCGCCGCCAGGGCCTGGACGTCGGTGGGGTGCAGGCGGTGGGCGCGGGCGAACTCGTGCGCGATGCGGTTGAACTCGCTGTTCATCCGGCGCAGCTCGACGGCGAACGCCCGCAGGTCGGTGGAGGGATCTTCCACCTCGCCAGCCTACATTAGTTCAATGGTTGAGATACTCGATGATTGAGATATCGTGGGGTGTCCGTACTCCCACCGCGAGGAACCACATGACAGCCCGAACCCGGCGTCTCCGATGGCTCGTCCCGGCCGTCCTGCTCGTGGCCTGGCTGGGCGTGGGCGGCGCGCTCGGCCCGTTCGCGGGCCGCCTCGGCGAGGTCGCCACCAACGACCAGGCCGCCTTCCTGCCCCGGAGCGCCGAGTCCACACGCGTGCTGGAGGCCCAGAAGGCGTTCGCCTCCGACGAGACGCTGCCCGCCATCGTCGTGTGGACCACCGGGGGCTCCCCGGTGACCGACGCGCAACGCCAGGCCGCCACGCGGGCGCTGGCCTCCGTGCGCGACCTGGCCGCCTCGGGCGAGGTGTCGCCCGCCCTGCCCTCCGGGGACGGCCGGGCGCTCCAGGGCGTGGTGCCGCTCCCGCCGGACGCGGAGGAACGGCTGCCGGAGCTCCTCGACCGGATCCGCGCCGCCGCCGAACGGGTCCCCGGCGCGCGGGCGCAGATCGCCGGGCCCGCCGCGACCCGGGCCGACCTGTCGGAGGCGTTCGCCGGGATCGACGGGCTGCTGCTGGGGGTCGCGCTGGCGGCGGTGCTGGTGATCCTGCTGCTGGTGTACCGCTCGGTGCTGCTGCCCCTGGTGATCATCGTGGGGTCGGTGCTGGCGCTGGCGGTGGCCTGCGCGCTGGTGTACGCGCTGGCCGACCGCGGCGTGGTGCGCGTGGATGGGCAGGTCCAGGGGATCCTGTCGATCCTGGTCATCGGTGCCGCCACCGACTACGCGCTGCTGCTGGCCGCCCGGTTCGGCGAGGAGTACGCGGCGCGGGGCGACCGGTTCGCCGCCGGGCGGGCCGCGCTGCGCCGCGCGTTCGGCCCGATCGTCGCCAGCGCCGCCACGGTCGCGCTCGGCCTGCTGGCGCTGCTGCTGAGCAGCCTCACCAACAACCGGGCGCTGGGGCCGGTCGGCGCGATCGGCATCGCCTGCGCGGTGCTCAGCGCCCTCACGTTCCTGCCCGCCGCGCTGGTCCTGCTCGGCCGCGCCGCGTACTGGCCCGGCCGTCCCCGGCCCGCCGACGGCGGCGGGCGCGGGATCTGGCGGCGCGTCGCCGCGCGGGTGGAGCGCCGCCCCCGCCGGATCTGGGTGGCGACCCTGCTCCCGCTGGTGGCGTGCGCGGCGTTCACCCCGCTGCTGAACGCCCGGGGCGTCCCGCTGGACGAGATCTTCGTCAACGAGGCGCCGTCGGTCGCCGCGCAGCAGGCCCTCGGCCGGCACTTCCCCGGCGGCTCCGGCCAGCCCGCCGTGATCATCGCCGACGCCGCGCACGCCGACGCGGTGGCCCGGGCCGCCCGGGTGCCCGGCGTCGCGGACGTCACCGCCGTCGGCGAGGGCGGCCGGCCCCGCGCGGTGAACGGCCGGGTGCGGCTCGACGCCACCCTGCGCGACGCCGCCGACGGCGACGCCGCCGAGCGGACCGTCGAACGGCTGCGCGCCGCCGTGCACGCGGTGCCCGGCGCGGACGCGATCGTCGGCGGCCGCACCGCCCAGCAGATCGACACCCAGGCCGCCGCCGGCCGCGACCGCGCCGTGATCGTCCCGGTCGTGCTGGCGGTCATCCTGGCGATCCTGATGGTGCTGCTGCGGTCCCTGGTCACGCCGGTGGTGCTGGTCGCCACCGTGGCGGTGAGCTTCCTGGCCACCCTCGGCGTCGCGGCGCTGGTCCTGCGGTTCGGCCTCGGCTTCTCCGGCACCGACGCCTCGGTGCCGCTGTACGGCTTCGTGTTCCTGGTGGCGCTCGGCGTCGACTACAACATCTTCCTGATGTCGCGCGTCCGGGAGGAGACGGCCCGGCACGGCGTCCGCCAGGGGGTGCTGCGCGGTCTCACCACGACCGGCGGCGTGATCACCTCGGCGGGCGTGGTGCTGGCGGCGACGTTCGCGGCGCTGGCGGTGATCCCGCTGGCGTTCCTGGCGCAGATCGCCTTCATCGTCGCGTTCGGCGTGCTGCTGGACACCCTGGTGGTGCGGTCGCTGCTGGTCCCGGCGCTCACCCTGGACCTCGGCCGCCGGGCGTGGTGGCCCGGCGCGCTCGCCCGGCCCGCGGCCGCGCGGAGCGAGGAGTCACGCCCGGCCGTGCCGTCGGGACGCGGCTGAGGCCGCGGGTGGTCCGGGCGGGCGGTCCGGGCGGCCGGGCCGGCGGGCGGGTCAGCCGGTCAGCTCGCGCTCCAGCGGGGTCCGGAACCGCGGGGTGACCCGGACCTCCCCGATCCAGGCGGCGATCCGCCGCGCCTCGGCGTCGATCGCGGCGGCGGCGTCGGCGCCGACGTCCTCCAGCAGCCGGACGGCGACCTCGCCGTCCGGGCGCTGGGCCCAGCCGCCGACGATCCGGCCGTCCCACCACACGGTGGGGCCGATGTTGCCGTTGCGGTCGAACAGCGCCGGGGCGTGGTCGCCCAGGTACCAGCCGCGTTCCTGCCAGCCCATCGGGGTGGGGTCCAGGGCGGGCAGCAGCGCCGCCCAGGGCTCGGGCGCGGCGACCGGCTCCAGGTCGTCGGCCAGCACCAGCCCGGCCTGCCCGCCGTCGAGCGTCACCTCGACGGTGTCGACCGTGGCCAGGGCCTTGCGGACGTCGGTCAGGGACCAGCCCGTCCACCACTTCAGGTCCGCGACCGGGGCGGGGCCGAACGCCCGCAGCCACCGCCGCACCAGCTCGGCGCGGGCCTGGTCGGCGGGCATCCGCGGGACGCCGCCCGGCAGCCACGCCTCGACCGGCGCCCACCGGTACTGGCTGCTGATCCAGGTGCCGTTGGGGCGGCCCCGCACGATCAGCCCCTCGCAGCCCAGCGTCACCAGCACCCAGGTGGTGATCGAGACGGGCTTGGAGTAGGACTTGCCGGGCGCGGGGTCGACCTTGGTGCGCAGCCGGGGCTCGGCGGCGCTGAGCTGCGCGCCGGTCGCCTCGCCCTTCTCCAGCAGGATCCGGTGGGTGCTGCGCTCCACCTCCCGCCACCAGGCGTCCACGTCGTCGACGACCCCGGCCTGCTCCAGGAACCGGCCGTAGGTGCGGCGCTGCTTGGCGGCCAGGCCGTCGGCGACCGCCGCCTGCAACACCGGGACCAGCCCGACCGGCGCGACGAACATCGTGCGCCGCATCGCCAGCATCCGCAGCAGCGTCCGGTCGTCGTACAGGGCGCGTTCCACGTCGCCGGGCGTCGCGGTGGCGCTGCGGGCGGCGACCGACAGGAACACCGTGGCGGGGTCGGTGGCGTGTAGTACCACCAGGGAGTCCGCGATCCCGGGAACGTCGCCGGTGCGGGTGGTGACGGCGAGCCGGTGGCGCGTCGCCAGCCGGGCCCGCCGCTCGTCGGTGCCGATGTGTCGCATGTGCGGCAGCCTAGGGCGTGGGTCGGACATTCCGACCGGTCACGGGTTCAGCGAGATCTTCGCGACGACCTTGTCCTTGGTCACGGAGGTGACGTCCACGTCGACGCCGCCGTCGGCCTGCTGCCCGCCGTCGCTCACCGGGACGGTGAGCTGCTGGCTGCCGACCTTGAAGGTGACGTTGTCGCCCTGCACGCCCACCATCTCGACCTTGACGCCGAGGATGCTCGCGCTGGCGTCCACGCCCCGGTTGAACGTCACGGTGCAGGTGTTGCCCTTGCAGTCGGTCGTGGCGTTCTCGCTGCTACAGGCGGCCGCCGCGGCCAGGGGCAGCAGCAGGACGGGGAGCACGGCCAGTTTCCGGCGAACCGATGAGATCATGTCTCCGAGTCTAGGAACCGGGACCCCGTGCGGTCGCCCTTCCGCAGGTGGAACCGCATGCGGCGCCCGTAGTACCCGGAGATGATTTCGGGACTACGCCGGATCCTCCCGGCCCCGCCGCGCGTCCCAGGGGAATGCCCGCCGGCGGGCCGTCGGCCGGCCGCCCGTCAGCCGCCGTGGTGGGCGCCGTTCATGACCGTCCCGCCGAGGGTGCCGCGCAGCGCCTCCAGGGTCTGGGGGGTGCCGACGGCGACCCAGCGGTTGCCGACCAGGTACGAGCCGCCCCACGGCTTGGCCTCCGCCAGCCACGCCTTCTGGCCCTGGTCGCTGCTGAACCCGACCAGGGTGTAGCGGCCCCGGGCGGTCTGGCAGGCGCCCTGCTGGAGCTCCTCGGCGGCGCGCTTGGAGCTGAGCGAGCAGCCCGTCCTGGCGGCGAGCTGCTCGATGGTCGCCGGTTCGGCGGCCGCGCCCGCGGCGTGGCCGCCGTGCTGGGAGGTCCCGGAGCACCCGGCCGTCAACGCGGCCGCGGCCGCGGCCAGGGAACCGATCCGGAGCAGGGAAACCATGGCCCGTCCTCTCGACGACTTCGCGTGATCTGACGGGTGGTACGCGGCGGCGGGCCCCCCGGTTCAGTCACGGGCCGCCCGGTCCGGGCCCCGGCTCAGCCGACCAGCCGGGCGGCGGCGGTGGCGCGCACCCCGGGCTCCTCGGCGGTGTCGTGGTGCAGGCGTTGCAGCCGGACGCGGCTCTCGGGGGTCAGGGGGGCGGTCTGGGCGGCGATCTCGCGCACGCCCTCCTCGCAGTCCCAGAGCCCCTCGAACGTGAAGGACTCGGCGGTGTGCGGCGCGGTCCGGGTCAGCGCGGTCAGCACACGTGGTCGTAGATGGGCGTAGGTGGACTCGGTCCAGGCGTTCTTCAGCAGGGGGACGGCCTCGCCGGCGCGCAGCCGGCCCAGTCCCTCGATCGGCCCGGCGGCCTCGCCCCACTCGCGGCGGCCGAGCGCGTCCTCCAGCTCCCGCATGAGCAGCGGGATGTCCTGGCGGGTGCCGTGCCGGGCCAGGATGCGCAGCCCCATGTCGGCGCAGCCGCCCCGGGCCATCACCCAGGCGCGGGCGCGGGGCAGCGCCTCGGGCCCGTACTCGCCCAGCGCGCGGCGCACCACCCCGCCCCATCGGCTGTCGCGGCGCTGGGGCAGCACCTCCTCGGCCAGGTCCAGCAGGCCGGGGGCGCGTCTGCGGCCCAGCTCGAAGATGGCGGCCACGGCGCCGTCGGCGCCGCTGCGGGCCAGCGCGAGCAGCTCGTCCTCGGACCGGACGGGGCGCTCGGCCGGGACGCCGGACGGTCGCCGCCGCCGGACGACCGAGCGGCGGCGGTCCACGGCGGCGGCGAGGCGCGGCTGCCGGTCGGCCCACACGTCGATCACCGGATTGCTCGGCCCGGAGACCAGGTCGTCCAGCTCGGCGTCGTCACAGCGCGCCGCGACCAGGCGGTCCAGCCCGATCGCCAGCGACGGGTCGCGCAGCTCCACCATCTCGATCACGGCGTCGAACCAGTGCGGCCCCTCCTCGGCGTACCGGCGCAGCACCCCGGCCGCCTCGTGGCGGCTCAGCCGCACCAGGTCGCCCAGCACCGTCAGCGGCAGCTCCACGCCCGCGCCGTCGGGGTCGGCGGCGTCCGGACCGGACGGATCGAACAGCGCCTCGGCCACCGGCCCCGTCGGCAACTCCAGGTCGATCATGAGTCGTGCGTAATACAGGCCACGTGACTCGACCCGACGGTCCCAACGCGGATCGCGGCGTATGCAGTCATAGACGTACTCGCCCGCGCCCCGCCTGTCCGCCGCGCGACGCGCGGCCCTGCCCAGGCCACGCTGCAGTTGCCCGTGCAGCGTGCCCGCCGATTCCAACACGACCTCGTTACTCACCTCAGCAGAATGCGCACGAGACCAGATTTCGGGCAAGTGCTTTAGCGTCGAACCCCAGGTCACCTCCGCCGGCCGGCCGCACCGGATCAGATCGATCTCTGTGCCACCCAGGAGGCGTGCAGGTCGGCGTAGACGCCCGGCTCCTCGACCAGCTTGGCATGCGGGCCGCGCTGCACGATGCGCCCCTCGTCGAACACCAGGACCTCGTCGGCGGCCTCGGCGGTGGACATCCGGTGCGCGATGGAGATCGCGGTGCGGCCGCGCGTGACGCCGTCCAGGGCCCGCTGGAGGCGGACCTCGGTGGCCGGGTCGACCGCCGAGGTCGCCTCGTCCAGCACCAGCAGGTCGGGGTCGGCGACGTAGGCGCGGGCGAGCGCGACCAGCTGCCGCTCCCCGGCCGACAGCGACTCGCCGCGCTGCCCGACCGGCGTCTCCAGGCCGCGCGGCAGCCCCTCCAGCCAGTCGGCCAGCCCCAGCTCGGTCATGGCCAGCAGCAGGTCCTCGTCGGTGGCGCCGGGCCTGCCGTAGCGGATGTTGTCGGCGAGGGTGGCGTCGAACAGGAACCCGTCCTGGGGGACCATCACGATCCGCTCGCGCAGCGAGGAGAACCGGACCCGGTCCAGCGGGACGCCGTCCACCAGCACCCGCCCGGAGGTGGGGTCCATCAGCCGGGTCAGCAGCTTGGCGAACGTCGTCTTGCCCGACCCGGTCTCCCCGACGATCGCGACGCGGCTGCGCGGCGCGATGTCCACGGTCACCCCGTGCAGCACGGGACGGCCGCCGGGGTAGGCGAACCCGACGTCCTCGAACCGCACCTCGATCGGCCCGCGCGGCAGCGTCTCGCCCTTGTCGCCGGGGTCGGCGACGTCGGGCTCGGTGTCCAGGACGCCCAGCACGCGCCGCCATCCGGCGATGGCGTTCTGGGCCTCGTTGAGGACCTCGGTGGCGGTCTGCATCGGGCTGACGAACAGCGTCACCAGGAACAGGAACGCCACCAGCTCGCCGGCCGTCAGGTGCCCGCCGACGCCGAGCAGCGTCCCGGCCACCACGACCCCGGCGGTCGCCACGGCCGCGACCAGCTCGCTGGTGGGGAACGTCAGCGCCACCAGCCCCTGCGCGCGGGTCTGCGCCTTCTTGGCGGCCTCCACGGTGACGTCCACCTTGGCGGCGGTGCGCTCCTCCGACCCGTAGGCGCGGATCACCGAGGCGCCCACCACCGACTCGCTGACGGCGGACAGCAGGTCGCCCATGCGCTCGCGGACGCGCGTGTAGGCGGCCGACACCAGGCGCTGGAAGCGGCGCAGCGCGAACGCCAGCGGCAGGAACGCCACCCACACCAGCAGCGCCAGCGGCCAGGAGTAGACCGCCATCAGCACGCTGGCGACCAGCAGCTGCCCCACCGACACGATGATCATCAGCCCGCCCCACTGCATGAACTGGCTGATCTGGTCGACGTCGCCGGTCACCCGCGACACCAGCGCGCCGCGCCGCTCGCCGCTCTGGGTGAGCATCGACAGGTCGTGGACGTGCCGGAACGCCCGGGTCCGCAGCGCCGCCAGGCCCGTCTCGGTGCTGCGGTAGAGCCGCACGTTCATCAGGTAGGCGCTGACGGCGGTGGTCAGCACCGCCACCGCGCACAGCAGCACCGCCGTGCGCACGAACGGGATGTCGGGGCCGTTCGTGCCGGTCAGGCCCTTGTCGATGGTCTGCTGCACCGCGATCGGCACCACGACGCGGCCCGCCGTGGCGAGCAGCGCCAGCAGCAGCGTCCCGGCCAGCCCGGCGCGGAACTCGGGGGTCAGCCGCAGCCCGCGCCGCAGGGTGCTGAACGCGCCCTCGGTGGCGGCGGTCTCGCTCAGAGCGGTCAACGCAGGGCCTCCTCGCCGGTCTCGTTCCCGAGCGCCTCGCCCTCGGTCGTCTCGTTCTCCACCGCCTCCTGCTCGGCCTCGGCCCGCTCGTAGGCGTTGACCAGGTTCCGGTAGCCCTCGGAACGCTCCAGCAGCTCGGCGTGGGCGCCGCGGTCCAGGACGCGGCCGTGCTCGACGTACACGACCTCGTCGGCCAGCGCGATGGTGGCCTTGCGGTAGGCGACCACGACGACGGTCACGCCGTCCCCGCCCTCCCGCAGGCCCGCCAGGATGCGCTGCTCGACCTGCGGGTCCACCGCCGAGGTGGCGTCGTCCAGCACCAGCAGGCGGGGCCGCCGGGCCAGGGCGCGGGCCAGCGCCAGGCGCTGCCGCTGCCCGCCCGACAGCGTCGCGCCGCGCTCGCCGACGCGGGTGTCCAGCCCGTCCGGCAGCGCGGCGACGAACCCGTCGGCCTGCGCCAGCCGCAGCGCCTCCCACACCCGGTCGTCGGGGACGTCCTGGCCGAGGGTGATGTTGCCGCGCACGGTGTCGTCGAACAGGAACGTCTGCTGCGGCACCAGCGCGGCGGTCGCGGCGACGCCGCCGTGCCGCAGGTCCCGCAGGTCGGTGCCGTCCAGCAGCACCGACCCGTCGTGCGGGTCGACCAGGCGCACCAGCAGGGAGGTGAGGGTGGACTTGCCCGAGCCGGTCGGGCCGACCACCGCGACCGTGCGGCCGGGGGCGGCGCCGAACGACACGTCGTGCAGCACCCGCGCCGGGCCGTCCTCGGTCTCGTAGGCGAAGCGCACCCCCCGGACCTCCAGGTCCGCGGCCGAGCCGGAGGCGGGCCCGGCCTCGCCGTAGGGCAGCGACCCGCCCGCGTCCAGCACGCCGCGCACCCGCCGCCAGCCGACGACGCTGCGCGGCACCTCCGCCAGCACCCACCCCAGCGCCCGGATCGGGAACGCCAGCAGCGTGAACAGGTAGGCGACCTGCACCAGGTCCCCGGCCGTCATCGCGCCCGACCGCAGCCGCAGCGACCCGATCATCAGCACGGCCAGCACGCCCAGGCTCGGCAGGGCCTCCAGCACCGGGTCGAACAGGCCCCGGACCCGGCCGACGGCGATGTTGGCGTCGCGCAGCGCGGCGGCGCGCTCGGCGAACCGCTCGGTCTCGGCGGTCTCGCGGCCCAGGGTCTTGACGACCAGGCCGCCCTCGAAGCTCTCGTGGGCGACCTCCGACACCTCGGCGCGCAGCTGCTGGGCGTGGGTGGCGACCGGGGCGAGCCGGCGCTGGTAGACGACGTTGAGCAGGGCGATGGCCGGGAAGACCAGGAAGCCCACCAGCGCCACGGTCACGTCGGTCAGCAGGATCGACACCGCCGCGATCAGCAGCATGAACACCACGCCGACCGCCATCGGCAGCGGCGCGATCGGGGCCCAGGACGCCTCGACGTCGGCGTTGGCGTTCGACAGCAGCTGCCCGGTGGGGTGGCGGTGGTGCCAGGCCAGCGGCAGCCTCAGGTACTGGCGGGTCACGGCGCGGCGGTAGCGGGCCTGCATCCGGTACTGCATGAGCCCGGCGTAGAAGCGGCGGCCCGCCACGCCCAGGGCCTTCAGCGCCGACACCGCGACGATCGCGGCGGCGGCCAGCGCCAGCGCGCCCGCCGTGGTGCGGCCCTCCCGGAACGCCGGGAGCACCACGTGCTCGGTGACCCGGCCCAGCACCGTGGCGCTGCCGACGGTCATCGCCGCGTACAGCACGCTGGCGGCCACCGACAGCGCGAACACCCACGGCTCGGCCCGGACGGCGACCCACAGCACCCCCAGCCCCTCGCGGAGGATGCGCGGGTTGACACGGGGAGATCCTGGCGGCACGGCGACTCCTTCACACACGGCGGCGCCCGGGGGTGCCCCCTCATGCGGCGGAATATGGGGGTTTGCGGGCCTGATACTCCCTACCATCCGCGACGGGCGGTTATTCCCCGGAGGACCGCGCCGGGAGGGGCGGCCGCGGCGGGCGGGGCGCCGGTGACGGGCGCCGGGACGTCGGGGCAGGTCGGCCGGGGCGGATGCCCGGAGGGGAATTCCTTTGTTCACCCGGCGGCCAACCGTGGTGCACCGGGAGGCCGGAGAGGGCAGGTCGTCGCGCCGCGGAGGAGGAATCTCCACCCCTATGCGCGGAGTGGGAACAAGAATTGCCCGCTTTGTGCCAAGAAAGGGTCCACCCGAGGTAAGGGCGATACCTCTCGGTGGAGAGAACATCACCGCCCGGAGGCGCCCACGCGGTGCCCCGCATCCCTTGCGCATGTGCGCTTGTGCCCTCCGCCGCGGCGGGCCCGGCGCGGTGTCCGACAATTCCGCAGGCCAGCGCCGCGCGTAGCGACGACCGGGTGTGTTGGAACGTTACACGGCTTTAACTCAATAGTTGATCCGGGCGCGAATCGCAAGGGTCGCGACACCTCCGCATTGCGCGGAACCGGTGATACGGTGGAGTCGTCGGTTGCAGTCGTGGTTCTCGATCGTTTGACAGGACGCCCGCGGACTGATGGCAGCGGGCGTTTTGGCTTTTCCGGGACCTGCCGGGGGCGAGAGCGTTCCGCTAGCAGCCGCGCCGGGCCCGCGAGGTGTGGGCCCGTGTTTTGCCGCAAGGAGAAAGACATGCCCCAGCAGGGCACCGTGAAGTGGTTCAACGCCGAGAAGGGCTTCGGTTTCATCGCCGTTGACGGCGGGGGGCCGGATGTGTTCGTGCACTACTCGGCTATCCAGAGCTCCGGCTACCGCACCCTGGACGAGAACCAGCGCGTTCAGTTCGAGGTGACGCAGGGCAACCGGGGTCCGCAGGCCGACCAGGTCGTCCCCCTGTAACCCGTAGTCGTACGTCAGGGCCCGCGTTCCCCTCCAGGGGCGCGGGCCCTTTCGTGTCCGCGCCCGCTTCCCGACCCGCCCGTGGGCGGGGCGGATCACGGACGCGCGGGGGACCCGGCAGAATGGAGCCATGTCCGCTCGCCCGTCCAATCTGGACCCCAAGATCGCCGACCGCCTCAAGCGCACCGAGGACGGCCTCGTGCCCGCCATCGCCCAGCAGTACGACACCGGCGAGGTGCTCATGCTCGCCTGGATGGACGACGAGGCCCTGCACCGCACCCTCACCACCGGCCGCGCCACCTACTGGTCGCGCAGCCGCCGGGAGTACTGGGTCAAGGGCGAGAGCTCCGGCCACCAGCAGTGGGTGAAGTCGGTCGCGCTTGACTGCGACGGCGACGCGATCCTGGTGAAGGTCGACCAGGTCGGCGCGGCCTGCCACACCGGCGACCGCACCTGCTGGGACGCCGACGTGCTGGACCCGGTGGTGGGGGAGAGGCCCGCCCACCAGCGATGACACCGGCCAGGGAACGCGGGCTCACCGCGCTGCTGTGCGCCGCCGGGGCGGGGCTGACCCTGCTGGCGGCGGGCCGCCCCTGGGCCACGGTGCGGGCCCGCGACGCCGTCACGCCGTTCGCCCTGGACGTCACCGGCCGGGACCTCGGCGCCACCGCCGGGGCCCTCGGCTGGGCCGCGCTGGCGGCGCTGGCGGCCCTGTTCGCCACGCGCGGGAAGGTCCGCGCCGGGGTCGGGCTGCTGCTGGCGGCGTTCGGCGCGGTCATCGCCTACTCCTCGGTCACCGCGATCGACGGGGGCACGATCAGGTCCGCCGCCGGGGATCGCAGCGCCCTGCTGCGGATCGCCGCGCAGCCGGTGGTCGAGACCGGCCCCTGGTGGGCGGTGTCGCTGTGCGGGGGAGCGCTGGTCGCGCTCGCCGGGCTGGCGGCCCTGCTGCGCGGCGGCCGCTGGCCGGGCATGTCCTCCCGGTACGAACGCCGGGACGCCGCCCCCGGCCGCGTCCGTCCCGGCGGGGGCGCCGCGTCCCGCGGCGACGACCCGGCCGACCTGTGGAAGTCGCTGGACCGGGGCGAGGACCCCACCGGGGACCCCACCGGGGACCCCGCGGGGGACCCGAGGGGGTCGGCCGGGGACCCGAAGGAACCCCGGGGGTGACCGCGCTGGTCCTGGTGGCCGAGCACGACCCCGCCGTGGCCGAGCTGCAGCGCCGCTGCCTGGTCCGCGCCGGCCACGAGGTCCGGATCGAGCCCGAGCCCGGCCATGCCCCCGACACCGCCGCCCGGCTGCGCCCGCACGCGGTCGTGCTGGACCTGTCGGCCGCCGCGCACCCGGCCGACCTGTACCGGCGGACCGCCGAGGCGTGCCGCCCCGCCCCGGTCATCGCCGTCAGCGGCGACCCCAAGACGCCGGGCGGGCGGGGCGCGCCCCGGCTGCCCCGGCCGTTCGCGCCCCGCGCGCTGGTCGCCGCCGTC
>NZ_BCQR01000235.1 GCF_001552175.1 Actinomadura kijaniata NBRC 14229
GTCGCGGGCGCCTGCTGCGCGGGCGCCGCGGCGGCCTGCGCCACCGTCGGCTGCTGCTGGGCCTGGGCCGGCTGCGCGGGCAGCGGCGTCGGCGCGGTCGTCTCGCTGCGGCCGATCCGGCTGGGGATCGGGTTCACCGGCGCGGCCTGCGGGGCAGGCGCCGGGGTGGTCGGACGAGCCGGCGGCGGGACCCGCTTGATCTCGGGCTCCGCGGCCGGCTTGTTAGGGCGGATCTCATCGAACCCCGCGGCGATCACGGTGACCCGGACCTCGTCGCCCAGCGCGTCGTCGATGACGGCGCCGAAGATGATGTTGGCGTCCGGCGCGGCGGCGTTGGACACCAGCTGCGCGGCCTCGTTGATCTCGAACAGACCGAGGTCGGAGCCGCCGGAGATGGACAGCAGCACGCCGTGGGCGCCGTCGATGCTGGCCTCCAGCAGCGGGCTGGAGATCGCCATCTCGGCGGCGGCGACGCTGCGGTCGTCGCCGCGCGCCGAGCCGATGCCCATCAGCGCCGAGCCCGCCCCGGACATGACCGACTTCACGTCGGCGAAGTCCAGGTTGATCAGGCCCGGGGTGGTGATCAGGTCGGTGATGCCCTGGACACCGGACAGCAGCACCTGGTCGGCGGCCTTGAACGCGTCCAGCACGCTGACCTGCCGGTCGGAGATCGACAGCAGCCGGTCGTTGGGGATCACGATGAGGGTGTCGACCTCGTCGCGCAGGGTCTCGATGCCCGCCTCGGCCTGCATGGCGCGCCGCTTGCCCTCGAAGCTGAAGGGGCGGGTGACCACGCCGATGGTGAGGGCGCCCAGCGACCGGGCGATGTTCGCCACGACCGGCGCGCCGCCGGTGCCGGTGCCGCCGCCCTCTCCCGCGGTGACGAAGACCATGTCGGCCCCCTTGAGGACCTCCTCGATCTCCTCGCGGTGGTCCTCGGCGGCCTTGCGGCCCACGTCGGGGTTGGCCCCCGCGCCCAGGCCGCGGGTGAGTTCGCGCCCCACGTCCAGTTTGACGTCGGCGTCACTCATCAGCAGCGCCTGGGCGTCCGTGTTGATCGCGATGAACTCGACGCCCTTGAGTCCCTCCTCGATCATCCGGTTGACGGCGTTGACGCCGCCGCCGCCGATTCCGACGACCTTGATGACCGCGAGGTAATTCTGCGGTGCTGCCACGACGAGGGGCCTTTCCGCTCGCTCTATCGACCGGCCGGTCCGGCTGTCGCCGGGCCGCCGCGGTGTTCCTGACCTGATGTGTTCCGGATCGGGTCCGGGGCGGCCGGTGGGCCGTTCCCAAACCCTCACCCTCAACTTGAGGCTTACAGTTATGTCAACCTGAGGACTGATACGGACAGTAGGGCGGGCTTACGGCCAGGGTCAACTAACCCCCCGCCAACTGAACCGGCGTGTCGCGGTGAGCACCGGTTTCCACCGGTTGGCGAAGGACGTCGCACGGCGCGGTTTCCGCCCGCCCAACGCCGGTCGCGATGCCCGCCACGACGGTGATCCGCGCCCCCAGGAGCGCGAACCCACCGCCCAAGGGTGCCCCATCGGGCCGCCGGAAGCGCCGCGACACACGCACCAGCCCCCACTCACCGAACGCATCCGTTCCGACGCTCCTCGTATCCGGTCCCCGATGTCCGACACGGCATCCGAAACCCGCTTCTCCCCGGATGGGCCGCCGGGGGGTGACGCGTCTCACTGGGTGGTGACGACCTCGGGCGAGCTGACGTCGATCGAGCGGGCCGTGCGCCCGGCGGGGGTCCGCCGCAGCCCGTCCAGCAGCCTGACCTTCTCCTCGGTGCGGTCGGCGCCGCCCCACACGACGGTCGGGCCGCCGGCCAGGCGCAGCGTCACCGTGGCGGGCGAGTCCGCCGTCACCTCGGCCACCTGCCGTTTCAGCCGGTCGGGCAGGCCGTGCAGGACGCCCAGCGCGGCGAGGGTGACCCGGTCGGAGGGGCCCGGCGCGGCCACCACCAGCGTCGGCAGCCGGGGCGGCCGGGCCGCGCTGTCGGCGACCGCCACCCCGTGCCGGTCGAACTGGTGGTAGCGGCCGGACCGGGCGACCACCGCGACCGGCACCCGTTCCCGCACCGCGATCCGCACGGTGGCGGGCCAGCGCCGCTTCACCCGCACCGACTCGACCTCCCGCAGCCGCGCCACGCGGTCGCGGACCTCGCCGGTGTCCAGCCGGGCCATCGGCAACCCGAGCCGGATCCCGGCGGCCGCCACCACGCGGTCGCGCGGGGCCAGGGACGTCCCGGTGACCTCGACGCTGCGCACCACCAGCAGCCTCGATCCGAGCACCACCCAGACGGCGGCGCCGAGCAGGGCCACCACCGCCAGCGTGACCAACGCCACCTTCCATCGGCCGGGTCCCCGCCCGCGCGGGGCGGGTTCCTCCGGTCGCCGCGCGTCCCGGTCCGGTGAGGGTCTGGTGGTGCTCATGTCTCCCAAGGATGGACGGAAACGGGCCGCGGGGCGCGGAGGCCCGCGCCCGTGTCAGCCGGGTATCAGGCGAGCCGGTCCAGGACCAGCGGGCCGAGCCGGGTCACGTCGCCCGCGCCCAGCGTGATGACCACGTCGCCGGGACGGGCCAGGCCCGCCGCCGTGGCGGCGACCTCGTCCCAGACCGGCGCGTAGACGCGTTCGGTGCCCTCGGGCACCGCATCGACGATCAGCTCGCCGGTGACGCCGGGCTCGGGGTCCTCGCGGGCGCCGTAGACGTCCATCACCACCGCGACGTCGGCGAGGCCGAGGGCCTGCCCGAACTCGGCGGCGAAGAAGCGGGTGCGGCTGTACAGGTGCGGCTGGAACACCGCCACGATCCGGCCGTCCTCGCCCTTCTCCCGCAGGTAGTCGCGGGTGGCCTCCAGGTCGGCGGTGACCTCGGTGGGGTGGTGGGCGTAGGAGTCGAACACCTCGACCCCGCCCGCCTCGCCCTTGCGCTCCAGCCGGCGCATCGCCCCGCCGAACGCCGCCAGCCCCTCCCGCACCGCGTCCTCGTCGAGGCCGAGGGCCCGGGCGACGGCGACGACGGCGGTGGCGTTGAGGGAGTTGTGGCGGCCGGGCACGCCCAGCCGGACCGTCCCGACGCCCTCGATCGTGAACTCCGAGCCCAGGCCGCGCGGGGTGAACCCGGTCACCCGCAGGTCCGCGCCCTCGGCCGCGCCGTAGGTGAGCACCCGCAGGCCGCGCGCGCGGGCGCGGTCGGCCAGCTCCAGCGCGACCGGGTCGTCGGCCCCGGCGACCAGCGTGCCGCCGGGCTCGATCCGGTCCACGAACCGGGCGAAGTTCTCCTTCACCAGCTCGAAGCCGCCGTAGTTGTCCAGGTGGTCGGCCTCGACGTTGGTGACGATCGCGATGTGCGGGGTGTACATCAGGAACGAGCCGTCGCTCTCGTCGGCCTCGGCCACGAACACGTCCCCGGTGCCCTCGTCGGCGCCCAGCCCGGTCGTGACGAGCTGCCCGCCGATGCAGTACGACGGGTCGGCCCCGGCGTGCTGGAGCGCCACCGTCAGCATCGAGGTGGTCGTGGTCTTGCCGTGCGTCCCGGCGACCGCGACCGCCCGCCGCCCGGCCATCAGCGAGGCCAGGGCGGCGGAGCGGTGCAGCACCCGCAGCCCGCGCTCGCGGGCCGCGACCAGCTCGGGATTGGTGTCGCGGATGGCGGTGGACACCACCACGGTGTCGGCGTCGCCCAGATGGGCGGCGTCGTGCCCGACGAAGACCTTCGCGCCCAGCGCGGCGAGCTGGCCCAGCAGCTCCGAGTCGCGGGCGTCGCTGCCGGACACCGCGACGCCGCGCTTGAGCATCACACGGGCGATGCCGGACATGCCGGCACCGCCGATCGCGATGAAGTGGACCCGGCCCAGCTTCTCCGCCGGCACGACCTCACCAGGGCTGATCAGACTCATCGGGTGGTTCTCGTTCCCCTCGTCCCCGCGCGTTCCGTCCCCGGCCACCGGGGCTACTGCCGGTGGCCCTCCGAACGGACCACTTCGTACACCATCTGCGCGAGCGCCACGTCGGCGTCGCGGCGACCCATCCGCCCCGCGGCCTCCGACATCTGCGCCACGCGCCCCGGGTCGGCCAGCACCGGAAGCAGGTTCCGGGCGATCCACTCGGCGCTCATCTCGGCGTTGTCGACCAGCATCCCGCCGCCCGCGGCCACGATCGGCTCGGCGTTCAGGCGCTGCTCGCCGTTGCCGATCGGCAGCGGCACGTACACCGCGGGCAGGCCCACGGCGGTCAGCTCGGCGCAGGTCATCGCGCCGGCCCGGCACATCGCCATGTCCGCGGCCGCGTAGGCCAGGTCCATCCGGTCACAGTACGGGATCGTCACGTACTGCGGGCCGCCGGGCGGCGCGGGCTCGGGGGTCTCGGTGTTCTTGGGGCCCACGATGTGCAGCACCTGGATCCCGGCCTGCCGGAACCACGGCGCGGCCTGCACGGCGGCCTGGTTGAGGGACCGGGCGCCCTGCGACCCACCGAAGATCAGCAGGGTGGGCAGGTCGGGCAGCAGCCCGAAGTAGGAGCGGGCCTTGTCGCCCATCGCCAGCCGGTCCAGCGTGGCGATCTCGCGGCGCAGCGGGATGCCGACGAACCGGGCGTTCGGCAGCGGCGAGTCGTGATGCGACACCGCCACGTGGTCGGTGAACCGCGCGCCGAGCTTGTTGGCCAGCCCCGGCTTGGGGTTGGCCTCGTGCACGATGATCGGCACCTTGCGCTTGCGGGCGGCCAGGTAGCCGGGCGTGGCGACGTAGCCGCCGAAGCCCACCAGGACGTCGGCGCCGAACTGGTCGAGGATGTTGGCGGCGGTGTTGATCGCCCCGCGCAGCCGGCCCGGCACCGTCAGAAGCTGGGGGGTGAGCGTGCGGGGCAGCGGAACCGGCGGGATCAGCGCCAGCTCGTAGCCGCGCTGCGGGACCAGCCGGGTCTCCAGGCCGCGCTCGGTTCCCAGGCACACGATCCCCGTGTTCGGGTCGTGCCGGCGCAGCGCGTCGGCCAGGGCCAGGGCGGGCTCGATGTGTCCGGCGGTGCCGCCGCCGGCCAGGACAACCCTCATGCTCTGTGACAACTCCTCAGCATGGTCGGTGGTGGGGGATCGGCTCGGTCCGTGTGGGCCGGTCGGTCCGGCGGGAGGTCAGCGCCGGGCCAGGCCCAGCCAGCTTAGAGCCCGGGACACCGGTCCGGGGCCGCGGGCGGCCAGCGCCTGGCGCGCGCCGGGCTCGCGTTTGGCGAACGCCAGCAGCATGCCGAGCGCCACCAGGGTCGGGATCAGCGCCGACCCGCCGTAGGACACCAGCGGCAGCGGGATCCCTGTGATGGGGAACACGCCGATCACCGCCCCGATGTTGACGATCGCCTGGACCACCAGCCACGCGGTGGCGCCCGCCGCCGCCAGCCGGGTGAAGGGGTCCCTCACCCGGCGGGCGATCCGCAGGCCCGCGTACGCCAGCAGCCCGAACAGCCCGAGTACCACGAGCGTACCGACCAGCCCGAACTCCTCCCCGATGATGGCGAAGATGAAGTCCGTCTCGGCGTGCGGCAGGAAGTCCCATTTGGCGCGTCCCTCCCCCAGCCCGGTGCCGACCAGGCCGCCGGAGGCGATCGCGTACAGCCCCTGCGTGCCCTGGTAGTTGTGCGTGAGCTGGTTCTGGGTGGGGTCCAGGAAGCCGGTCAGGCGCTGCATCCGGTAGGGCTCGACGACGATGAGGATCGCCACCAGCAACGACACCAGCCCGGCGATGCCGACGAACAGGCGGCCGGGCGCGCCCACCACCCACAGCAGCGCCAGGAAGATCGTCAGCAGGACCAGGGTGGTGCCCAGGTCGTTGCCCAGCATCACCAGCAGCACCAGCACGCCCGCGACGGGCATCAGCGGCATCAGCAGCGGGCGCCACTCGGTGAGCATCCCGGACTTCTCCCGGCGGGCCAGGATGTCGGCGCCCCACAGCATCAGCGCGAGCTTGGCGGGCTCGGACGGCTGGATGAGGATCGGCCCGAACGCGATCCAGCGGGTCGCGCCGTTGGCGGTGTGGCCGATGAACAGCACCAGCACCAGCGCCGCCACCGACAGCAGCAGGATCGGGTAGGCCAGGGTGCGGAACGTCCGCACCGGCAGCCGGGAGGCCCCCCACATCATCGGCAGCCCGAGCACCATCCACATGGCCTGCTTCTGGAGCAGCGTGTACGCCGACCCGGTCTCCTGCAACTGCTTGACCAGCGACGCCGACAGCACCATGGTCAGGCCGAGCGCCAGCAGCATCACGGTGCAGCCCAGCACCAGGTAGTAGGAGGTCAGCGGGCGGTCCAGCAGGCCGACGGCCGCGGCGACCTGCTCGCGCGGCCGGGACCGGCGGGCGGGCTCCTGCTCGGCGGGGATCGCGCTCATGACGTTCAGTCCCCGCCGGGCGTCACCGCGGCCAGCCGCCGCACCGCCGCGGCGAACGCGTCGCCGCGGGCCCCGTAGCTGGTGAACATGTCCCAGGACGCCCCGGCGGGCGCGAGCAGGACGGTGTCGCCGGGCTGGGCGAGCCCGGCTGCCTCGGTCACGACTCGGTCCATCGCCCCAGTGTCGGTGTCGGCGACGTCCACGACCGGGACATCGGGGGCGTGTCGCGCGAGTGCCTCGGCGATCCGCGCCCGGTCCCGGCCCAGCAGCACCACCCCGCGCAGCCGGTCGGCCGCCGACCGCACCAGGTCGTCGACGTCGGCGCCCTTGAGCAGGCCGCCCGCGATCCACACCGCCGACCGGCACGCCGCCAGCGAGGACGCGGCGGCGTGCGGGTTGGTGGCCTTGGAGTCGTCGACGTAGTCCACGCCGCCGACGGTGGCGACGTGGCTGATGCGGTGCGGGTCGGGCACGAACGCCCGCAGCCCCTCGCGCACCGCCTCCGGCGGCACGCCGAAGGCGCGGGCCAGGGCGGCGGCGGCCAGGGCGTTGGCGACGTTGTGCGGCGCGAACGGCCGCACGTCCGACAGCTGCGCGAGCTCGGCGGCGCTGGTGCGCGGGTCGTCCACGAACGCCCGGTCCACCAGCAGGTCCTCCACGACGCCGAGCTGGCCGGACGCGGGGACGTCCAGGGTGAACCCCGTGCACCCGGCGGGGCCGAGCGCGGCGGCGGGCGGGTCGTCGGCGTTGACGACCGCGACCGTGCCCGGCGCGAAGATCTTGGCCTTGGCGGCGGCGTAGGCGTCGAACGAGCCGTGCCAGTCCAGGTGGTCGGGGGCCACGTTCAGCACGGCCGCCGCGTGCGGTCGCACGCTGGAGGACCAGTGGAGCTGGTAGCTGGACAGCTCGACGGCGAACACGTCGTAGGTCTTGTCGAGGACCGCCTCGACGATGGGCGTCCCGACGTTCCCGACGGCCAGCGGGGCGTGCCCGGCGGCCTTCAGGATCTCGGTGAGCATCCGCACGGCGGTGGTCTTGCCGTTGGTGCCGGTCAACGCCAGCCACGGCGCGGGCTCGCCGGTGGGGCCGGGGCCCCGCAGCCGCCAGGCCAGCTCGACCTCGCTGAAGAACTCGATCCCGGCGGCGGCAGCGGCGGCGGGCAGCGGCGCGTCGGGCCGCCAGCCCGGCGACGCCACCACCAGGTCCGCGCCCTCGGGCAGGGTCTCGCCGTCGCCGAGCCGCACGGCGATCCCGAGGGCCTCCAGCTCGGCGGCGTGCGCGCGCTCGCCGTCGCCGTCGCGGGACTCCACGACGGTGACGCGGGCGCCCCACTCGGCCAGCACCCGCGCGGCGGCGCGGCCCGACAGGCCGATCCCCGCCACGCAGACGTGCCTTCCGGCCCAGTCGCCGGTCTCGGTCGGCCCGGTCACTTCTTCGGCATCCATTCCAGGTAGAACAGGCCCAGGCCGATCGCGGTGAACAGCGCCGACATCAGCCAGAACCGCACGACGATGGTGGTCTCGGCCCAGCCCGACAGCTCGAAGTGGTGCTGGAGGGGGGCCATCTTGAACACCCGCTTGCCGGTCAGCTTGAACCCGCCGACCTGGATGATCACCGACAGGGTGATCATGACGATCAGGCCGCACAGGATGGCCAGCAGGAACTGGGTCCGGGTGAGGATGGCCAGGCCGACCAGCACGCCGCCCAGGGCCAGCGAGCCGGTGTCGCCCATGAAGACCTTGGCGGGCGGGGCGTTCCACCACAGGAAGCCGAACACGCCGCCCAGCACCGCCGCCGCGACGACCGCGAGGTCGAGGGGGTCGCGGACGCTGTAGCAGTTGGGGGCCAGCGCGAAGTCGTAGCAGGAGTTGCGCAGCTGCCAGTTGCCGATGATCACGTAGGCGGCCAGCACCATGCCCGCCGGTCCGGCGGCCAGGCCGTCCAGTCCGTCGGTGAGGTTCACGCCGTTGGACATCGCCGCGATCAGCAGCAGCGCCCAGATCACGAACAGGTACGGGCCGATGGAGGGCCCGAAGTCGCGCAGGAACGACAGGTGCGGCGAGGCCGGGGTGATGTCGTAGCCGTTGGGGAAGTTCAGCGACGCCACCGCGAAGATGACGCCGACCAGGACGATCCCGATCATCTTGGCGCCCGAGCGCAGGCCCAGCGAGCGCTGCTTGAACACCTTGATGTAGTCGTCGACGAAGCCGACCAGGCCGAGGCCCGACATCAGGAACAGCACCAGCAGGCCCGACACCGTGGGGGCGGTGCCGGTGAACAGGTGCGCCGCCGCGTAGCCCAGCAGCGACCCGACGATGAACACGGTGCCGCCCATGGTGGGGGTGCCGCGCTTGTTGAGGTGGGCCTCGGGGCCCTCCTCGCGGATCATCTGGCCGTAGCCGAGCCGGTTGACGATCCGGATCCAGATCGGGGTGCCGACCATGCCGATGATCAGGGCGATCCCGGCCGCGATGATGATGTTGGTCATGCCAGCAGCCCCTCGGCGATCCGTTCCAGGCCGGCGACTCGGGAGCCCTTCACCAGTACGACGTCCCGCGGCCGCAGCCGCTCCCTCAGCGCGGTCAGCGCCGCGCCGACGTCATCCACTCGCACGCTCTCTCCCGTCCATGACGCCACCTGTTCGGCTCCTTCGGCCATCGCGGCGGCGGCGTCGCCGACCGTGATCAGGGTCGCGACGCCGCTGCGCGCGACATGCTGCCCGATCTTGGCATGTTCCGCCACAGAATCCGCACCCAGCTCGGCCATCTCGCCCAGCACGGCGAACGCGCGGCGGCCGCGCGCCATGTGCGTCAGGGTGTCGACCGCCGCCCGCACGGAGTCGGGGTTGGCGTTGTAGGCGTCGTTGACGACCGTGACGCCGTCGGGCCGGTCGGTGACCTCCATGCGCCACCGGCTGGCCGGCACGGCCCGCGACAGCGCCGCGGCGACGGCCGTGACGGGCAGCCCGGCGGCGCGGGCGGCGGCCGCGGCCGCCAGGGCGTTGGCGACGGCGTGCCCGCCGACCAGACGCAGCCCGACCGGCGCGCTCCCCTCCGGGGTGACCAGCGTGAAGCGGGCGCGGCCGAACTCGTCCATGCCCTCGTCCTCGGCCCGTACGGTCGCCTCCGGGGAGCGGCCGAACATGACGACCTCCCCGGCGGTGCGGTCCGCCATGGCCCGCACCAGGGGGTCGTCGGCGTTGAGGACCGCGGTGCCGCCCGGCGGGACGGCCTCGACCAGCTCGCCCTTGGCCTTGGCGATGGCCTCCCGGCCGCCGAACTCGCCGACGTGGGCGGTGCCGACGTTCAGCACCACGCCGATCCCCGGCCGCGCGATGCCGGTGAGGTAGGCGATGTGCCCGATGCCGCGGGCGCCCATCTCCAGCACCAGGAAACGGGTGGCGGCGTCGGCGCGCAGCACCGTCAGCGGCAGGCCGATCTCGTTGTTGAACGACCCGGCCGGCGCGACGGTCGGCCCGGCGTCCCGCAGCACCTGCGCGATCAGGTCCTTGGTGGAGGTCTTGCCGGCCGAGCCGGTCACGCCGATCACGGTCGCCTCCGGCAGCCGCGCCAGCACGCCCCGGGCCAGCGCGCCCAGGGCCCTGCGCACGTCCGGCACGACCACGCACGGCCCGTCGACGGGCCGTTCGGCCAGCACCGCGGCGGCCCCGGCGGCCAGCGCGGCGGCGGCGTAGTCGTGGCCGTCGACGCGCTCGCCGCGGAAGGCGGCGAACAGCGCGCCGGGCTCGACGGCGCGCGAGTCGATGACGACCGGACCGGTGACCTCGGCCCCGGGCCGGCCGCCGTGCACGGTCCCTGCGGTGATCTCCGCGATCGCCGACAGCGGAAGTGGGATCACGCCTGCGTCCCGTCCCCTCTCGTGGGGGCCAGCGCGGTCCGGCGCAGCGCTTCGCGGACGACCTCGCGGTCGTCGAACGCGAAGACCTCACCGGCCACGTACTGCCCCTGCTCGTGACCCTTGCCCGCGACGACGATCACGTCGCCGCGCCGGGCCCGGCCGACGGCCAGCTCGATCGCGGCGGCACGGTCGGGTTCGACCACGACGTGCGCCCGCTGCGCCCGCGGCACCTTGAGCCCGCCCTCGACCATAGCGGTGAGGATGGCCAGGGGGTCTTCGGACCGGGGGTTGTCGTTGGTGAAATACGCCATGTCGGCCAGCCGCGCGGCGATCTCGCCCATCAGCGGGCGCTTGGCGCGGTCGCGGTCGCCGCCGCAGCCCAGCACGATGGCCAGGCGGCCCTCGGTGACCGGGCGCAGGGTGTTCAGCACGGCCTCGACCGCGCCGGGCTTGTGGGCGTAGTCGACCAGCACGACGAAGTCCTGGCCCTCGTCCACGCGCTCCAGGCGGCCCGGGACGCCCGTCATGGTGCCCACGCCCTGCACGGCGGTCTGCAGCGGGATCCCGGCCTCCACTAGCGCCACGATCGCGCCGAGGGCGTTGGCGACGTTGAACGGGCCGGGAAGCTGCACCGACGCGTCGGCCTCGACGCCGCCGGGGCCCACCACGCGGAACACGCTGCCGTCGGACCCGAGCCGCACGTCCTGGGCGCGCCAGTCGGCCTCGGGGTCGCCCTCGGCGGAGAACGTGGTGACCGGGACCGTCGCGATCCGCGTCAGCTCGCGGCCCCACCGGTCGTCGATGTTGATGACGCCGGTGCTGGTGTACTCGGGGGTGAACAGCTTCGCCTTGGCGGCGAAGTAGTCCTCCATGGTCGGGTGGTAGTCCAGGTGGTCCTGGGACAGGTTCGTGAAAATGGAGACCTCGTAGCGGGCGCCGCCGACCCGGCCCTGCGCCAGGGCGTGGCTGGACACCTCCATGGCCGCCGCGCCGACGCCCTGCTCGCGCATCATCGCGAACAGCGCGTGCAGGTCGGTGGACTCGGGCGTGGTCAGGGCGCTGGGCACCCGGCGGTCCTTGATCCGCATCTCGACGGTGCCGACCACGCCGGTCTCCACGCCCGCGCCGCGCAGCCCTGCCTCCAGCAGGTACACGCTGGTGGTCTTGCCGCTGGTGCCGGTCACGCCGATCAGCGTCACGTCGGTGGCGGGCTCGCCGTACACCCAGGCGGCGGCGCGGCCGAGGACGGCGCGGACGTCCGGCACGACCAGCACCGGCAGGCCCGCGGCGGCGGCGCGCTCCCGGCCCTCCTCGTCGGTCAGGACCGCCGCCGCGCCCGCCGCGGCGGCCTGCCCGGCGAACTGGGCGCCGTGGGCGCGGGCGCCGGGCAGCGCCGCGTAGACGTCGCCGGGCAGCACCGCCCGCGAGTCGTGGGTGATGCCCGTCACCTCCGTCGGACCGGGGTCGCCTTGGGCGCCGAGCAGGGTGGCGAGGTCGGACAGCGGCCTGGCCGAGGTGGAAGTCGGGCGCATGGCGTTTCTTTCGGTGCGGACGGATGGGGTCTGGCGGGACATCGGTGCTGAACTCACGGCGAGAGAGGGTACTGGTTACGGTCAGTCTCGGGCGTAGATCTTGACTTTCGGCGGCTTGCTCCCGGTCGGCGGGATCTTGCGGTTCGCCAACGCGTACGTCATCACGTCCTTGAACACGGGAGCGGCGACGTCACCGCCGTAGTACCCGCCCTCGCGCGGGTCCTGCAACACCACCTGGACGACCAGTTGCGGGTCGTCGGCGGGCGCGAACCCGGTGAACGACGAGGTGTACCGGCCCTCGTGGTACAGGCCGGTGCGCGGGTTGACCATCTGGGCGGTGCCGGTCTTGCCCGCGACGCGGTAGCCCTCGATGCGCGCCTTGGGCGCGGTGCCCTCCCGGCCGGTGGCGCCCTCCAGCATGTCGCGCAGCTCCTTGGCGGTCTCGCCGCTGATGACGCGCTTGCTCTGCGGCGCCGGGGCGGGCGTGAACGTGCCGTTCTCGTCGGTGGTCCCGGCGAGCAGGGTCGGCGCGACGCGGACGCCGCCGTTGGCGATGGTGGCGTAGACGCTGGCCATCTGCAGGGCGTTGACCGACAGGGTCTGCCCGAACGCGATCGGGTAGCGGTCGGTGCCCCACCACTTGTCCGGCGGCTTGAGCTGCCCGGCGGTCTCGCCCGGCAGCCCGATGCCGGTCTTGCTGCCGAAGCCGAACTCGCGCAGGTAGTGGTAGAGCGTCTCCTTGGGGATCCGCTCGCTGGCCATGATCGTGCCGACGTTGCTGGACTTGGCCAGCACCCCGGCGAACGTCAGGTCCTCGGGCGCGTGGTCGTGCGAGTCGCGGAACTCCCGGTCGTACTTGCGGATGCGGTCCCGGACGTGGAAGACGGTGTCGCGGGTGACGCCGCCCTTCTCCATGACGGCGGCGGCCGTGACGACCTTGCCGGTGCTGCCCGGCTCGTACGCCTCCTGCACGACCGGGCTGCCCCAGGTGGCGCGCGGGTACTTGCCGTAGTTGTTGGGGTCGAAGCCGGGCGCGGACGCCATCGCCAGGAGCTGGCCGTTGCGCGGGTCCATCACGACCACGCTGCCGCTGCGCGCGCCGGTCTCGCGCACCTTCCTCTCGATCGCCTCCTGCGCGCGGAACTGCAGGTCGCGCAGGAGCGTCAGGCGCAGGTCGCGGCCGGGCACCGGCGGCTTCTTCTGGCTCTCGCCCATCGGGATGTGCTGCCCCTCGGGGCTGATCTCCACCCGCTGCCAGCCGTCGCGGCCCGCCAGCATGGAGTTCATCGAGTACTCCAGGCCGGCGGCGCCCTGTCCGGAACCGTTCACGAACCCTATGACGCCCGCCGCGAGCGACGCGTTGGGATACTCGCGCCGGTATTCGGGCAGCGTGCCGATGCCCAGGAACTTCAGCGAGGTCACCACGCGCGCCTGGTCGGGCGGGACGCCGTGCGCCAGGTACTGGAACCGGGTGTTGGGCCGGCTGATCACCTTCATGATCTGCGCCGGGTCCTGGCCGAGGATCGGCGCCAGGGCGCTCGCGATCTGCTGCCGCTTCTCCGGCTTGATGATGTAGGGGTCGGCGAAGATGCCGCGCGCCTCCACCGTCATGGCCAGGGAGTTGCCCTGGGCGTCGGTGATGTCGCCGCGCCCGGCGGGCAGCGTGATGTCCTGGAGCCGCTGCCGCAGCGCCAGCTCGGTGTACTTGCCCGACTCGATCGTCTGGAGCTGGACCAGGCGGCCCGCGAACAGCGACAGCACGAACGCCACCGCCAGCAGCCCGACGTTGAGCCGCTTGAGCGGGTCGCGGCGCACGAACGGCATCTTCGGCCGGGGGCGCCGCTTCGGCCCGCGGGGCGGCTCGGGGCGGGTGCGGCGCCCGTCGGGGCGGGTCGGGGCCGTGCGGGGGTCGCGGGCCCCGGTCCTGCCCCCGGTCGCGGGCGCGCCCTTGGCCCCGTTCCCGTTACGGGCCGGTCGCCGGGCGGTCGAGCCGCCCGGCGACCGGGGAGGGTTGCCCGTATGACGCCCGGACGCGCGCGCCGCGCCCGGGCTGCTCTTGTCGTCCCGGCCCACCGTCCCGCGGGACCCCCGTCTCTGGGGGCCGCGGCCGGGCGGACCGGCCGGACGCTTGGTCACGTCGCCCCCCGGCCGGTCCCGGAACCGATGCGAGTCCTCACGGGCGGGCGGCCTCCGTTCCCCGTCCGGGGGCCGACGGCACGCCGTCGCCGGGCACCACCGCGCCGGGGATGCCCACCACGCCCGCCGCGCCCGCCGCCGCGGCGGCCGCGTGCGGGACCTGCCGCATCGAGCGGCTGTCGGTCGGGCGGCCGTTGTAGTCGACGAACAGCAGCGACTCGGGCCGCTTCATGCCGAGGGCCTCGGCCTTGCGGGCGAGGTTCTCGGGCGACTCCTCGCGGGCGATGTCGCTCTGGTACGCCTGGCGCTGCTGCTCCAGCAGCTTGGTGCTGCGCTGGAGCTGGGTCATGCTGATGGCGTCCTCGGCCAGCACCGTGTTGAGCAGCAGCAGGCTCACCAGCGCGCCGCCGAGCAGCCCGCACACCAGCAGCACGAACGGCGCGCGCGGCGGCGCGGCCGGGCGCGCGGCGGGCCGGGCGGGCCCGGCCTTGCGGG
>NZ_BCQR01000236.1 GCF_001552175.1 Actinomadura kijaniata NBRC 14229
GGGCGGCGGCGCGGCGCGTGGCGACGCCCCACACGTGGGCGAGCTCGCCGGCGGCCAGCCCGTGCCGCAGCGCCAGCAGCAGCGCCTCCTGGTCGTCGGCGTCCAGGCGGCGGAACGCCGCGTCGGACAGCTCGCGCAGCTCGCCCGGCGGCACCTCGGCGACCGGCGAGAACTCGGCGTCGGTCTCCCAGAACGGCGCGTCCGCGCGGCCGTGCTGGAGCACGCGGCGGCGGGCCGCGCCGTACAGCCAGGCGCGCAGGTCGCGGTGGTCGCGCATCCGGGGGGCGCGGCGGGCGGCGTCGATGAACACGTCGTGCACGATGTCGGCGGCGGACCTCGTCTCCCCCGTCACCGACAGCACGTAGTCGTACAGGCGCCCCGCGTAGGCGTCGTACAGCGCGCCCAGCGCGTCCCCGTCGGCCTCGGTCAGGCCGACGGCCAGCGCGCGGTCGGTCTCCGCGGGATAGGGGCTCCACCTGGGCATCTGCGCTCCCCGAGCCGATCCGGGAGGGACCCGGCGGCTCGTCCGGACAATTCGGTTCACCCTGCATACACCCCTGCGCCCCGTCTGCACCACAGGGTCATCCGAAAACGCCATGAACACTGACCTCGCGGTGAGATCCCGTTAACGCCAGTACAGGAGCTTGGCCGAGCCGGTGAACGTGCCCGGGGCCGCGCCGTACTGGACGAGCTGCACGCGCAGCCGCCGCCCCTCGCCGACCGCGTCGGCGGGCACCGAGTACAGCACCGCCGTGCCGCCGTCCGCGCCGACCGTGAAGTCCATCGGCGGGCCCGCGTCGAACCGGGCGGTGTTCTGGGCGTCGACCTCGACCGTCCGGATCTGGCCGCGCGTCCCGGCGGGCAGCCCGTCCAGGGTCAGGCCGACGGTGAGGCCGTAGCGGGCGGGTCCGTTGAGGATGCTCGGCCCGCCCTCGTCGATGTGCTGGCCGGTGCCGTCGGCGTACTCGCGGTCCCAGAACACCGTGATCCACTCGTGCGGCGGCAGCGCCTGCGGCTTGGCCGTCCCCACCGAGACGTAGTCGGGCAACGGGGATCCCTTCTCAGTCGATCCGGAGCACATCGCGCCCGTCGGGCCTCCCGGCTCCGAACTCCTCCCAAACAACCACACCCTCCGCGCGAACACAAAAGGCCCGCCTCACCGGGCCGCGGGAGGGCTCCCGCAACGGCCCGGAGGCCGGGAAACGAAGACCACCCGCGGATTCCATGTCAGGCGGCAACGAACGGCCTAGGCTGAGCCGACGGAGGGATCCACGTGACCACCCCAGAATTCCGTGCGCGCCTGGAGCAGCACATCACCGACCTCGGTGACGCCCTCGGCGCCGCGCTCAACGACGCCGCCGAGGCGACCGACTTCGCCCTCACCGCGCACGCCGCCCTGGACTCCTGCCTCGACCATGACGACGACGCCGCCTGCCAGGCCCTCGACGGGCTGAGCGCCGAGCAGCTGCGCGCCGTCGAGGACGCCGCGGTCGCGCTGTCCCTGCACGCCTCCCGGCTCCGCCACACCGCGACCCGCCACGACGCGGAGGACCCCGACCCCCCATGACCGGGCCGCCGCCCCGGACGCGGGGGCGGCGGTCAGTCGACCCGGACGACGTCGAGCCCACCGTTCGCGTAGCGACCACGGACGGCCCGCTTGTTGAACTTCCCGCGCTGGTCTTCTCCCAAGCAACCATGCCTCTACCTGGTAGAACGCGAGACCAGCCGATCACGCCACGGCCGTGGCCTCCTCGGCCTTCGCGCATCGCGGACACGAGCACGGCTCCCATACTGGGGCGAGGTCAACCCGCAGCTCCGTGCTTCCCCCGCTCACACGCGACACCGCCACATGCCGAAGCAGCCGGGCCAACATCTCGCGGCGCGCCGTGACCGGCAGCACCCGCCATCTTTCGTAAATCTCCTGCCTCGCCCAGCTCGGCACCGCGTTAATCGGCCTCGCCCTGACGGCGGTCGAGCTGACCGCCAGACATCGGAGATGAACATGGTCCGTCCCCTAGAGGACGGACCATGTTCATCGACAACCCTGCGTGCGCGGGGAGCACCGGGCGGCGGCGTGGAACAGCGCGGGGAGGGTGGGGCCATCCCCGCGTGCGCGGGGAGCACCCTCATTGACCTGCGCTGCTATCCGCAGCGAGCCGCGTTCGTGGGCACTTTCATGCCGGATCAGGCGACCTCGGCGCGGGCCTGCTCCTGCAACAGCTCATCCGTCATCGCCACGATCTTCGGCACGAACTTGCCCTTCCCACAGATCACCCCCGTCGCCTTCTCACCGGGTGCGAGGGTGGTGGAGGCCATCTCCCCCTCATAGGCCGCGAGCGCTTCGCTGCTCTCGTGCTTCTGGCCCTTGGTGTCGGTGATCGAGAAGTACAGCGGGTTGACCGCCAGGTTCTTCTTGCGCTGGTTGGTCACGGTGACCTTCACGCAGGACAAGGCCCCAGCCTCGCCCAGGACCGACTTCTTGGCCGTCGTCTTCTTCGCGGCGAGCTTCACCGTCACAGGCTTCCCGGCCTTGCCGTTGCTGTTGCCGGCGTTCTTGTCGGCGGGCTGGACGGCGACGGGCTCGGTGCCGGTCTCGCATCCCGTCGCGAGGATCAGGGCGGCGACGAGAGTGGCGGGGGCCACTAGGCGTGTGATCACAGGGGCTCCTGATGGTCGGGGCGGGGGGCGGATGAGTGTGACGCGCGACACTCCAGGCATGTTCACGGGCCGTTCGGCAGTTTGTGACCATTTGAAAACTTGACGGTCGCCGGTCGTTCAGACGAACGGCCCGTCCCTCCGCGTGGAGGGGCGGGCCGCCCTTTTGTGCCGACCGTGGTGCGGATGTTGGGGACAGCGCATCACGGGTCGGCACACGTTGGGCCGCGGCCCCGGGGACGCATCACCACCCCGAGGCCGCGGAACGAAAGGGGTGACGGTCAGCCTTCTCCGGGAGCCCGCACCGCCGCCCCGGCTCTACGCCAAGACCACGCTCGGCGCCTGGTCCGGGCTGCGCGACAGCCAGCGCCGCACCGCCCGCGCCGCGTCGACCGGACACGTCACCGGCGCCAGCGCCTCACCCCAGCTCGTGTAGAACCAGCTCCCGCCGCCCACGCTGTCGCGGCAGGTGATGACCGTGCCGGGATGCGACCCGCAGCAGCCCACCACCTTCGGGTTGGAGACGCGCAGCCCGTCGTGCGTCAGCTCGGCCACCAGGCCGCGCGTCGTCAGCTCCCCGGCCAGGGCTTCCAGATCCGTCGTGCTCATCGCGATCCCCTTCGTGGCTGTGGCTGCACGGCCGGTACCGGCGAGGCGCTGCCGGCACCGACCGCGCGGGGCAGGGCGGGCGCGCCGCCCCGTGTGTCGATGCCGTGCCACTGCTCGACCTCGCGCATCGCGGCTTCCAGCCCGTCCGGATGTGCGTGCTCCAGGACCGGCGTGGTCAGGCCGCGGGCGGGCAGCGCCCAGTAGCGCCGGGTCTTCGGGCCCCACCAGACGATCCACGCCGGGTGCGCCTGGTCGAGCTGGAGCGCGACGGCGCGGCACTGGTCATCGGTGAGGCGCCGCCCGAACCACTGCCCGGTCGCGGTCCTGGTCACGGCTTGTCCCACGCGTCGCGGCGGGGGCCGTGCCGGTCGGCGATCCGCTGTTCCAGCGCCTCGACCTCGACGATCATCTCGCGCAGGATGTCGAGGGTCTCGGCCCGGACGGATTCCACGATGCCGCGCGGCCGGTTCCGCTGACCGTCGCCCCCGCGCCGGGCGACCCATGGGATCCACCGGCCATCCCGGGCGATCCTCCGGTCGGGATGATCGGCACACAGCCGCTCCCGCTCTACCCTGCCGCGCTCGTCGTCGTTGGGTACCGTGCCCATAGGTCGGACCTCGATTCCGGCCGAGGCCCCGGAACCCGTGGTGTTCGCGCACCAGGCCGGGGCCGCCTTCGTTTCGGGCGGGCGCGGCCCCACGGTGAACTCGATGGCGGGACCGCCCACACCAGCAGTGAAGCCCCTGCACAAGAGGCAGAGGCAGGGGCACACTGGGGAGCACTTGGGAGCAATCCAGAGCACGGCGACACGTGAGGTGCACACGATGACGCCCGACGAGCGGCGACGTGCGGTTGGCGAACGGCTGCGGGCCGAACGAAGGCGGCGCGGCTGGTTGAAGCCAGAGACGGCGCGGCGACTGCGCGATGCGCTCACCAGCTCCCAACGCCCCGACCTCGACACGCTGATCTCCTACATCAAGCGTTGGGAGGCCGGCCGCTCTGGAATCTCGGAGCGCTACCGCGCCGCATACGCGGCGGCCTACGGCGTCCCCGAGGACATCCTGTTCGACCCGCTCCATTCCCTGGAGAGGAGCGTGCATCCTGCTCGACCCGCCCCAGAGGAGGACGTTGTCGAGCTGGCCGCATGGCTGGAGCAGAGCGATGTGGGTGACGGCATGATCCGTTACCTGGAGACCGCGACCCGCCGCCTCACATTCGACTACGCCCGGCAGCCACCGCTGGAGGTGCTGCAAGAGGCGACCGCGCTCCAGGCGAAGGTCACCAAGATCCTGCGTGGCGGGCGCCAGCGCATCGCCCAGACACAGGCGTTGTTGACCATCTCCGCCGAGCTGTTCGCCGTGATCAACCTGCTCGCCGGAGACGTCGGCCGATACCGTCTCGCCGACGCCTACGGATACGCCGCCTGGACGTGCGCCGACGAAGCCGACTGCGACACCGTTCGCGCTCTGGTGCTGTGCGCCCAGTCCAAGACCGCCCGATGGGAGGGCCGGTACCGCGACGCTGCGGGCCTGGCGCGCCGTGGGTTCGAGCTCGCCCCCGCCACAGCTCGCGGGCGGGTGCTGCTGGCGGTGTCGGAGGCCACGGCCCTCCAGTCGAGCGGCGACATCGAGGCCGCCCATGAAGCGCTCGCCCGCGCCCGGACCGCCGCCGACGCACCAGGGGCCGCCGACCAAACCGCCGACGCCTGGAGCTGCCCGCGCGCCCGGCAGGAGACCTACGCCCTCCAGGTCGGCCTGGGCGCGCGTGACCCGGCTGCCATGCTGCGGTCGGTCCAAGCCGCCGACGACGCGTGGGCTGACGGCGATCAGTGGGTGTATGGGACCTGGGCGCAGGTCCGCATCGGTGCCGCTCTGGCACACGTGATGACCGGCGACGCCGAGGGCGCCGCCGCCGAGCTGAACCCGGTGCTCGATCTCGGGGACGAGTACCGGGTCGTCACGATCATCGGCAGGATGAGCGAGATCGGCCAGCGGCTCCGGCACAGCCGCTACAAGGGGGACCGCCACGCTGCCGATCTACGAGAGAAGATCAGCGTCTTCCAAGCCGGATCACTGGAGCACAAGACCGCCGCTGTTCCGGAGGTGTCGTGAGCCCCCTGCCGACTCATATGTCCGACCACTGGTGGTGGCGACCAGGCGTGCGACCTGGTCGCCGCCTGCTGGTGTGGCACATCCTGCTCGATGACCAGCCTCTCGCCCGCTCCCTGATCCAGGAGTGTCAGAGCAGACTCGCGGGTCTTGACGGCCTGGACCTCGTTCCGGCGCGATGGCTGCACATGACCACACAGATCGTCGGGTTCGCCGATGAGATCTCCGAGGCCGAGGTCGGCGCCATGGCGGATGCGGCGGCAAAGCGGTTGCGTCTGCTCGCCCCGATCACCGTCGAGATCGGCAGGCTGTGGTTCCACAGCGAGGCGGTCATGCTCGGCATCCGCCCGGCCCGCGCGCTCGACCCGGTGCGCGACGCGGTCCGTGAGGCGACCGACGGGGCTGTACGGGTGCACCAGCTCGCCGACGAGCCCGATTGGACACCCCATGTCTCTGTCGCCTACAGCCACGGAGACGGCCCGGCGGCCCCGGTGATTGAGGCGTTTGCGTCTCCGCCGACGACATGCCCGTTCACGGTGCGGGCGGTTCATCTGGTCGCGCAGCAGCGGGTCGGGCGGTTGTACCGGTGGGAACCGGTGGCCACGGCACCCTTGGGGCATTAGTCGTGAATGCGCGTTCTTGCACCGGACGCATCCTTTGACCTTCGCGCGCGGGTGCTGCTTGACGACCTTCCGGTTCGCTGGAAGCAGCGCCACCGACGTCGAACCGTCAGCCGACCCGCATCCGGGGCGCCAGCCGCTGCCGCGCCGAAGGTGCGGCCGCCCAGGAGAGCGCCGTGCGCGATCGCGCAACGAACTCCTGCCGGAGCGCGGGCTGGCCGTACGGCTGTGCCACGGGCGTCTCCTCGGGTCGGAGGTGGTCGACCGTCTGAGACCGCCCTTGACGACGGCTTGGTGTGCGTGGTGAGCCTGATGTGGCCGGCGGGCTACGCGGGTCAGTCGACGCGGATCACGTCGAGCTCACCGTTCGCGTAGCGGCCGCGGACGGCGCGCTTGTTGAACTTCCCGACGCTGGTCTTCGGTACTTCCTCGATGAAGGCCCAGCGTTCGGGGAGCTGCCACTTCGGGACCCGGGCGGCGAGGTACCCCTTGAGCTCGGCGGGGGTCGCGGTCGCCCCCTCGCGGAGGACGACGGAGGCCAGGGGGCGTTCCTGCCAGCGGTCGTCGGGGACGCCGACCACGACGGCCTCGATCACGTCGGGGTGGCCCATGAGGTGGTTCTCCAGCTCGACCGAGGAGATCCACTCGCCGCCGGACTTGATGACGTCCTTGGCGCGGTCGGTCAGCACCAGGTAGCCGTCGGCGGTGAGGGTGCCGACGTCGCCGGTGCGCAGCCAGCCGTCGTGGAAGCGGGCGGGGTCCTCGTCGCGGTGGTAGGCGCCGGTGATCCACGGGCCGCGGATCTCGACCTCGCCGACGGCCTCGCCGTCGCGGGGCAGCACGCGGTCGTCGTCGCCGACGATCCGGATCTCCAGCCCGGCGATGATCCGGCCCTGGGTGACGCGGTACCGCCAGGCGTCCTCGCCGGTCGCGTCGGCGGGCGGGTGCGCGACGGTGGCGAGCGGGGAGGTCTCGGTCATCCCCCACGCCTGGATGATCGGGACGCCGAGCTCGTCGAAGGCGCGCATCAGCGACTCGGGGACGGCCGAGCCGCCGCACTTGACCAGCCGCAGGCTCGACAGGTCGCCGCCGTGTTCGCCGTGGTGGCGCAGCAGGTCGGCCCAGATGGTGGGGACGGCCCCGGCGACGGTGGGGCGTTCGGCCGCGATGAGCCGGGCCAGCGGCTCGGCCTGGAGGAAGCGGTCGGGCATGACCAGCGAGGCGCCGGCCATGAGCGCGGCGTAGGGCAGGCCCCAGGCGTTGGCGTGGAACATCGGCACGACCGGCAGCACGCGGTCGCGGGCGTCCAGGCCGGCGGAGTTGCCGGTGCAGACGACCATCGAGTGCAGGTAGGCCGAGCGGTGCGAGTAGACGACGCCCTTGGGGTTGCCGGTGGTGCCGCTGGTGTAGCACATGGCGGCGGCCTGGCGTTCGTCGATGTCGGGCCAGTCGAAGGCGGGCGGCGCGGCGGCGAGCAGCGTCTCGTAGTCGTGGAGTCGCTTGCCCGCGCCCGCCAGGGGCGCGGTGTCGCCCTCGCCGACGACGATCACGTGCCGCACGGTCTTCATGCGGGGCAGGACCGGGGCCAGCAGCGGGATCAGGGAGGCGTCGGCGATGACGACGTCGTCCTCGGCGTGGTCGGCGATGTAGGCGATCTGGTCGGCGGCCAGGCGGAGGTTGAGGGTGTGCAGCACCGCGCCCATGGAGGGGACGGCGAGGTAGGCCTCCAGGTGCTCGGCGTTGTTCCACATGAACGTCGCCACGCGCTGGTCGGCGTCCACCCCCAGGCCGCGCAGGGCGCCCGCCAGGCGCGCGACGCGTTCGCCGACCTCGGCGTAACTCCGGCGTCGCGGCTCACCGCCGGTCCAGGTGACGACCTCGGCCGACCGTCCGAAGATCTCCGTCCCGTACCGCATGATCGACGTGATGGTGAGGGGGAAGTCCTGCATCGTGCTCCACACGGCGCACCTCCGGCTCGGCGGACCTTGAACCGGATTCTGTCCGTTACGCGGGTTTTTGTCAGCACCCCGGGCCGGCGGGCGGCCGCGCGCTTTCGCGATCATCAATGGCTCGCCGGGGAGAACGTGAGCAATCCACGCGTTTATGTCCCGCTACTTCGGCCCCTTCCGGCAATGGTCCGTCCCGGCGCGTCCCGACGGTGGGGGAAAGGGGGCCGATCAGCGTTCGGGGAGTTGTGGAGGGATCTTGAAATCGGTGCCCAGGCCCGTGTCCTCGCGCAGTTTCGCCATCGCCCGGGACACCGTGCTCTTCACCGTTCCGACGCTGATGCCGAGGGCCTCGGCGATCTCGGCCTCGGGCATGTCCTCGTAATAGCGCAGGATCACCGCGAGGCGCTGGCGCTCGGGGAGGCGGCGCAGGGCGCGGCGGAGGGCGTCGTGCAGCTCGCTGCGGCGGGTGTGGTCGTCGACGGGGCTGTCGGGCAGCTCGTCGGTCGGGTAGATCTCCAGCTTGCGGCGGCGCCACCAGGAGATCTGGGTGTTGACCATGGCGCGGCGCACGTAGCCGTCCATGGCGGCGCGGTCCTGGATGCGGTCCCAGGCCAGGTAGGTCTTGGCGAGAGCGGCCTGGAGCAGGTCCTCGGCGTCGGCGCGGTCACCGGTCAGCTGGAGCGCGGTGCGCATCAGCACGCGTTCGCGGGCCGTGACATACTCACGGAACTCCTCATGCCGCGTGTTGTTCAAGAGACCACCGAGCCAGGGGTTCCGGGGCCCCCGCGGAGCCATGCCGTTGTGACCGACGTGGGAGGCCGTCACGGCCCTCTCCACGTTTGACGATCGCACGGAGATCGTAATTTCGGGTCAACATAAAAGGCATTTTAGCGTCAACCGGGAGAGAAGAAATATACCGAGTGACACAAACCTCTACCCCGTTCTGACTTATCGCGACAAATCCGTCGACAGACGTGTGACCGCGCGTGACTCTTGACTCACTGTCCTCACACCAGTGACCCACGGGTGAAGAGTCGAGCCGGAGGGCCGCCGATGCCGCCAGTCCGTGACCGGGAAGCGCGCCGCCGTCGTCGGCGGGCGGTGCTGGAGGCGCCCGCGCCCGGCGGTGTCCCGGAGGGGGCGCGTCCGCCGCTGCGGGTGCTGGCCGGAACGGTTCTGGACGCCAGCCCGCATCTGCTGGTGCTGCGCACGGCCGCCGGGGAGACCCGGGTGCCGATGACCGACGCCACCCGGATCTGGCGCGGCGGGAGCGGGGGCCTCGCCGCGCTGCGTCCGGGGCGCCGGGTGGTCGTGCGGGCCGGGGGCGACGGGCCGGCGGCCGACCGGGTGTGGGTCGACATCGGCCGGGTGACCGGCACCGTCCTGATGCGCGGGAGGGACACCGTGGAGGTGGACATGGGCCCGCATCGGGGACGCGCCCATGTGGTGATCCCCCCGCGCGTCCTCGGCCGGGTGCTGGTGCGCCATCCCCGGCTGGAGCCGGGCTACCTGATCGACGTGGTGTGCGTGACGTCGCCGGACGGGCCGGTGGCGGTGACGCCGGGCACGTCGCAGCCGGGCTACCGGGCCGACCGCCCCGCCGCCGCCGACCCGTACCAGGCGCCGCCCGACCCGGTCCGGGGCACGGCCACCTGGTTCGGCGGCGTGGGGGCGTCGCGGGACGTGTTCGGGCTGGCGTACCCGGCGGTGGACGGCGAGGGGCACGCGGGCGGCTGCGTCGACGCTCCGGCGGGGTGCGCGGTGCTGCCCTGGCTGTCGCTGGGCAGCGAGGTCGTCGTCCACAACGAGTGCGGGGAGCGGGCCGCCGTGGTGCCGGTGGTCGAGTGCGGATGCGTCGCGGCGCGGTACTGCGACCGGTGCGTGGAGTGCGGGACCTCGCCCCGGGGGCGGATCGTCGAGCTGACGGCCGTCGCGTTCGCGGGGCTGGGCGGGGACCTGGCGGCGGGGTGTTTCAACGTGGCCGTCCATCACGGAGTGCGGAACGAGGAGGGGTCGCCATGGTGACCGCGTTCCAGAACGCGCAGGTGCTGCTGCTGGCGGCGGTGCTGCTGGCGGCGTGCCTGGCCAAGCTGGCGGTGCGCGAGCCGGCCGCGGCGGGCGGCACCACGCACGTGCACGGAGTTCCCCTGCGGGTGACGGCGCTGCGGCGGCGCCGGAGCGCGGCGGTCGGGGTGGCCGTCGCCGAGGGGGTGCTGGGGCTGGCGCTGCTGGTGACCTCGCACCTGTCGGTGCGGGTGGCGACGGCGGTGGCGTTCGCGGTGGCGACCTGGGCGTTGAGCGAGATGCGCACGCACCGGCCGGACGCGGGCTGCGGCTGCTTCGGGGGGCTCAGCGACAAGCGGGTCGGGCGGCGCAGCGTGGCGCGGGCGATGCTGTTCACCGGCGCGGCGATCGCGGCGCTCAGCGCGCCGCTGGCGGGGATGGACGTGCTGCGGGCGGGGACGGCGCGGGTCGGGCTGGTGGTGACGGTCGAGCTGGCGCTGTTCGCGGCGCTGTCGCCGGAGCTGGGGACGCTGGTGCGGCGGCTGCTCGGGCGGCAGGGCGGGCGGCCCCGGGTGCCGTGCGCGCGGCGGCGCGGCACCCTCGGCGAGACGTACGCGACGCTGCACGACAGCGACGTGTGGGCCGCCTACGAGAACCTCGTGATGAGCGCGGTCCCGCTGGACGTGTGGCGGGAGGGCTGCTGGCGGTTCCTGGTGTACCCGGCGCGCTTCGGGGAGCGCGAGGTGGAGATCGTCTTCGCGGTGTCCACGGCGGAGCGCGACCGGGTGGTGCGCTCGGCGGTGCTGGAACCGGAGGGCACGGCGGGCGCGGGGCTCTCCAGGGGCCTCCAGTCATGATCATAGAGGCCGGTGGAGAAGGCCGGTCGGCGCTCCCCTCCTCGTTCGCCCGTTACGGTACGTGATGTGCCGAACGAATATCTCGCTCATGTCCTGGACCTGTTGGAAGAGCAGTCCCTTCGCCGCAAGCACGTGGACTGGACGGCACTGCGCGCCGAGGCGCTCGCGCGGACCGAGGGCGCGTCGTCGCCCGCCGAGGTGTACGGGGAGATCCAGCGCGCGGTGCGGGCGCTCGGCGACCCGCACACCTTCTTCCTGACGCCGGAGGCGGTGCGGGAGGCGTTCGGCGACGGCGAGGGCGGGGAGGGCGGCGGCGCGGCGTCGGGGACGATGCCGACCGGGAAGATCGTCGAGGGGCGGTTCGCGCTCGTGGCGCTGCCGGAGTCGTCCGGGGACGAGGCCGAGGACGAGCGCTACGTCGGCACCGGCGTGGCGCTGCTGCGCGAGCTGGACGCGGCCCGGCCCGCCGGGTGGATCGTCGACCTGCGCGGCAACACCGGGGGCGGCATGTACGCACCGCTCACCGTGCTCGCGCCGCTGCTCGGCGAGGGGCGGATCGGGGCGTTCGTCAACGCCGACGGCGAGGAGGAGGGCGTCTGGTCGCAGCGCGACGGCCGGATCTTCGTGGACGACGAGACGCTGCCCATCCCCGCCAACCCGCTGGCGCTCGCCGACCCGGACGCGCCCGTCGCGGTGCTGACCGACGGGGACACGATGAGCGCGGCGGAGGCCGTGGTGATCGCGTTGCGGGGGCGGCCGGGGACGCGGACGTTCGGCGCGCCGACCGGCGGGGTGCCCACCGGGAACGTCGCGATCGACCTGGCGGACGGCGCGATGCTCGTGCTGACCGTGGCGCGGGAGGCGGACCGGACCGGGCACGCCTACCCGGCCGCGCCGATCGAACCGGACGAGCCCGCCGAGGACGCCCTCGCGGCGGCGGTGGTCTGGCTGTCGAGCCTTCGATGATCTTTTATACGGTTGTCTAGGGCGTGCGCTAGAGAGGGCTAGATTCTCGTAGCGCACGCCGGAGAAGCGGGCGGCCCGCACCGATGCGGCCTTATACGGGTCTCTAGCGCACGCGCTAGAGACCGTTAGAGAGTCCTCACACCGGCTGGGCCCGCAGGAACCGGCCGAAGTGGGGGACGGTGAACGCCACCACGCCGCGTTCGGCGCTGTAGATGAGCCCCTTCTTGATCAGGCCGTCGCGGGCGGGTGACAGGCTGGAGGGCTTGCGGCCCAGCTCCTCGGCGACGGCGGAGGTGGGGACGGGGTCGTCGCCGAGCGTGGCCATCGCGCGCATGTAGTCGCGTTCGGCGGGGGTGGCGCGCTCGTAGCGGCTGCCGAAGAAGCCGACCGCCAGCTCGCTCTCGGCCTCGGGGGCGGCGACCCGGATGTCGTCGGCGGTGATCGGTGAGTCGGGGGCGACGTCCCACACGACCTTCGCGTACGCCTGCACGAAGTAGGGGTAGCCGTCGGCCGCGCCGTAGAGCGCGTCCAGGGCCTCGGGGGTGAACGTCACGCCCTCGCGCTCGGCGGGCGCCAGCAGGGCGATGTCGGCGGACTCGCGGTCCAGGCGGTCGATGCGGGCGTAGCGGAACAGGCGTTCGGAGTAGGACTTGCTCGCCGACAGCACGGCGGGCAGGTGCGGCAGTCCCGCGCCCACCACGATCAGCGGCCCGCCGCTCTGCGACAGCTCGTGGCAGGCCGCGCACAGCGCCGACACGTCGTCGGCGGGGATGTCCTGCATCTCGTCCACGAACAGCGCGATGCCCGCGCCGACGTCGGTGGCGACCTCGGCGGCGTCCACGAACAGCTCGGTCAGGTCGATCTCCAGGTCCCCGGAGTCGGCGCGGCCGCGCGTGGCGGGCACGTCGATGCCCGGCTGCCAGCGGTGCGCGCGGGCCCGTCCCTTGGCCTCGTCCTCGGGGCCGGACTGGGCGAACGACTTCAGCACGCCGAGGAACCGTTCGATCCGGTCGGGCGCGCGGTGCCGGGGGGCCAGCTCGCGGACCGCCATGTGCAGCGCCGAGGCGATCGGGCGGCGGATCGACTGCTCCGGCCGGGCCTCGATCTTGCCGGTGCCCCACAGCTTCTGGATCGCCATCGAGCGGAACGAGTTCAGCAGCACGGTCTTGCCGACGCCGCGCAGCCCGGTGATGATCATGCTGCGCTCGGGGCGGCCGCGGGCGACGCGTTCCAGCACGACCTCGAACTGCCGCAGCTCGCGGTCGCGGCCGGCGAGTTCCGGGGGGCGCTGCCCGGCGCCCGGGGCGTAGGGGTTGCGCACGGGGTCCACGGTCTCGGACTCTATGAGGCGGTATAGCTGCGGTCGTAGATTTCCGTAGAAAGCACTGTGGCGTGTCGCGGCCACGCGCCTGCCCCCGCAGCGCGAGGCCGTTCCCTCCAGCGTGGCCACCATGTCGCCTCCCCAGGCGAACGTGCCGGGACCGGCCCGAACAAGCCAGTCGAACTGCTGTTCGACTGTTCGAACACAGTAGCGCATGGGGTCCCGGCCGTCACCCCAAACCCCGGCAACTCCTCGGACACGAAAAGGCCACGGACCGCGCTCCCCCCAGTGCGCGGCCCGTGGCGGTCCGGAACGGAACAACCGCAGGTCAGGAGGTTTCGAGGGCGTAGCGTCCGGCCTTCAGCGCCGCGGCGACCTCGACGGCCCGGGTGGTCTGGAACCCGATCGCGGCCAGCTCGACCTCGCCCGGCCCGACCTCGCCGTTGTTCGAGACGTGACTGGTGCCGTACGGGTTGCCCATCTGGAACTGGACCGGGTCGGCGTAACCGGGCGGCACGATGATCGCGCCCCAGTGATAGAAGGTGTTGTTGATCGCCAGGATGGTGGACTCCTGGCCACCGTGCGCGGTGGCGGTGGAGGTGAACGAGCTGACGACCTTGTCCACCAGCTTACCCCTCGCCCACAGGCCGCCGGCGGTGTCGATGAACTGCTTGAGCTGGGCGGCGGGCAGACCGAAGCGGGTCGGCGCGCCGAACAGGATCACATCGGCCCACTCCAGGTCGTCCAGGGACGCCTCGACGACGTGCTGGGTGGCCGCGGCGTTCTCGGCCCAGCCCTGGTTGGAGGCGATGGCCTCGTCCGGGGCCAGCTCCCGGACCCTGCGCAGCCGCACCTCGGCGCCCGCCTTCTCGGCGGCGGTGGCGGCGGCCTTGGCGAGGGCGAAGACCGTTCCGGTGGCGGAGTAGTAGACGACGGCGACGCGGACCGGACGCTCGACGGACATGACGTTTCCCCCGTGGCGGTGGTGTGCGGTGTGGTGGAGGTCCATGGGCGCGGGGCGGCCGCGCCCGAGGGGGTCTGGATCAGTTGACGGCGGTGTCGGCGCTGGTCCGGTGCGGCACCTGCTGCGCCGGGACCGTTCCCATCCGGCCCGCCTGGAAGTCCTCGAAGGCCTGGATGATCTCCTCGCGGGTGTTCATCACGAACGGGCCGTAGCGGGCGACCGGCTCCCGGATCGGCAGCCCGCCCAGGACCAG
>NZ_BCQR01000237.1 GCF_001552175.1 Actinomadura kijaniata NBRC 14229
CCGCCCGCCCCGGAACGACACGCCGCCGCCCCCGCCCGATCCCGGCCCCCCGCCGCCCGACGAGCCGCCGCCCCCGCCGGAGCCCGGCCCGTTCGACGAACGCGAGGAGGTCGACCCCGAAGGCGACGCCGACGCCGACGGGACCGAGGCGGAGATGAGCGGAATGGCGCTGATCCAGCGGGAGCTGGGCGGTCAGGTCATCAGGGAGATCGACAACACCTGACCGCTCCCGGGCGCACCGCGCCGGGTGCGTACCGCATCCCGCCCGAAACCCGTAGTCTCGGGAAGGACGGACGTCCGGTGGCCCGTGGGCCCGGAGGAGTCAGGCCCTTACGGGGGCGGCGAGGAAACGGAGTACACCCCGTGGAACCCGGTGGTTTGAACATCCAGGAACTGCTCCAGCAGGCGCAGCGCATGCAGGAGCAGCTGGTCAGCGCCCAGCAGGAGCTGGCCGAGACGCAGGTGGAGGGCACCGCGGGCGGCGGTCTGGTGACCGTGAAGATCAATGGGCAGGGCGAGGTCGTCGATCTGCGGATCGACCCCAAGGCCATCGACCCGGGCGACCCGGCCGACACCGCCGAGACGGTGGCGGACCTGGTGCTGGCGGCGATCCGCGACGCGGGCCGCGCCATCCAGGAGCTGATGCAGCAGAAGATGGGCCCGCTCACCCAGGGCCTCGGCGACATCCCGGGCCTCGGCCAGGGAGGGATGCCCGGCCTGCCCGGCATGCCCGGCGGCCCCCCGCCCGGCCACTGACCCGAAGCGAACCGGGCGGACGGAACGCCTCCGTCCGCCCCTCCGACCCGAAAGGAAGCGACCGTTGTACGAAGGGGTCGTCCAGAACCTGATCGACGAGCTGGGCCGCCTGCCCGGCGTCGGCCCCAAGAGCGCGCAGCGGATCGCCTTCCACCTCCTGGCCGCCGACCCCGCCGACGTCGAACGGCTCGGCCGGGCGCTCAAGGAGGTCAAGGAGAAGGTCCGGTTCTGCGGGACGTGCGGGAACGTCGCGGAGGAGGAGCAGTGCCGGATCTGCCGGGACCCCCGCCGCGACCCCAGCGTGATCTGCGTGGTGGAGGAGTCCAAGGACGTCGTCGCGATCGAGAAGACGCGCGAGTTCCGGGGCCGGTACCACGTGCTGGGCGGCGCGATCAGCCCGATCGAGGGCGTCGGCCCCGAGGACCTGCGCATCCGTGAGCTGATGGCGCGGCTGGCCGACGGGACCGTCACCGAGCTGATCCTGGCGACCGACCCGAACCTGGAGGGCGAGGCCACCGCGACCTACCTCGCCCGGCTGGTGAAACCGATGGGACTGACCGTGACCCGCCTGGCCAGCGGCCTGCCGGTGGGCGGCGACCTCGAGTACGCCGACGAGGTGACGTTGGGCCGCGCGTTCGAAGGACGGAGACTCCTCGATGTCTGACACCAACAGTCCGCAGGACTGGAACACCCTGGCCGAACGTGTCGCCTGCCACGTCGAGAACTACCTCAGCGGTCTGGAGGCGGTCGCGCGCGGCGAGGGCGGGACGCACACGATCCCGCTGCTGCTCCTGGAGGTGTCGCAGGTCATCCTGGCCGGTGCGCAGCTGGGCGCCAGCGCCGACGTGATCCTCCCGGACAACTGGGAGCCGGAGATCGGCGACGATCCCGACCTGGACCACGTCCGGCAGGGACTCGCCGAACGCCTGGTCACGGTCGACGAGTACGTCGAGGTGTTCGACCCGTACAAGGACACCGAGCCGACGTCGTACCGGCTGTCGGACGACCTGGTGGACGTGGCCAGCGACCTGGTCCACGGCCTGCGCCACTACCAGCAGGACCGCCCGCTGGAGGCCCTGTGGTGGTGGCAGTACTCCTACTTCAACCACTGGGGCAACCACGCCGGAGCGGCCCTGCGCGCCCTGCACGCGGTGATCGCGGGCGCCCGCCTCGACGTCGTCCAGGAGAGCGTCGCCGTCCAGTAGCGGCCGCCCGTCCCGTCCCCTAGCCTCGGGATCTCGCGAGATCACCGGGATGGGGGACGGATGCCGTTCAGCGAGGAGTTGCGGGCGCTGACCACCGGGGGCATGCCGGAGACGGTGCTGCGGTTCCGGCGGCTCAACGCGGCGCTGGCCGGCCGGGCGCTGCGCCGCGACCCGGAGGCGGGCGCGTTCTGGGTGGACGGGGACCGGCGGACGGCGAGCGTGCTGGGCACCCTCGCCGAGGACCACACCTTCCAGTGGACCTGGGCCGCCCGTGACCCCGGCGATCCGGTGTGCCTGCACGCCGGGCGCCTGCGTGCGCTGGGCGAACGCCACGGCGTGCCGGAGCTGACCGCCCCGCTGGTGGACCTGGGCGCGTTCGCCGACCCCCGCGCGGCCGCCGACGTGCTGGCCGCCCGGGTGTCGGGGCTGCTCGGCTCCGGTCTGGTGATCAAGTATCCGCACGGCGGCCGGGCGCTGACCTACTACTTCGTCGAGATGCCCGAGGCGCCGCCCCCGCCGGACGAGGACCCCGCCGACGAGAGGCTCGACATCATCGAGCTGGGCGTTCCCGCGCCGCTGCCCGGGGCCCTGATGGAGATCGCCGCGCCGGCGGTCGCCCGCACGCTCGACACCGGCCACGCCCTGGCCGCCGAGGTCGGCGGCTGGCGCACCGTCCCCGTCTGGGAACCCGCGGCCGGGGTCCTCGACTTCGGGAACGGCCGGACGGTGACCGCCGTCGAGGTCGGTCTGGTGCGCCCGGACGGCGTCTGGGAGTGGACCGGCCGGCCCGGAGCGGAACGCTTCCGCGCGGCCGCCCGCGAGCACGGCGCCGCCGAGCTGGCCGCCGACCGCGTCGACCTGTCTGGCCACCCGCGGGGCGCGCACGTCGTGGAGGTCCTGTCCCGCGCCGCCGCGCACCTGGGCGGCGCGAGCGGCCACTGGGCGGTGCCGGGCGACGGCGGCGTCCGGCACTTCGCGCTCACCGGCGACGGCCTCGCGGAGATCGGCCTGTCCACCCTCGACCGGGCCCTGGACCGGGCCGCCGACATCGTCCAGCAGCTCACCGCGTACCCCGACCGCCGTCCGGTGATGCGGGAGATGGTGCGCGGGGCGCTCGCCCTGCACGGGTTCGGCGTCTGGCAGGACGGCCCGGACATGCTCTTCGGCAGCGTGGACGAGCTGGGCGGCGCCGGCATGGGCATCGGCACGCACCGGTACAACGTCACCTTCAGCCGGGACGCGACCATCATCCGCACCGAGTTCGGGCCGATGACCGACTTCCTCTGACGGCGGCCTATCTCACACTTCGGGAAGCTTGTCTCGCCGTGAGCTTTACCTGCCCGTAATTCGCGGGCGTGACGTCGGTAGACTCGTCGCCGGTAGCCTGACCCCGAACCGAGGAGCGCCCACTCGTGGCCCTTATCGTGCAGAAGTACGGTGGCTCCTCCGTCGCCGACGCCGAGTGCGTCAAGCGGGTCGCCCAGCGCATCGTCGCGACGAAGAAGGCGGGCAACGACGTCGTCGTCGTGGTGTCCGCCATGGGCGACACGACGGATGACCTCATCGACATGGCCAAGCAGGTCTCCCCGCTGCCGCCGGCACGTGAGCTCGACATGCTGCTCACCGCCGGCGAGCGGATCTCGATGGCGCTGCTGGCCATGGCCATCGCCAACCTGGGCCACGAGGCCCGCTCGTTCACCGGCTCCCAGGCCGGTGTGATCACCGACGGCACCCACGGCAAAGCCAAGATCATCGATGTGACGCCGGGGCGGATCCGCACCGCGCTGGACGAGGGCTCGATCTGCATCGTGGCCGGGTTCCAGGGCGTGTCGCAGGACACCAAGGACATCACCACGCTCGGCCGGGGCGGCTCCGACACCACGGCGGTCGCCCTGGCCGCCGCGCTGGACGCCGACGTCTGCGAGATCTACACCGACGTGGACGGGGTGTTCACCGCCGACCCGCGGATCGTGTCCGCCGCGCGCCGCATCCCGCGCATCTCCTACGAGGAGATGCTGGAGATGGCCGCCAGCGGGGCCAAGATCCTGCACCTGCGCTGCGTCGAGTACGCGCGCCGCTACAACATCCCGATCCACGTCCGCTCCTCCTTCTCCCAGAAGGAAGGCACCTGGGTCGTGGACAGCAGCGAGATCGAAGGACAGGACATGGAGCAGGCGATCATCTCGGGCGTCGCGCACGACCGCAGCGAGGCCAAGATCACGGTGGTCGGGGTGCCCGACAAGGTGGGCGAGGCCGCCGCCATCTTCACGGCGCTGTCCGAGGCCGAGATCAACATCGACATGATCGTGCAGAACGTGTCGGCGGCCTCCACCGGCCGCACCGACATCTCGTTCACCCTGCCGAGCACCGACGGGCAGACCGGGCTGAGCACGCTGAACAAGCTCCGGGAGCGGATCGGCTTCGAGGCGCTGCGCTACGACGACCGCATCGGCAAGATCTCGCTGATCGGCGCGGGCATGCGCTCCAACCCGGGCGTCACCGCGACGTTCTTCGGCGCGCTCGCCGAGGCCGGGGTCAACATCGAGATGATCTCCACCTCGGAGATCCGCATCTCGGTGGTCGTCGCGCAGGACGACATCGACACCGCCGTCGCCGCCGCGCACCGGGCGTTCGACCTGGACGCCGACCAGGTGGAGGCGACCGTCTACGGCGGCACCGGCCGCTGACGACCGTCCCGGACGGGCCGTGCCGCGGACGGCGCGGCCCGTCCGGCGTCATCCCGAGGTGGCTCGCGCAACATGAGCGACTCGGGGTTCTGGGCCTTAGGGTGGCCTACGTGACCGAGACGAAGGCGGTGAAGTCCGAACAGACGCGGGCGCTGATCGTGGAGACGGCGCTGCGGCTGTTCCGCGAGCGCGGTTACGAGGCGACCACGATGCGGGCCATCGCGAAGGAGGCCGGTGTCTCGGTCGGCAACGCCTACTACTACTTCGGCTCCAAGGAGGAGCTGATCCAGGCGTACTACGACGAGCTCCAGGAGGAGCACGTCAAGGCGTGCCGGGCGGTGCTGGACTCCGAACGCGGCTTCGCGCAGCGCCTGCTGGGCGTGCTGAAGGCGCGGGTGGACACGATGGTGCCCTACCACGAGTTCGCCGGGAAGTTCTTCAAGTTCGCCGCCGAGCCGACCAGCCCGCTCAACCCGTTCTCGGCCGAGTCCGGCCCGGCGCGGGAGGCCGCCGTCTCGATCTACCGCGAGGTCGTGGACGGCTCCGACCTCAGGATCGACCCCGAGTTCCGCAAGGAGCTGCCCGAGCTGCTGTGGCTGTACTCGATGGGCGTCGTGCTGTACTGGGTGCACGACTCCTCGCCGGGCTGCCGCAAGACGTACCTGCTGGTCGAACGGACCGTTCCGCTCGTCAACCGGATGGTGTCGATGTCCCGGCTGCCGGGCTTCAAGGGCGTCACCCGCGAGCTGGTCGGCATCATCCGCGAGGTGCGCGACTAGGGGACCGTGATGTCCCAGTGGCCGGACTCGCGGGCGAACACGACCCCGTCCGGCGACCGGTACAGCTCCGCCCCGTCGCCGCGCTCGCCGACGTGCCGGAACACCCGGGTGATGTACCGGTCGGCGCACCGGTCCGGCAGGATGTCGATCTTGTAGCCGCGACGGTGGCTGAGCGGGCCCGGCGCGTGCCCCCGCTCGGTGCCGCCCGACACCGTCAGCGGGCAGCCGCTCTCCTGCCGCAGGCGCGCGACCGTGGCGATCGTCCCCCAGCGGATGCCCTCGAACGACGTGCAGTCCACGCGGTCCCGGTCGGAGCACCCTCCGCTGGAACGCCACCGGACGCCGTGGGCGCGCAGCACCCGCACCGCGAGGCGGTGGCGCAGCGGCGTCGAGCGCGTCCAGGAGTGGGGGGACCACATGATGCCCATCAGCCGCCGCCAGGGCGGGGGCTGGTGGGCCGCAGCCGGTTCCGCCGCGGCCGGTTCCGCCGCGACCAGGTCCGCCGCGACCAGGTCCGCCGCGACCGGGTCCGCCGCGACCGGGGCGGGCGGCTGCGCGGCGGCGGAGTGCCCCGCCCCGGCGCCCAGCATGGAGAAGACCACGGATCCGCAGGTCAGCACGGTCAGCAGCCGCGGTCGCGGCTCCCAGACGATCGGCACGGCGCCCCCCGTTCGACGTTCTCACGCGGGGGGCGCCGGTCGTCCGGACCGGCCGACCGGGAAGATCCCCGATCGGTTGATCTTGTAAACGTCAGCCCGTCCCGAGATGCCGCCGCGCGAAGTCGATCTCGGCCGCCATCTGCTTGATGCGCTCCTCGACGACCAGGGAGCCGTGCCCGGCGTCGTAGCGGTAGACGTCGTGCGGCTTGCCGAGCTCGGCGAGCCGGGCCAGGTAGTTGTCGATCTGCCGGATGGGGCAGCGCGGGTCGTTCTCCCCGGCCAGCACGAACACCGGGGCCGTCACCCGCTCCACGTAGGTGATCGGGGACGACTCGCGGTACCGGTCGGGCACCTCCTCGGGGGAGCCGCCGAACAGCGACCGGTCGAACGCCTGGAGCGCCTCCATCTCGTCCTCGTAGGCCGCCACGTAGTCGGCGACCGGCACCGACGCGACCGCCACCGACCAGTCGTCCGGCTGCGTGCCGATCCCCAGCAGCGTCAGGAACCCGCCCCACGACCCGCCGGTCAGCACGGTCTTCGCGGGGTCGGCGAGACCGGACTCCACGGCCCAGTCCCGGACGGCCTTGATGTCCTCCAGCTCGGTCAGCCCGACGCGTCCCTCGATGGCGTCGCGCCACGCCGACCCGTAGCCGGTGGAGCCCCGGTAGTTGACGCGGACGACCGCGAACCCGTGGTCCACCCACGCCGCCACGGCCGGCACGAACGAGTCGTCGTCCTGCGCGGTCGGCCCGCCGTGGACGTCGAACACGACCGGGAACGGTCCGGTGCCCTCCTCCGGGCGGCTGACCAGCGCGTGGATCCGCCCGCCGGGCCCCTCCACCCACACGTCCTCCACCGGCACCGACGGCGGCGCGGGCGGGCCGGGCGGCGTCAGCACGACCGCCCCGGACGTCGAGCGGACCACCGGCGGCTCGGCCGCCGACGACCAGGCGAACTCCACGGTCCCGTCCGGCCGCGCCGTCGCGCCGCCGATCGTGCCGCGCGGGGTGTCGATGCGGGTGAGCGTCCCGGTGTCCAGGTCGTAGCGGTACAGCTCGTCGCGGCCCTCATGGGCGTGGTGGACCAGCAGCGCCGTCCCGTCGGGGTACCAGTCGGCGCCGACCTCGCCGGGCAGGTCCAGCTCGATCTCCCGCTCGGTCCCGGCGACCGGGTCCCAGACCAGCATCTCGTCGCGGCCGCGCCGCTCGTGGTTGACCAGCAGCCGGGGGTCGCCGGCGACCGGCGCGAACCCGGCGCCGTACACGCCCTTGCCCGGCCCGTCCCACAGGTCGGCGACCGTGGAGCCGTCGGGCCGCACCACGCGCAGCGCCATGTGGCGGCTGTCGCCGTGCTCGCTGTGCCCGATCGCGATCAGCGTCTCGTCCCGCGACAGGCCCGCGACGTGCGCGTCCTCGGTGTGCTCGTACAGCACCTCGGGGTCCGCGCCGGGCCGCGCCAGGTGGATCGTGGAGCCGTTCCGGTGGGACCGGCCGACGACCGCCAGCCCGCTGGACCCGCGCGCCAGCCCCGAGGGGTAGGACGGCTCCAGCCCCGGGACGGCGGGCTCGGCCTCGCCGCCGCCGAACGGCACGCGCACCCAGGTCCCGAACTCGTCGCCGTCGGTGTCGTCGAACCACCACACCCACTCGCCGGTCGGGTCGACGCCGCCCATCCACGTCCCGTTGGGCCGGTCGGTCACCTGCCGCCGCTCGTCGGTCCGCCGGTCCCAGGCGTAGATCTCCCACGTCCCGGTGGCGTTGGACCGGTAGGTGCAGCGGTGCGGGGCTTCCCGCGCCCATCCGGGAAGGCTCACCCGCGCGGCGCGGAACCGCGCCTTCCAGCGCTCTTCGTCGACCATGCCCCCAGTATCGCCCAGCGCCGGGTGATGATCGCCGGGACCGGCGGAACCGGTCCCGGCGACGCGGGCTCAGCCCTTGAAGTAGAAGATCGCGCTGTCGGAGGACGTCTGGTCCGCCGGCCGCAGCACGCCCGCGCCCACCACCGAACGGGTGCCGGGCATCAGCGCCGCGTCCGCCGGGCCGCCGACGCGGCCGCGCGGCACGGTGACGTTCGCGCGGGTCCACTTGCCCGCCGCCGAACGGTGCCAGATCTCGGCCCGGTCGTGCGGGGATCCGGCCACGACCCACAGCCCGCCCCGGCCGTCCGGGACGACCTCACGCGGGGACTGCTTGGTGGGAACGGCGTACTTCTGCCAGCGCTTGCCGTTCCAGCGCAGCAGCAGGTTGGTGGTGGACGGCTTCGACGTCCCGCCGTAGCGCTGGGTGTGGGCCGGGAACCAGACCTCCTTGGCGGACCGCACCAGCGGCTCCCCGACGAAGGAGGAGACCTGCGGGGCGTTGTCGTCCTCGGGGTGCTGGTCGGCGGGCAGCACGCCCTTGGTCGAGACGGTCTTCCAGCGCTTGCCGTCGAACCGCACGATCGTCTTGGCGTCGCCGTTCAGGCCGCGCGCGTTGGCCCAGGCGTTGGTGGCGGAGGAGGCGTCGGCCTCGCCGATCAGCGCGGGCGGGTTCTTCAGCTCGGTCCAGGAACGGCCGTTGTAGTGCCAGGTGCCGACGCCCCTGTCCGCGCCGGGCGCGCCGAACACCCACACGTTCTTCGCGCTGAGCGCGAGGATGCCGGAGATGCGGCCGCGGGAGGCCGCGAACTTCTTGGCGACGGCCCACTTCTTGCCGTTCCAGCGCAGCACGTAGGAGCCGCGCGAGCCGCCCGCCTCGGAGTTGCCGCCGTAGGCCCACACGTTCGCCGACGAGGACGCCGAGCCGTCCCAGAGGTGCCCGGTCAGCCCGGTGGGCAGGGCGCTGGAACGCCAGGACTTGCCGTTCCAGTGGTAGGCGAGCGGCCGGTTGAAGTCGCCTGCCTTGCGGTCGCCGCCGCCGAACGCCCAGGCGTTGTTCTTGCTGAGCGCCAGCACGCCGTTGAAACCGTCGTACTTGCCATTGTCGTAGGTCTTCACCACGCGCCACGTCGGCGCGGCGGCGTGGGCCGGGGCCGCGAACGCGGTCGCGGCGACCGCGCCCGCGACGGCCACGGCGGCCGCGCGGGCGGAGGAGGAGGAAGGCATGGAACTCCTGAAGAGCGGGGGAGGGGCGGCGGGGGGATCTGGATCATGGCAGGCCGCGTCGGGCCCGGCAACACGAAAAAGCAGGGCGCGCCCCGGCGGGCGCGCCCTGCGGGCGGAGACGGATCAGACGTTCGGCGGGACCGAGCCGTCGGAGGTCTCCCAGGTCGGGTTCGGGGTGCTCTGGAACGACTGGGAGCGCAGGCCCGGGTTGAGGTTGCGGTGCACGGCGGAGGCGACCCGCTCGATGGTCGTGACCGCGTAGCCCATCGACGGGGTGTCGCGCGTCAGCACGACGATCATGTAGTCCTCGCCCCGGCCGGTGAACGCGCCGATGCTGTGGACCCGCCAGTGCTTGCCGTGGCGCGGCAGCCAGCCGTTCTTGACGTGCCACTTCACGCCGGTCGGGCGACCCGCCGGGGTGCCCCAGCGCTGCGACGAGACGACGCTGTTCATCAGCGTGAGCTGGTAGTTGCGCGCCCGGTCCGTCAGGACCTTGTTGCCCTTGGTCAGCAGCGACAGCAGCTTGATCTGGTCGCCCGCGGTGATCTGGGTGAGGCCCCAGTAGCCGTCCGGGCCGAGCTTGGTGCTCTTCATCCCGGCCATGTTCAGGAACTTCTGCATCCGGGTGCGGCCCAGCGAACGCCACAGCGACGACGCGGCCCCGTTGTCCGAACGCGTGATCATCTTGTGCGCCAGGGACTTCTCGTTCGAGGTGAGCCCGCGGCCCTTCTCGATGGCGCGGCGCAGCGTGGCGGCCAGGATGGTGGCCTTGACGACGCTCGCCGAGTCGTACTGGCGGGTTCCGCCGACCGAGCAGCTGATGCCCCGCTTGCGGTCGAGGACGGCGACCGACTCGGTGCCGGAACGCCCGCTGAGCGCCGAGCGGATCGCGTCGCTGATCCGCTGGGCCTGCTTGGGGTCGGCCTTCGAGACGCAGTGCTTGGGCGCGGCGGCCGCGGTCGCCGACGGCGCGGCGGCGTGCGCGGGCACCGCCCCGATCGTGGCGGACGCGGTCAGGACGGCACCGGCCAGCAGGGAGCCGGCGGTGCGTACGGGACGTGGGCGCATTCCCCCCACGTTAGTGATCGTCGTGACGGAAGCGCCGACGGTCGGGGTAACGAGTCGATCTCGGCGCGGCGTGCCGGGTCCGCGCTCAGCCGTCCCCGGAGGCGGCCAGCCCGCCGAGCGTCCGGTCGAGCGCGGCGCGCACCTGGCGGTCCATGGCCCGCGCGAAGCCCGCCTCCACCGTCACCTGCGCGCCCGGCCGCAGCCGGTCCAGGGTCGCGGTGAGCGCGTCGAGGTCGCGTCCGTCGAGCCGTCCCACCACATGGTCGGCGATCAGCCGGACGAACATGGCCGCCAGCTCGTCCATACTGTGCTGGAGCCTGCGGCTCACCGCCAGGACCTCGCCCAGCGGCACCCCGGCGCGCACCAGCGCGACCGTCGCCTCAAGCTGGCGGCGGCTCCAGTGGGTGACGCGGTCGCCGTCCACGGTCAGATGGCCGAGCTCGACGGCCTCCGCGACGGCCGCGGCGTTCACCTGGCCGGGGAACAGCCCGGCCAGCTCCTCCAGCGTCATCGTCACCGGTTCCTCGGTGGACCAGGGCGCGGTGACGACCTTCTCCACGCCGAGCACCGCGCCGATGTCGCGGCCCTGCTCCCAGGCCGACAGCAGCTCGCGGATGCCCTCCAGGGTGTGGCCGCGCTCCAGGAGGTTCCCGATGACGCGCAGGCGGGCGAGGTGCTCCTCGGAGTACAGGCCGACGCGCCCGACCCGGCGCGGCGGCGGCAGCAGACGGCGTTCCTGGTAGTAGCGGAGCGTCCGTACCGGAAGCCCCGCGGCTTCGGCGAGTTCGCCGATCCGGTACTCCCGCGCCGCCCCGTTCGACCCCGCCGCATCGCTCACGTCGTCAGCATAGTTCGGGAGCATGTGGCCCCGTTCGTGGCGAAGCGGGAACGGATCGCTGGTTGGTCGCGTCCCATGGGGGTATCGCTGCTGATCAGAGTGGTTCGGGCGCCGTTCGCACGAACCCGGATCCGTTCCTGGAAAGGCCGACATGAGAAAGACCCCCGTCACCGTCCTCGCCGCGGCCGTCATGGTCGCCACGCTCGGGCTGACCGGTTGCGGCTCCAAACGCCACTGCGAGCACGACGCCACCGACACGCGCGTCGACAACAGCTACTGCGAGAAGAAGATGCAGGGCTACGAGTGGGAGTCCGACAGCAAGTCGAAGAAAAAGAAGAAGCGGCGCTGACGTCGTGACCGGCGCGCGGGTGGCGGTGGCCGGGGGATGACGGCGCCGCTGCCGACCCGCGCGTGACGCCGGTCGAGCGCGCGGCGGGTTCCGGGGCGGCCGGACCCTCCCCGCGGTGCGTGACGCGGAAGGGTCCCGCCGTGCTCCGGAACGCCGTGCGGGACCTCGGCTAGGCGGAGTGCCGCAACACCCGGACCTTCCGAGGCCTGCGTCTACGGCCGTCGCGCGGTTCCTGTGGCACATCGTCGGCCAGAAGCTCCACGAGGGTGCGCGGAACGGCGACGTTCTCGGCGAACGGCGAACGCATGAGGATCTCCTTCCCCAGCCGGGTCACACCGCTGCGGCGTAGCCCGAGTACACATCGGTCACGGTGCGCAACGCCCAGCGCATGCGGGCGGCGTACGCCTCGGGGTGGTCCCCCGCCTCCTGAGCCACAAACGCGACACACGACGCGCGGTCGCCGCCGCACGCGCACAGCCGTTCGTCGATGGCGGCGCGGATCTGCTCGGACGTGGGACGCTCGGACGCCTGCAGCCGGGTGGCGAACAGCAGCTGCGCGAGTTCGGAGACGTTGAGCGAGGTGAGGGTCAGCGTGTTCGACATCGTCCCGCCTTCCTTCCTTCGGGGGCCCCGGCCCCCTGTCACCTATTACGACTCTGGCGGCGTCCCGCATTCATCGCCATCGGTGAAAACCCCCAAAAGTGATGGGGGTGCCTCTCCAGAACCCGTAGGCATATCCCCCCTACGGGGTGGGAAGGCGGCCCGGCCCCCGGTCGAGGGCGGCCACGGCCCGGTCGAGGGCGCGGCGGCAGGCGCGGACCGCCGGGTGGTCCCCGCCGCCCCGCCGGACGGCGGTGAAGATCCACCGGCTGTTCACGTCCGCGGGCAGCGGCCGCAGCGCCACGCTCGGCGTCCGCCCCACCCAGACCAGGTCCGGCAGGAACGCCACCGCGTGCCCCTCCTCCACCAGCCGCGACTGGAGCAGCAGGTCGCTGGACTCGAACCGCACGTCCGGCTCGAACCCCGCGCTCCGGCACAGCGTCATCGCCCAGTGCCGCGACGCGGTCCCGGCGGGCTCCATCACCCACGGCAGGCCGGCCGCCGCCGCCAGGTCCTCGCCTCCCGGCGACGCCAGCCGCATCTCGTCGCGGAACAGCTCCTCCTGCTCGATCTCGGCGGGCCTCGGGTTGGGGTTGCCCGGATACTCCTCGGCGACGACCAGGTCGAAGTCGCGGGCCGACAGCGCGGGCAGCGCCGTCTCCGGCTCGGCCTGCGTGATCTCCACCCGCAGCCCCGGATGCGCCTCGCGCAGCAGCGTCAGCGCTTCCGGCAGCAGCGCCATCGCCGCCGTCTGGAACACCGCGATCCGCACCGTCCCGATGAGCCCGTCCAGGGACGCGGCCAGGTCGGCCTCGGCGCGTTCCAGGCGTTCCAGCACGGCCTCGGTGTGCGCCACGAGGATCTCCGCCTGCGGCGTCAGCCGCACCCGCCGCCCCGACGGCTCCAGCAGCGGCACGCCCACCTCGCGTTCCAGCACCGACAGCTGCTGGGAGACGGCGGAGGGGCTGTAGGACAGGGCGGCGGCGACGGCGGCGAGCGTGCCCCGGTGCTTCAGCTCACGCAGCAGCCGGAGCCGATGGAGGTCGAGCATCGGCGGACCCTTCAGTTTTCCTGACCATTACCGCTCGGAAAGTTCTGATGGACCGACGATAGCGGTATGCGGCAGCGTGACCGTATGGCCGCTCCCGCTGCTCACGCCTCGTCCGCCGACCCGTCCGCCGGACCGTCCTCCCCCTTGTCCCGGTTCACCGACTCCTGGTTCGCGCACTCCTGGTTCACCCGGCCGCCCGCGCGGCTGTGGCGGTGCGATCCCGCGCCCGCCGACGTCGCCGGGTTCCACGCGATGCTGCCGGGGTACGCGCCGACCCCGCTGGTCGAGGTCCCGGCGCTGGCGGCGGAGCTGGGCGCGGACCGGGTGTTCGTCAAGGACGAGTCGCGGCGCATGGGCCTGCCCGCGTTCAAGATCCTGGGCGCGGCGTGGGGGGTGCGCCGGGCGATCCGCGCCCACGGCCGCCCCGAACGCCTGGTCGCCGCCACCGACGGCAACCACGGGCGCGCCGTCGCCCGGATCGCCCGCCTGCTCGGCCTGCCCGCCCGGGTGCTGGTGCCCGAGCACGTCCCAGCCGCCGCCCGCGCCGCCATCGCGGCCGAGGACGCCGAGGTCGTCGTGGTGCGCGGCTCCTACGACGCGGCCGTGCGCCGCGCCGCCGCCGAGCCGGGCCTGCTCGTCCAGGACACCGCCTGGCCCGGCTACGAGGAGATCCCCGGCTGGATCGTCGAGGGCTACTCCACCCTGTTCCGCGAGGTCGACGCGCAACTGGCCGCCGCCGGGGCCGCGCCCGCCGGGCTGGTCGCCGTCCCCATGGGCGTCGGGTCGCTGGCCCAGGCCGCCGTCGTCCACTACCGGTCCGGCGCGTCCGCCCCCACGCTGCTGGGCGTCGAGCCCGACACCGCCGCCAGCGTCCTGACCAGCCTGATCGCCGACCGGCTGACCACCGTCCCCGACGGCGACACGGTCATGGCGGGACTGAACTGCCCGACCCCGTCCACCCTGGCCTGGCCGGTGCTGCGCGCGGGACTGGACGCGGCGGTCGCGGTGCCCGACGCGGCGGCGCTCCGCGCGGCGCGCGACCTGGCGGGCCACGGCGTCCCGGCGGGCCCGTGCGGGGC
>NZ_BCQR01000238.1 GCF_001552175.1 Actinomadura kijaniata NBRC 14229
CCGCCGCATCCCTCCGGGGCGGGGCGCGCAGTGCCCGGCGCCGGCGGCGGGCCGGTCACGGCGCAGCAGCCGCCGCGCCCACCGCGCCCCCAGCAGGTCGAACGCGAACAGCACCAGTAGCGCCGCCGCCAGCACCAGCAGCAGCCCCCGCGCCCGCGGTCCCGGCTGCAACGCCGCGCCCACCAGCCCCAGCAGCGCGCCGAGCGCGGTGTGGACGAGCAGCTTCGCCGTCAGGAACGCCGCCACCGGCGCGACCGCGTCCCGCGGCCGCGACCCGCCGGGTGCTCCGCGCACCGCGCCCGTCAACAGCCCCAGCTGCACGGCGGCGCACGTCGTCCCCCCGGCCAGCAGCCCGGCCCCGGCCCCCGACAGCAACAGCGCGGCGGCGTCCATGGCCCCACCTCCGCAGCGGGACCGTCCCCGGAGCCCGCGCGGGCCAAGCCACCCGTTCGGTAACCCGTTGATTACCCTGCGGTGCCACCCAACGGTCGGCGGCGGTCATGGACGCTCAGGCGTCCGGCTCCCCGTCGCTGCTCAGCGCCTCACCGTCCGGGAAGCCGCCGTCCGGGGAGCCCCCGTCCAGGGTCTCGCGCAGCGCCGCGACCCGCTCGTCGAGCCGCTCCACCTCGGCGCGCAGCTCGGCGGGCGCCCGCTTGCCGAGCGCCGCGACCTGCTCCTCCACGGCCGCCAGCCGCTCCGCCACCGCCGGATCCGGACCGGCGGCCGGCTCCGGCGGGCGCTCGCGCAGCAGCGTCGCCTGCTCCCGCAGCATCGCGGCCTGCTCGCGCAGCAGCGCCGTCTGGTCCCGCAACTGCCGGTTCTTGTTGTGCAGCTCGACGAACACCGACACCTTGGCGCGCAGCACCCACGGGTCGAACGGCTTGGAGATGAAGTCCACCGCCCCGGCGGCGTACCCCCGGAAGGCGTAGTCGGGGTCGCTGTTGACCGCCGTCAGGAAGATGATCGGCAGGTCGCGGGTCTTCTTGCGGCGCTTGATGTCGCGCGCGGTCTCGAACCCGTCCATCCCCGGCATGACGACGTCCAGCAGGATCACCGCGTACTCGTCGGTGAGCAGCGCCTTCAGCGCCTCCTCGCCCGAACGGGCCCGGACCAGGTCCTGGTCGAGGGAGGACAGGATCGCCTCCAGCGCGATGAGGTTCTCCTCGCGATCGTCCACGAGCAGGATCTTCGCCTTGTCGTCCACGCCTGCCTCTCTCCGCTTGCGTCCGGTCCGTCGGGCCTCGTCCCCGGCAGGCGTCACCGCACCGCCGAGGGCCGCAACCAGGTCCGCATGACGTCCAGCAGGTGGTCCACGTCCACCGGCTTGGGCACGTAGTCCGACGCGCCGGACGCCAGGCTCTTCTCCCGGTCGCCCTTCATGACCTTGGCGGTGATCACGATGATCGGCAAGTCGGCGAACTGGGGCATCTCCCGGATCGCGGCGGTGGTGGCGTACCCGTCCAGCCCCGGCATCATCACGTCCATCAGCACCAGCGACACGTCCGGGTTGCGGTGCAGCACGTCGATGCCGGCCTGCCCGTCCTCGGCGTACAGCACCTCCATGCCGTACCCCTCCAGCACGCTGGTCAGCGCGAACACGTTCCGCACGTCGTCGTCGACGATCAGCACCTTGCGGCCCGACAGCACGGTGTCCAGGAAGTCGGCGGGCGGCTCGGCGACCAGCCCGGCCAGCGCGGCGCCGTCCTCGGCGGCCCGGTCGTCCGCCGCGGCGACGGACCGTCCGCCGCCCCCGGTGACGACGGGCAGCGGGGGAGTCCCGTTCGACGCCGGCGGGGCCGGGGCGACGGGCTCGTCGGCCATCGGGCGGCGCCGCCCGTCCGACTCGGTGTACTGGGCGGGCAGGTACAGCGTGAACACGCTGCCCCGGCCCGGCTCGCTCTCGGCGTGGATCTCCCCGCCGAGCAGCCGCGCGATGTTCCGGCTGATCGACAGGCCCAGCCCGGTGCCGCCGTAGCGGCGGCTGGTGGTCCCGTCGGCCTGCTGGAACGCCTCGAAGATCACCTGGAGCTTGTCGGCGCTCACCCCGATCCCGGTGTCGATCACCCGGAACGCGACCACGTCGGGGGTGTTCCACAGCGCCGGGAGCGTGAAGTCGGTGTCCCCGGCCCGCTCCACCACGAGCTTCACCTGCCCCTCGGCGGTGAACTTCACCGCGTTGGACAGCAGGTTCCGCAGCACCTGCTGGAGCCGCTGCTCGTCGGTGTACATCACCGCGGGCACGTCCGAGGCGACCTCGGTGTCGAACGCCAGGCCCTTGTCCACCGCCAGCGGCCGGAACGTGGCGTCCACGTACTCCACCAGCGCCGTCGGCGTCAGCCGCTGGGGGTGCAGCTCCATCTTGCCCGCCTCGACCTTGGCCAGGTCGAGGATGTCGTTGATCAGCTCCAGCAGGTCGGTGCCCGAGTCGTGGATGGTGCGGGCGAACTCCACCTGCTTGTCGGTGAGGTTCCCGCCGGGGTTCTCCGACAGCAGCTTGGCCAGCACCAGCAGGCTGTTGAGCGGCGTGCGCAGCTCGTGCGACATGTTCGCCAGGAACTCGCTCTTGTACCGCGAGGAGATCGCCAGCTGCTCGGCGCGCTCCTCCAGGGTGCGGCGGGCCTGCTCGATCTGGAAGTTCTGGATCTCGATGGCGCGGTTCTGCTGGGCCAGCAGCGCCGCCTTCTCCTCCAGCTCGGTGTTGGAGTGGCGCAGCTCGCCCTGCTGGCGCTGCAGCTCGTCGGAGCGCTCCTGGAGCTCCTGGGCCAGCCGCTGGGACTCGGCCAGCAGCGCCTCGGTGCGGGTGTTGGCGCTGATCGCGTTGAGGGTGACCCCGATCGTCTCGATCAGCTGGCTGAAGAACGCCAGATGCACGTCGGTGAACCGGCTGAACGACGCCAGCTCGATCGCGCCCAGCACGGTGTCCTCGAACGTGATCGGCAACACGATGATGTTGACCGGGGACGCCTCGCCCAGCCCGCTGCGGATCTTGAGGTAGTCGGCGGGGGCGTCGGAGATCAGGATGGTGCGGCGCTCGGCGGCGGCCTGCCCGACCAGGCCCTCGCCCGGCCCGAACCGCACGCCGCCGATCCGGCCGCGGCCGACCCCGGACCCGGCGATCAGCTTCAGCTCGGCGTTCTCGCCCACCCCCTCGGCCAGGTAGAACGCCCCGAACTGGGCCCCGGCGGTACGGGTCAGCTCCCCGATGATCAGCTCGGCGACCTGCATCAGGTCGCGGTGGCCCTGCATCAGGCCGCCGATCCGCGCCAGGTTGGTCTTCAGCCAGTCCTGCTCCTCGTTGGCGCGGGTCGTCTCGCGGAGCGTGGCCACCATCAGGTTGACGTTGTCCTTCAGCTCGGCGACCTCGCCGCGCGCCACCACGGTGATCGTGCGGGTCAGGTCGCCGGTGGCCACGGCGCTGGCGACCTCGCCGATCGCGCGGACCTGGGTGGTGAGGTTGGAGGCCAGCTCGTTGACGCTCTCGGTGAGCCGCTTCCAGGTGCCCGACACGCCCTCGACCTCGGCCTGCCCGCCGAGACGGCCCTCCGAGCCCACCTCGCGGGCCACGCGGGTGACCTCCGAGGCGAACGACGACAGCGTGTCCACCATCGTGTTCAGCGTCGTCTTCAGCTCCAGGATCTCGCCCTGGGCGTCCACGTCGATGCGGCGGGTCAGGTCGCCGTGCGCGACGGCCGTGGCGACCTGGGCGATGTTGCGGACCTGGTAGGTCAGGTTGGACGCCATGCCGTTGACGTTGTCGGTGAGGTCCTTCCACATGCCGCCGGCGCCCGGCACGATCGCCTGGCCGCCCAGCCGGCCCTCGGTGCCGACCTCGCGGGCCACGCGGCTGACCTCGTCGGCG
>NZ_BCQR01000239.1 GCF_001552175.1 Actinomadura kijaniata NBRC 14229
GGGCGATGTTGCGGACCTGGTAGGTCAGGTTGGACGCCATGCCGTTGACGTTGTTGGTCAGGTCCTTCCAGACCCCCGACACGCCCGGCACCCGCGCCTGGCCGCCCAGCCGGCCCTCGGTGCCCACCTCGCGGGCCACGCGCGTCACCTCGTCGGCGAACGCCGACAGCGTGTCCACCATCTGGTTCACCGTCAGCTTCAGCTGCAGGATCTCGCCCTGCGCGTCCACGGTGATCTTCTTGCCGAGGTCGCCCTCCGCGACCGCCGTGGTGACCTGCGCGATGTTGCGGACCTGGTAGGTCAGGTTGTTGGCCATCGCGTTGACGTTGTCGGTCAGGTCCTTCCAGACCCCCGACACGCCCCGCACGTTGGCCTGGCCGCCCAGCTGCCCCTCGGTGCCCACCTCGCGGGCCACGCGCGTCACCTCGTCGGCGAACCCCGACAGCTGGTCCACCATCGTGTTGACGGTGGTCTTCAGCTCCTGGAGCTCACCGGTCGCCTCCACCGTCACCTTGCGGGTCAGGTCTCCGCGCGCGACCGCCGTGGTCACCTCGGCGATGTCGCGGACCTGCGCGGTCAGCCGCCCGGCCATCGTGTTGACCGCCGCGGTCACGTCCCGCCACCGCCCGCGGGTGCCGCGCAGCGACGCCTGCCCGCCGAGCCGTCCCTCGGTGCCGACCTCCCGCGCGAACTGGGTGACCTCCCAGGTGAACTCGTCCAGCATCTCGACCATGGAGTTCACCGACTTGCCCATGCGCAGCAGCTCGCCGCGCATCGGCCGCCCGTGCGCCCGCAGCTCGACCCGCTGGGTCAGGTCGCCGGCGCTGACCGCCTCCACGACCCGGTGCATCCCGGTGGCCAGGTCGGTGAGCTTGTCCAGGATGCCGTTGGCGTCCTCGGCCGCCTCCGCCCACGAGCCCTTCATCGCCCGCGGCGACAGCCGGCCCATGATCTGGCCCTCCCGGCCGATCTCGCGCCGTACCCGCGCCAGGTCGCCCGACAGGTGGGCGCCGTTGTCGCGGATCTCCGCCACCAGCGCCAGGGCCTCGTGCAGCGCGCCGTCCCCCTCGGGGAGGTCCGGCTCGAAAGCGAAACGCCCGTCACGGACCGCGGTCAACATCTTGATCAGTGGCCGCAGGTCCGCGTCGCTGTAACGCGGAGTGTCCGCGGACGCGCCGGAGCGCGGACGGGACGGGTGTCGGGGCATGCTCTTCATCCTCCAGGCCCGGGACACGGGGTAGGCGGAAGCGACGGACACCTCCTTCGGGCCGCACCAGTACTCTACGTCGCCGAACGGCGGGCCACCCGCCACGCGACGACCCGGACGGGGCCGAACCGGGCTCGTAGCCTTCGTGTTACGGTCTGTCGTGTTCGTGGCGGGCGTGGCGCGCAGTCTGTCACGATAGCCAGGACGGGTGGTTAACGCAGTGATCGAGGGACGACTGTTGGAACAGACGGCGTCGGCCACCTTCCCCTCCGCCTCGGCGTCGGTGGCGGAGGCGCGCCGGTTCGTCCGGCGCGTGCTGGCCGACTGGGACCTGGAGGACGCCGTCGACGACGCCGTGCTGGCCACCAGCGAGCTGGCCACCAACGCCGTCGCCTACGCCGGCACGTCCTTCGAGGTCTCCTGCCGCCTGCTGGACGGCGAGATCCAGGTCGAGGTCCGTGACCTGCATCCCACCCGCACCCTCCCCATGCCCGGCGTGAGCGCCTCCAGCGGACGCGGCCTGCCCTCCATCGCCCGGCTGGCCGCCTCCTGGGGCGTCACCTACGACCGCGACGCCAAGGGCGTGTGGTTCCGGCTGCCGCGCCCCGGCGCCCATGTCAACGGCGCCTCCCCGCGCGTCCCGGCCGACCGGCCCGCCCCGTCCCCGCACGGGACCGCCCCGACGACCGGACCCGCGACCGGACCCGCGGCGGAATCGGCGGACCCGGCGGCGCGGTCCGCCGCCGTCATCGCCCCCGCCGCCGACCGGATCCTGCGCTCGCCCGCCGCCCAGGAGTCCCTGGAGACCGCCGTCGCCACCGTCCGCGACGTCCTGGACGCCGACTCCGCCGCCGTACTGCTGACCGAACGTGACGGACGCCTCGTCCTCGGCGCCTCCGCCGGGCTGCCCGCCGGGCTGTCCCTCGGCGAGCTGTCGGTGGTCAACCTCGGCCCCGACGCCCGCGCCGGGGAGCCCTGGGTGTCCACCGACGCCTCCGACCCGATCGCCGCCGCGCTGCGCGCCCGTTCCCTGGCCGCCGCCCCGCTGGAGGCCCAGGGCCGCCTGACCGGCCTGGTCGTCGCCGTCGCCGCCGAACCCGGCCGGTTCGACGACTCCGCCGGGACCCGCCTCGGCCGGCTGGCCGACGAGATGTCGCTGTCGCTGGAGAAGGCCCGCATCGGGGAGCTGGAGCGCTCCTGGCGCGGCTGGCTCAGCTTCGTCGCCGAGGCCAGCGACCTGCTGGCCGGCACCCTCGACCAGGAACGCACCATGGCCCTGGTCGCCCAGCTGATGGTGCCGCGCCTGGCCACCTGGTGCGCCGTCTACACCGCCTCCGACGAGACACCCCGTCTCGCCTACGTCTGGCACGCCGACGAGACCCGCGCCGACGGGCTGCGCGAGCTGCTCACCCGCGTCAAGGCCCCGCCGCCCACCGACGCCCCCGGCCCCTGGGGCGGCTTCGGCGACGCGCCCGCCGAGGCCCGCGCCGCCGCCGGGGAGACCGTCACCGACCAGGCCTACGCGTTCCCGCTGGTCGCCCGGGGCCGCCGCATCGGCGCCATCGTGATCGGCCGCCCCGGCGGGGACCGCTTCCCCCGCAACGCCATCGAGCTGGCCGAGGAGCTGTCGCGCCGCGCCGCCCTGGCCGTCGACAACGCCCGCCTGTACTCCGAGCAGACCGCCATGAGCAGCGCGCTGCAACGCAGCCTGCTGCCACCCGGCATCCCCGAGATCCCCGGCATGGAGACCGCCGTGGTCTACGAGCCCGCGGGGGAGGGCAGCGAGGTCGGCGGCGACTTCTACGACGTGTTCGAGGTCGGCGAGGGCGCGGCGCCCACCGCGCCCACCGCGCCCACCGCCGACCGGCGGGGCCGCTGGCGCTTCGCGATCGGCGACGTGTGCGGCACCGGCCCGCAGGCCGCCGCCGTCACCGGCCTGGCCCGGCACGCCCTGCGCATCCTGGCGGCCGAGGACCTTCCCGTCCCCGACGTGCTGACCCGCCTCAACCGCCTCATCCTCGGCGAGGGCGAGCGCGGCCGCCTGCTGACCCTGCTGCACGGGGAGATCACGCCGCGGCCGCTGCGCGACGGCGTCACCATCGGACTGACCAGCGCCGGGCACCCCCCGCCGCTGGTGCTCGACCCCGACGGCACCGTGCGGGAGGTCGCCTCCCCGCAGCCGCTGCTGGGGGTCTTCGACGGCGTCGAGTTCCACACCGACACCATCGAGCTGCGCCGCGGGCAGGTCCTGCTGTGCGTCACCGACGGCGTCACCGAGCGGCGCAACGGCGCCCGGCTGCTCGGTGACGGCCACGGCCTGGAGCGGATCCTGGCGGGCTGCACCGGCCTGAGCGCCGGCGCGGTCGCCGCCCGCATCCAGCGCGCCGTGCGCGACTTCGGGCCCGAACCCTCGAACGACGACGTTGCCCTCATCGTTCTGAGGGCGTCATGATGAAGCACAACAATCGGTAAGGTGGGGTGGCGTGGGGCTGGCCTTGCACACGACACGACAGGACGGGCGCGCGACGATCGCCGCCCGCGGGTCCATCGACCTGCACTCCTCCGACGAGCTGCGCACGCGGCTCACCGAGCTGGTCGACGCGGGGGAGCGGGAGGTGGTCGTCGACCTGACCGCGGTCGACTTCTGCGACTCCTCCGGACTCAACGTCCTGGTACGGGCCTACAAGCACGCCAGGGCGCAGAACGCGACACTGACCGTCACCGGCGCCTACGGCCGGGTCGAGAACGTCCTGCGCACCACCGGTCTGGACCGTTTCCTGATCAAGGGACCGGCCGGAGAGGGGGTCGGGTGACGACCCGCGGCCGACATGACGGCGGCCGAGGCTGAATGGCGGAGCCGATGACCGAGACCACCCTGCGCGCGGCGCCCCAGACCGAGGCCGTGGAGTACGCCCGCCGGCTGGCCGCCCGCACCATGCGCACCTGGGCACTGATGGAGCGCGAGGAGCTGGTCACCGCCATCGTGGCCGAGCTGGTCGCCAACGCCGTCCGGCACGCCGGGACCGCCCTGGAACTGCGGCTGCTGCGCAGCCCCGGCCGGGTCCGCGTCGAGGTCCGCGACCGCGCCGCGCAGATGCCCCGCATGACCGTTCCCGGACCGCTGGACGAGTCGCACCGCGGCCTGTTCATCGTCGACCGGTTCGCCACCTCCTGGGGGGCCGACCCCGTCAGCGGCGGCAAGGTGGTCTGGGCCGAGGTCACGATCTGACGCCCCGGGCACCCGGACGAGCAAGGCCCCGCGCCGTGGGCGCGGGGCCTTCGCCGCTCTCCGGGGGCGTCGCGTGATCAGGCGGACTTGCGGTACAGCTCCGCCACCATGAACGCCAGGTCCAGCGACTGGCCGCGGTTCAGCCGCGGGTCGCACGCCGTCTCGTAACGCTGGTGCAGGTCGCCCTCGACGATCTCGTGGCCGCCGCCGACGCACTCGGTCACGTCGTCGCCGGTGAACTCGATGTGGATGCCGCCCGGGTGGGTGCCCAGGGCCCGGTGCACCTCGAAGAACCCGGCGACCTCGTCCAGCACGTCGTCGAACCGGCGCGTCTTGTGCCCGCTGGGCGCCTCGAACGTGTTGCCGTGCATCGGGTCGCAGATCCACGCCACCGGCGACCCCTCCTGGGTCACCTTCTCGATCAGCGGCGGCAGCGCGTCGCGGATCTTCTTGGCGCCCATCCGGGTCACGAACGTCAGCCGCCCCGGGTCTCCCTCGGGGTTCAGCTTGTCCATCAGCGCCAGCGCGTCGTCGGCGGTGGTCGTCGGGCCCAGCTTCACGCCGATCGGGTTGCGGATGCGGCTGAGGAAGTCCACGTGCGCCCCGTCGATCTGCCGGGTCCGCTCGCCGATCCACAGGAAGTGCGCCGACACGTCGTAGGGCTGCCCGCTCAGGTGGTCGATGCGGGTCAGCGCCCGCTCGTACTCCAGCAGCAGCGCCTCGTGGCTGGAGTAGAACTCCACCCCGTGGAACTCGTCGGGGTTCGCGCCGCACGCCTTCATGAACGACAGCGCGCGGTCGATCTCCCCGGCCAGCTGCTCGTACCGCTGCCCCGCCGGGCTCGTCTTGACGAAGTCCTGGTTCCAGGCGTGGACCTGCCGCAGGTCGGCGTAACCGCCCTTGGTGAACGCCCGGCACAGGTTCAGCGTGACCGCCGAGCAGTGGTAGGCCTGCAACAGCCGGTGCGGGTCGTTGCGGCGCGTCCCGGCGGTGAAGTCGAACCCGTTGACCGCGTCGCCCCGGTAGGCGGGCAGCTCCACCCCGCCGCGCACCTCGGTCGGCTTGGACCGGGGCTTGGCGAACTGCCCCGCCATCCGCCCGATCTTGACCACGGGCACGCTGGCGGCGTAGGTGAGCACCACCGCCATCTGCAGCAGGGTCTTGAGCTTGTTCTTGACGGCGTCGGCGTTGGAGCCCTCGAACGTCTCGGCGCAGTCGCCGCCCTGGAGCACGAACGCCTCGCCCCGGGCGACCTCACCGAGCCGCGCGCGGAGCTGGTCGCACTCACCGGCGAAGACCAGCGGAGGCTGCTTGGCCAGCTCGGCGGCCACGGCCCGAACCTCGGCGGGATCGTCCCAGTCGGGCTGCTGGAGGGCGGGGAGAGCGCGCCAGGCGTCGAGATCCCCCGTGATGCTGGATGTACTCACGGTTCCCAAGGCTATGGCACAACGCTCCGAACGGCATTAGCAAGCCGACGTATTCGTTCCGGAACGAGCGGGCCCGGAAACGGACCGGGGCGGCCCCCAGGACCGCCCCGTTGATCGTCTTCCGGATGTCAGGCCGCGCGGCGGCCCGCCTCCCGCACGCCCGCGCCGACCGGCTCCGGCGCCTGGGCCGGCACCGGGCGCCGCCCGGCGAGGTCGGTCTCGTTGGCCATCTGCCGCAGCCGCCGCAGCGACCGGTCGGTGATCTGCCGGACCCGGTTGTGGCTGAGCCCGTACCGGGCGCCGATCTGCGCGTAGGACAGCGGCTGGCCGTTGTCCATGCCGAACCGGGCCCGCACGATCGCCGACTCGCGTTCGGGCAGCCGCTCCAGCAGCCGTCCCAGCCCCTCCAGGTCGTCCAGCGCCAGGACCTCCGCTTCCGGCGTCACCGCCTCGGGGTCCTCCAGCAGGTCGCCCATCGGGGTCTCGCCCGCCTCGTCTACGGTCGCGTCCAGGCTCGCCGGGTCGCGCCGCCAGCTCAGCAGCTCGTCCACGTGCTCGGGCGCCACGCCCACGGTCTCGGCCAGCTCCTCCCGGGTGGGCTCGCGGCCCAGCTCCCGGCCGAGCTGCCGCTCGGCGCGGCGCAGCCGCGACAACTCCTCCTCCACGTGGACCGGGAGCCGGATCGTGCGGGCGGTGTGGCTCAGCCCGCGCCCGATCGCCTGCCTGATCCACCAGGTGGCGTAGGTCGAGAACTTGAAACCGCGGCGGTAGTCGAACTTCTCCACGGCCCGCATCAGGCCGAGGTTGCCTTCCTGGATGAGGTCGATCAGGGGCAGGGCGTCGGTGGGGTACTTGCGGGCGATCGACACCACGAGACGGAGGTTGGCCTCGACGAAGCGCTGCTTGGCGCGCAGCCCCGCCGCGACGAGCTCCTCCAGTTCCTCGCGAGTGGTCCCCGCGGGCAGCGTGCCCTCGTCGAGCAGCTGTTCGGCGTACAGGCCCCCCTCGATCGCCTTGGCCAGATCGACCTCCTCCTCCGCCTCCAGCAGGGGCGTGCGGCCGATCCGGTCGAGGTAGGCCCCGACGAGGTCCTTGTCGGGGGCGTCGATCCTGTCGCCCTTGGTACGGGTTGCAGCCATCTGGACCCTTCTCCGGTGCGATCTCCCTAAGAGGAGAACGCTAATTACCGCTCTGTGATTCCCGACTCGGGAATACTTGCGAGCTGCCTGCCCTTCTACGGATCTGATACCCCGAGCGAGGAGAAATCGACATGGCGACGGTCACACTGACCACCGACGAGTTCGACGAGGTGGCCCGGAGCGCCGACATCGTGCTGATCGACTTCTGGGCCGCCTGGTGCGGCCCGTGCCGCCGGTTCGCCCCGGTGTTCGAGGAGTCCTCCGACAAGCACGGGGACATCGTGTTCGCCAAGGTCGACACCGAGGCCGAGCCCGCCCTGTCGGAGCGGTTCGGGATCGCCTCGATCCCGACGCTGATGGCGATCCGCGAGGGTGTGATCGTCTACGCCGAGCCGGGCGCGCTGCCCGCGCCGATGCTGGAGAGCGTGATCGAGCAGGTGCGCGCCCTCGACATGGCCGACGTGCGCGCCCGCATGAACTCCTGACCTGCGGGGAAGCCTGTCAGAGGAGCCCGTCCCGCCGGTGGGCGCTGACCGGTAGCGGACTACTTGTTTGGCCGATTGCTGCCTGTTTGTGGGTATATGTCGGCATCTTCGTCACCCTTCCGGCGGACGCTGGACGCCGGAAGGGAACCCGATGAGGACGCATCGCCGCCCCACGGCGACGGTCAAGGAGGAGAGACCGTGATCACCGCCCCGTTCCCCGCGCCGCGCGCGGTCGTCCGGCGGATCGCCCGCTCGGCCCCGGTCGCCCTGCTCCGCCAGGCCGGACGGCCCATCCCCGCCGAGAAATACGTCGAGGACGGCCGCTACGTCATCCGCGCCGACCTGCCCGGCGTCGACCCGGCCCGCGACGTCGACATCGCCGTCCACGACGGCTCCATCGAGATCAGGGCGGTCCGCCGCGACGGCGGCCACCACCCCGGCGACATCCACTACGGGCTGTTCCGCCGCGTCCTGACGCTGCCCCGCGACGCCGACCCCCGCACCCTCACCACCCGGTACCGCGACGGCGTCCTGGAGGTCGCCCTCGACCTCCCCGGAGCCGACCTCACCTGACGGGACCGGCCCCGCGCATGCCCGATGATGGACGGATGCTGCCCGACGTCGTCGACTACCTGCGCTGCCCCGTGTGCGGGGCCGACCTCGCCCTGACCGACCGGGGCCTGCGCTGCCCCGCCGGCCACACCTTCGACGTCGCCCGGCAGGGCTACGCCAACCTGCTGCCCGGCGACGCCCGCCCCGGCACGGCCGACACCCCCGAGATGGTGCGCGCCCGCACCGCGTTCCTCGGCGCCGGACACTTCGCGCCCCTCACCGGCCGCCTGGCCGAACAGGTCACGGGCGCCCGGATCCTCGACGCAGGCGGCGGCACCGGCCACTATCTGGCCGCGGTCCTCGACCGGACCCCCGACGCGACCGGCCTGGGCCTGGACCTCTCCAAACACGCCGCCCGCCGGGCCGCCCGCGCCCACCCCCGCGCCGGAGCCGTCGTCGCCGACCTCTGGCGGCCGCTCCCCGTCCGCGACACGACCGCTGACGCCATCCTGAACGTCTTCGCCCCCCGCAACGCCGCCGAGTTCCACCGCGTCCTGCGACCCGGCGGGCACCTGCACGTGGTCACCCCGTCGCCCCGCCACCTCGGTCCCCTGGTGCGTGAACTCGGCCTGCTGAAGATCGGCGAACACAAGGACGACCGCACCGACACGACCCTCGCCGACCACTTCACCCTGACGGACCGGCAGCCCCTGGAGACCACCGCCCGCCTCACCCACGAGGAGATCGCGACGCTCGTCGGCATGGGCCCCAGCGCCCACCACATCCCCGCCGACGAACTCCACCGCCGGATCGGGAAGCTAACCGACCCGTTCGAGGTGCCGCTGTCGTTCACCCTGTCGATCTACCGCCGGAGCTGACGCCAGCTCCACCAACACCTGCGCGACCTCACCGGGGAAACCCACCCCCGGGCCGAGGCCCTCATCGACGGCCTCATAGAGGAACGACACCGACACCGAACGCATCACCCCGGCCAGCAACACCTGCTGTAGAGCCTGCCCCGCACGCAGCCACGCCCCAGGTGAATCCCCCACCGTGGTCAGCACGGCGCGCAGAACACCATCACCGGGGAGAACACGCAACGCCGCACCTTCGAGCCGGGCCGCGACCCCCAACTCGCCGAGCACCGCCGCGGACGGCCGCCCGGTCACGACCGGCCCCCTCGCGACGAACGGCCGCAACGTCGCCGCGTACAGGAGCCGTTCGGCCCGGACCACCCGCCCCCTCCGCGCCAACCGCACTGAAGCGAGCAACGTGGGCCGCTCCCCATCCGGAAGCAACCGCACTACGGCCTGCCGCCCGAGCTGGGCCGCCGCCAGCCGCAGATTCACCAACGCGGCCCCACAACCGAGATGCAGCCCCCGCCCCGACGGATCGTGCATGCCCCGGAACCGCGCGGGATCGGCGTGCACCTCGATCCCCCCGGACACCACACGGAACCGCCAGGCGTGCACATCGTGAACGGCCGGCCCCATGGTCGCCGCCACCACGAGTCGTTCGGTGCTCACGCGATACCCCTCCCACCCCGGCCGGTCGCCGCACCAGAGGAAAGGAGGACTTCCCGGACCGGACGCGGCAAGACGAGCGAACGGTACCGCACTGTGAGCCACCACACATAGCCTCTGAACTGCGGCGACGCCAGCGGGGGAGGGGCGCCTCGATTTGCTGGTTCCGACGGGTGCCCGTAGTGTTCTCACCGCCCCGAGGGATGCGGGACGCCGCAAGGCGGACGGCCCCGGGGAGCCAGACGGAAAACCGGTTCGAGCGACGCTCGGACTGAGGTACTCTGGTCTGGTCAGCCCGAGACGGGACGCAGGACGCCGCAGGGCGGCCGGCCCGGTGGGCACTCCTGGTAGGTCGAATCTGAGCGATCTTCGGATCGTTCGCTGATCGACGTCCAGGGCTCGGAGACTCTCCAGACGGTCGAAACGATCTTTACAGGTCGATTTGACGCGGGAGCGGATCTGAGTAAGATTGAAGGGTTGCCCCGGAGCGAGAGACGCGTAAGCGGATCGAGCGCGGTGGGTGTCCGTTTCTTGAGAACTCAACAGCGTGTTAAAAGCCAGTGCCTTT
>NZ_BCQR01000240.1 GCF_001552175.1 Actinomadura kijaniata NBRC 14229
GCCATCGAACAACTCGGCTCGGCCAAGCCCGAGGTGCGGATGGGCGGCATCTACGCCCTGAAACGGCTGATGGACGACTCCGACCGGCCCGACCAAGACCGCCGCACCATCATCGAGGTGCTGACCGCCTACGTCCGCAGTCACGCACAGGACAAGCCCCCCCCCCGCCGGTTCGGACAAGACCCGCTTGGCCGTGGACGTCGAATCGGCCTTGATCGTGCTCGGCCGCTCCCGCTCCAACTCCGAAGCAATCACTGATCTCCGCAACGCCGACTTCCACGGCAAGAACCTGGCCGGCATGGACCTGTATCGCGTGAGGATGTCCGGCGCGAACCTAACCGACGTGAACCTGGGCAGGGCGAACCTGACCAGCGCGGTCTTGCGCGATGCGGTCATGGTCAGCGCGGGCCTAGCCAAAACGAGGCTGATCGGCGCCAACCTGACCGGCGCCAACCTGACCGGCGCGGACCTGACCGGTGCGAATCTGGCCGATGCGGATCTGAGCAGTGCGGATTTGCGATGGCACGCTGGTCCCTCGGCCGAACAGATCCGCAAAGTGGCCCACACCGATACCGGCACGCGTTTTTGAACACCGTCGGCACCCCAGCATGTGCCGAACAGCGGATGTGCGCCGGTGGAACTGTCAGGTGAGCCCGTCCGGGACGGATGCGGACGGACGGGACGGACATGCGAACGGATCACGTTCATGCAGGCCAGCAGGAGCGAGTGTCCGTCCCGAACGGTTCGAGTGCCCAGCGACCCCACAACCAAGATCAGGGACGGACACGGACGGCCCGGTGCATGGAGGGTGAACTGCGAGAACGCCAGTGTCGCCCGTCGGCCCGGTCAAGATCGCGAACGGGCCGGGACGGACACCGCGAGGGGTCGGAGCAGGGGCGCGGGACGGGCACACCGGTCAGCCTGGAACGACGTGACGAGCTTGTGGTGCACGGCGTTGCTCTTGCCGGGCTGCTCTTCCACATGCCCCTTGTCCACCAGTACGGCCAAGGCGGCGCGCACGGTGGTGGTGCGTCCGCCGACGCGCTCACAGATCTCGGTCTTGGTCAGCGACCGGTTCGCGCGCCAACGCGTCGGAGATCTTGGCCATCAGGGCGGTAGGCCGGAAGGGCTTGCGGTCCCCGGCGTTGGGCGCCTCCAGCTCGGCCTCCACGAACCCCTTGGGGTGGGAGGCCAGTTTCAGGTCGGCGAACCAGCGCATCCCGCCGGCCGAGTGCACGGCGTGGCGGCGCAACTGGCCGGGCCGGTCCTTGGCGATGTAGAGGCCCGAGCGGCCGGTGATGCCGGTCCCGAACGGCTCGCGGTTCTCCATGGTGTAGGCCGCGCCGTTGATGATGTTGAGCTTGTGTACGCCGCCGATGGCGTAGCGGCCGCAGCCGTCGCGGTCCTTGACCACGTGGTCCAAAGTGGTGACGGCGGGGCCCTGGCTGGCGATCCTCCGGGGGAGGATCAGCCCGAAGGTGGCGATGTCGGTGTTGTCTTTGAGCTCCAGGCCGTGCAGCGACACGGCCTCGGTGATGCCGTCCAGCACCGCCAGGGTCGGGTTCAGGTCGCCCAGTGCCTCGGTCAGGTCTTCGCGGTTGCCCAGCGCCAGCACGCTGGCCTCGGGGCGGATGTAGCCGAACCGGCCACCCAGCTCGCCGGCTGCGTCATCGCAACGACCATCGGCATGCCCGGCAACCCGTCGCGGTCACCGCACCCCTAACCGACAGGCCAGCCGGAGCATGGAACAGCGCAAAGATCCTGCTCAACAAGAGCCCTCTACCCGACCGGTCAGGGCTGCGGGCCAGGGCCCACGTAGGCGCGGACGATGCGGCTGCGGGTGCCATCAGCGGCAAGCACCGCCGGAGTGAAGCCTGTGGGTTTCCCGGTCGTGAACCAGGTGCCGTCGTTGCGTCCCCAGGCGGGGCGCCACATGCCCAGCGCGATATCGAGATCGTCGAGGTCCTGACGGAGTGGGCCGGAGGTGGCCGAATGGTTCAGCCCGAGGTGTTCGGCCCACAGTCGGGCTCTCAGGTCCTTCACCAGGTCGTTTTCGGAGACGATGGCCGCCTGCAGCTCGCTGTCGATACCGATCATGGAGCGGGACTGTAGGTTGGCCGAGCCGATCGCAGCGAATGCGTCGTCGATGACGCACAGTTTGGTGTGCACGGTCATGCCCTCCAGCCGCCACACCGCCAGCCGGTCCGGGGCGATCTGGGCCAGCTGGTCCAGCTGCCGGTTCAGCGTGCGGTTTTTAGGACCGGGAAGCAGGTCACCGGGGTCGGCGTAACCCGATCCGATCATGATGAGGACGACACCACGTTTGATCGCCGCCTCCAGGTGCGGAAACAGCGAGTACTGAGCAAGGCGGCGTCCGCCTAGAACGACGTCCACGGCGGTCCAGACGGCGTGGTCGAGCGGGCCAGGCAGCGGCGGGTGGTCGGCCAGGAACTGGTCCTCCAGGTAGATGTAGCGTTGTGCGCCGTCGATGGCGTGGGTGAGGGTCTGGAACACCTCGGTGAGTTCACCGCCCCCGGCGGTCCGCCAGGTCTGCTTCTGAAACGGGCGGTTGAGTTTGGTCTTGAAGCGGCTGCGGAGAATCTGCACGCTGGTCCCGGCGTTGGGTTGCGGCGGTGGCTTCACGGCGGGCAGGTCCGGGACGGGCGTCGTGGTTGGCGGCGTGTAGCGGACGAGGCGCGGGATCTTGTGGGTGATGTCCTTGACCAGCAACATCGCCGTCGGCAGCGTCGATGCCTCCAGCCAGCGGTCGCGGAAGTTGTGGTAGGCGGCCAGGGCCGCGCCGCCCTCCAACCGGACGCCGCCGTCGTGCCAGCCCCACTGCACGCTGGTGCCGGGCAGGGTCTGGGTGTTGTGCGGGGCTTGGTCGACCATCAGCGGGTTGATGTCGATGCCCGCCAGGAACGCCACCAGGTGGTCATTGCGTCGGACGACGATGGCCTTTTGGTGGTTGCTGCCGGTCATCTCGGCACCTGACCAGTCGTACAGGACGCGGTCGGCCAGCGGCGGGGAGGCCGCGCCGGGCGGTCGGCGGGACCGCAGGTGCTGCATGGCCTCATAGCACGTGCCGTAGCCGGGGGCGCCGAGCGCGCCCAGGTACTGGGCGCCGTTCAGGACCAGGCGGACGTCCACGCCGTTGTGGGCCTTGTCCGCCAGCAGGTCGGCAACAGGCAGGTGCGCGGGGTCTCCGGGGGCGTGGCCGGTGAGGTCCAGGTTGGGGTCAAAGAACCATCCGGCGAGGTAGACGGCGTCGCCGGACTGGGTGAGGGCGATCTCGTCATGGGCGGCGCGCAGGTAGCCCACGCCGTCGACGCAGAACTCGACGGCCGTGGTCTCGTCGTCGCTGGGCAGGTTGGCGAAGTAGCGCTGTTTCAGCGTCGCGAGGGTCATGGGAGGGGTTCCTAGGTGGGCCATGGGGGGCGTTGCTTGCCATTGATGTTGCCGGAGGTGTTGCCGAAGTAGGCGTCGCCGATGCCGGAGATCACGCCGATGGCGCGCAGGAACCAAAAGCCGGTGTCCTCGTCGGGTTTTTCGTAGTTGGGAGTTGTCCGGATCAGACTGTCGTTGACCATCGCCCAAGCCCCGGTGTACTGGTACAGCTCGATCTCGGCGGTCTTCACCCAGGGCACGGTCGCGTAGTCGCGCACGCGCGGCGGCAGCAGGGCCCAGTACTGGTCGACGATGACGTCGGCGTTCAGTCCCGCCGTCTCGACGGCGACTCCGCGCCCGCGGTCGGGGTTGTCCCAGTCGGTGCTGTCGATCATCCAGATGGTGACCTGCTGGCCGTTGGCGCCGGTGTCGCGCAGCACTGCGAAGTCGGCGGTGATGAGGTCCCATTCGTCCTGGTCGCGGGTGGGGTAGCTCTGGGACGTGGCGATGTTCGCGCCGGTGCGGTTCAGCCGTCCCGGCCAGAAGGAGGCGTACACGACCCGGTCCAGCCGAAGGTCACCGCCGCTGATCGTGACGGTCTGCGAGGACGGGGCGAGCCATCCGGCCGGGGAGGGCCACATGACGTCGCCGGGTGGTGCGCTGCGGCGCACGTCGGCCAGGTCATCGGCGAGGATGACGCCGGTGCGCAGCGGCAGCGACGACAGGTCGAGGCTGAGGAGGCCCGTCCCGGCGAACTCCCCTGTGCAGCGGTGCTGGTCGAGCATCGCCCACACCCAGCCGTGTCCGCTGCCGCCGACTCGCGCGAGCCTGAAGGCTCGCCGTCCCGGCCCGGCGGTGCTCCGCACCATGATCTGGTCGGGCAGGTCGGCCAACAGGGCGCGCACCCGCGGGGCCGGGCGCAGCACCGCTGACCGGTCGGCGCCCAGCAGGACACGCATCTCCTCACTCATCAGCCACCGCCGGTTCTCGGCGTAGCGCAGGCTGCGGCGTGGCCGGGACGGGTCGAAGGAAAGGTCGAACGCGAGGAACGCCTGCCCCGGTCCGTTCGGTGACGGCGACCGGAAGTCGGTGATCCCTTCGATGCGGACCGCGACGGTGTCAAGGGTGTCTGGTCGAGGCGGGGTGTTGGCCAGCACGCGGGTCGTCTGCCGCACCACCTGCGGATGGATGCGAGTGGCCAGCCGCCGGTCGCGCGCGGTCGCGGCGCTGGCCACCAGGGACACTCCCTTGCGTGTCGAGGGCCGTTGGAGTGCGCCCGATGCCTCCAGCGTGACGTCAGGGGCGACGACGGTGAACCGGTCGTCGACCGACGGCGCCGCCGGGAACGCCTGGGTGGTCACGCGGGTGGCGAAGACGCCGGTGATGGTCCGCGCGACGCCGCAGTTGACGCCCGTCTCGTACCGCAGCGACATGCCCTTGATCTCGGGCGGGAACGCGGTGCCGGGCGCAGCGGTATGGGTGTCCACGGTCAAGGGGGCCACGGCCTTGCCGGTGATCTCTGGAAGGCGGGACATCATGACGTATCGGCCGCGCAGCGGCGCGTTGACCAGCAGCCGGGCAAACACTCGCGCGAACTGTCCCAGTGGGTTTCCGCCATAGGCGATGCGGTCACCGGTGAGCGCCATCGCGGCGGCGGGGGTCACGGTGACGTCGAGACCGGTGTCGTAGCGGGCCCGTACCCTCAGGTCGGGTGGGGTGACCGGCGTCCATGCCTCGGTGATGGCGGTCCCGTCGTCGTGGCGGGCGCGCAGGTGGCGCAGGCGCCCAGTCAGTCGCACGTCGGCCGACCCGGTATCCAGGTCGATGTTCGCCCTGAGCACGCCCTGCGGGTTGTTGTCGCTGACCGGGTCCAGGCCGGAGGAGCGTGCATCGAGGAACAGCCTGCCGGAGCGGCGCACCGTGACGCGCAGCGAACGCGGTGGTGGCGCGGTGTCGCCGGTGCGAGGCATGCCGAGGATGAGTTCTGCGTCGGCCGTGGTCTGGCTGCCGTCCTGGGTGTGGCGCAGCCGCAGGTTCTCCAGGGTGTTGATCGCCAGCCACAGGTCGTTACCGTCGTCGTACTCCCCCACCACAGCCTGCCCGGGGAGCGGCGGCGGATTCATGAACTGCACATTCCACATGCCGCGCAGCAGGTGGGCGTTGAGCGCGAGCCCCGTCGCGGGGGTCCCGGCTATGGGCTGGCCAAGGGCGACACTCAGCCGCAGCGGCGCTGGCCCCCACGACACTTTCAAGGGACGGGCCGGCAGGTCCAGTTCGGCGGTGGCGCTGGCCAACCCTGCCAAGGGCAGGGGTAGGCCTGCCCCCCTGACATGCACCCGCAGCGGACCGTTGGCGGTGACGTCGGCGGTGGTCGCCTTGATGTCGGCGCTGAGGCGGTCGGGCATCAGGTCGACGTCGCCCGCCAAGCGCAAGTAACCCCCGGCCCCCTCGTTCTCGACATCGAAGCCAACCGTCAACGGCCCAGGCGCGGTATAGCGCAGCGACGTGCCGGTGGGCGCGGTGTCGACCTCCACCCGCAGCGGGTTCGCGTCGGTTAGTGCCAGCGGGCCGCCATCGTCCTGCCCCAGGAGCAACCGGGCGTCAACACGGTCGATCGCCCTGGCGAGGTCGGCGGTGCGAATACGGTTGTCGGGACCCGGCACGCGTTCGGCCTCGATGATCGCCACCGGACCAGTGATCATTCCGGTGTGGAACCGCACACCCGGCGCCGCGCCGGCGGTGGACAACCGCACATCCAGATGCGTCTCGGCGTCCTTGGCCCGCTGTGTGAGGTCGACTCGCAGCCGGTCGGGGGCGACGGTCTCCTGTGCACCCTCGAACCCAAAGAACGCAAAACGCATGGATGCGGGCGGGCTACCCACGGGGAAGACGCCGCCGTCGATGCCGATGAACACACGGGCCGACAGTCCGGGCACGCCGTTGCCGCGGCGTTCGAAGGTCACAGCCAGGCCGTCAGGGGGCAGGGCGAGGTGGGGGGTGAACCACACCCGCAGGTCGGCCCCGCCGGAGCCGTCGGTGTCCAGGTCGTTGGCCAGGCCCGGGGTGAGTAGGAAAAGTTTGCGTTGGGCGCCGACCTCGGTCTCGGCATAGCAACGGAACCCTGCACCGACCAGGCCACCGATCAGGTCGCCGAGGCTGCTGCGCAGCTTGTCCCACCACATGGTCAAGGCCCCCTTTCACCGTGCTCTCCGCCCTTCACCGTGTTGCGCTGCGGAGGTTGCCGGGTCAGTTCGGACGTGGGACCAGCCCCCGCGCCCAGGCGCGGGCCAGGCCGACGGTGTTCCAGTAGCCGGGGGTCCGGCCGGAACGGTCGGCCCGGTAGGAGCCGGGCGACCAGCGGGTCGCGCCAGCCGGGACGGTGACGCCCCACCGACCAGAGAAGTTCCACCAGTAGGGAGTCTCGATGAGCGGCGGCGCGACGCCGGGATCGTCATCGTCGGGCCATGCGGTCTGCGGCGGGTCGCGGTCGAAGCCGTTGATGAACCGCAGCAGCGTTGTCGCGGGGTCGTCGATGCGGCGGCCGTCGGCGAGTACCTGCCCGGGGGCGGCCACGGCCGCCGGGGAGGCGATGGAGCCCGCACCATCGCCACCGGGCGTCGCTGGGTCGATAGGTGGGCCCAGCTCGCCGTTGAATTGGTCGTTGTGCAGGCCGAGCAACACGGTGATCAGCCATGCCAGCAGCACGAACAGGTTCAGCGGGGGTGGCAGCAGGAGCCCGAGGATCAGCAGAAGCTCGCTGCCGGGGAAGTCGTCCTGGGTGGGGTCGGACACGTTCAAGCGGGTGCTTTGGGATGCGCCGCCGCCCGGGCCGTCGTAGTTGTCCACCCCGCCGGACGGCGCGGCGAACAGCAGCTGGTGGCGACCCCGCGAGACATAGACGCGGGGATGGGTGTCCAGGCGGTTGGTCTGTGACCAGGCACGGCAGGACGCCAGATCCGACATCGTGTCGTGGTCACGGCTAAGCGCGACCGCGACCGGCGGTTCGACGATCTCCAGTTCGGCGGGGTGACCGGCGCCGTCCGGCCCGGCGGTGAAGAACACCGTCGCGGCCTCCCACTGGCCCTCGCGCGGCCAGTGACCGATCGCCAGCGGCCCATCGGCGTCGCTGTCTCGCAGCGGGAAGAACAGATGGTAGGTCAGGGCCACCATGCGGCGCAGCGAGTCGGGGTCGGGGCCGGGCGCAAAATCGCGGGCGGGGCCGCCGTCCCGGTCGACCTGCTCATCGACCGTCAGGTAGTCCGCGCACCACCGGATCTCGGCGTACACGGTCGGTGTGGTGGGCTGGTCGGCCCACAGCACCGGCCGGTTGGGACGCGACTCAAACTCCGGCCAGTCGCGCAGCGGTTCCATCGCCGCCGCCAGCTCCCCGAATGCCGCCAGCAGGTAGTCGCGGTCGCCGCGCGTGCACGCCTGGTCGGCCCAGCCGCCAAAGGTCAAAAACAGGGTCGGCGACGCCCACCCGGGCCGATAGGAGGTGTGGCCGATGGCGTCGGTGCCGCGTCCGTCGCGGCGCAGTGGTGCGCCCGCCGCGCTGGGACCGCCCACCCGGCGACCGGGCGGTTCCCCCTCCATAATCGCTGTGCCGCGGTGGTGGGGCCCGGTGCCCTCTTCGGGCGGTGCGCCAAGGTCGCGAACGGCCGTCTGGCTTCGCGCGGGCTGCCACGCAGCGCCCGACACGTGCGACAGGTACGACTCGACCTGGGCGGGGAACACTCGCTCGCCGGTGCTGAACACAAACAGCGGCTCGTAACGTTCGGCCAGCGCGCGCAGCTGATCGGGGGTCGGGGGAGGCATCATTCACTCCGATCCCGTGTCGTCGAGGCGGCGGAACGGTTCGGGCGTCGCGACCTGGTCCCACGGGTCGGCGGACCCGCCGGGGACGGACCGCGAGTCCGAGTCACGGCGCGGGCCGAAGGTGTCCAGGCACAAGGCGCGGGCCAGGCGGCCCAGTTCGCGGGGGCCCCAGCCGAGTCCAGTGGCCAGTTCGGTGATTCGCTGCGTCCAGTGGTCGCGTTCGGGCCGGCCCGCACTGGCGTCGATGACGGCTGCGCCGCGGGCGCGCAGCGCATCCAGCCGTGCGCGGTCGCGCCGGTCCAGGGCCGTGCGGACGGCGGCCAGGATGGCGGCGAGCGCGACAGCCTGCTGGGGGTCTGCGGTGCGCACGGCGGCCAGCAAGTCCAGGTTGGCCTGTTGCCCCGCGCGGGCGGCCTCAAGCACTTGCCGCCAGTCGATGTCGTTGCCGCGCAGGTCGGCAAGGATCTCATCGAGTGGTTCGAGGTCAGCTCTACAGCAGCAGTCGAGGAACTGGGTGACGGTGGCCACGGGATCGTACCGCCACAGTTGCAGTTCGCCGATGTTGCCCTTAAAGACGTACTGAGAGCTGTCCGGCCAGCGGCCGATGGCGACCCCGAGCGAACCCACCGGCCGGACGGGGCCAGGGACGTCGTCGCGGACCGCCACGACGCGGCCGTCGGTGTTCAACCCCAGCGTGCCGACGCCGTCGTGGACCATCTCGACTTCGTGCCAGGTGTCTGGCTGGACCGTCCTGTCGTCGGCGACGCTGGTCCAGTTACCCGCCGCGTCCACGATGGATCCAGTCAGTCGTCCGTCGCCGCTGAGGAAGAACGCGAAGCTCAGGTAACCCTCGACAAGGTTGCGGCGTGCTCCGTCCCAGGCCGGGACCCGGATCTTCATCCGGATCCGAAGGGCACCCAGAGTCTGCAGCGTCGGCGACACCGGCACCAGGATGCCGCTACCCGGCTCGTCGAACACATAGCTGCCGCTTGCGTCCCCAGTGCCTGGTGCGACCCTTTCAGGGTACCCGTGGTTCCCCTTTCCGGAGACGTCGAAAGTGCTGCCACCGATGTAGGTGTGGTGCATCACAAGCTGATACATGACACGACAGTCCGAAAATCGGCCAATAATGCAAAGAGAGGTGGCACGTGCACGACGGCGTGGCACCCTTCTGGCGGGTGCCGTGCAGCGCAAGTAGTGACTCCTCTGTCTTATCCCAGCCCACCCGCCTAGACAAATACCGAAAAGAACTGGACCGTGCCACGGCCGACTCCGGACATCCAAGAAAAATCATTCACCAATGGAGATCGATTCGAGAGAGATCATTCTTGGAGAGAGACTGCGGATGTTCTTGTGACCAGTAGGGGAAGCCGTCGTCGGTGGCTTGGTGTCGTCGGTGGCCGCGCCGGGCTGGGAAGTGCCGGTCATCTCGTGCAGTTCATCAACTGATGGTCCAGTTGAGCGCGGCAACCCGTTCGATGGTCTGGATGTCCTGGCGGTTGAGGCCGATCTACTTAAGCAGTACGACGACGTGTTCGGCGTGGTCCCGTTGGGGTGTCTCTACTCCCTCCCCGGGCCGGGGTCGATGCGGGGGCCGGGCTGGCGGCAGGCGGGCGGCTGCGGGGTGCGGGTCTTGGCGGTTTCGTGCCTGCCGCTGGTAGTTCAGGATGCGCGCTGCTGGTTCAGTCGTTCGATGATGGGGACGCCGTCGAGGGCTTTGTTGTTGAGCTCGGCGGCGCGTACGGCCTCAGGGTCGGTGTCGAGCAGCTCGTCCCATGAGCGGGCGTTGGTCCCGGTGATGACGTGGAGTCGGGCCTGGTCGCTGCGGGTGGCGTGATGGGCGTCACTGGTTTGCGCGTCGGTACGGCTGGGGTGTTCCAGCTTGGCGGCTTAGGCGAGGGCCTCGGCGGCCTGCTGGCTGGCCTCGGTGTCGGCTTGGGCGGCGCGGCCGCGGAGGTGGGGTGCGGCTGGGGGAGGGTGCACGCCGTGGCCAGGGCACTTGATGTGCTGGTCGTCGGTCAGCGGCGCCCCCCGCTCTTGACCGGGGTGACCTACCCGCAGCCTGCTGAGCTTCACCGTCCCGTGCGGGAGCTCGTCGGTGACCGAGATGCCGTCGGCGTCCAGCTGGGCGTGCAGCCGCCGATGAGCGATCTGATCGGCGCGCTGCTGGCGGATCATGGCGGCCTCGTGCTCCAGCGACCTGCCGAACCGTTTGGCCCGCAGCAGCTGCTCGGTGGCCGGCTCATCGTCAGCGAACTCCTGCACCAGGGCGTACTCGGTGACGGTCCACTCCTCGGCGACCTGGTGCAGGTCCTCCACGGTCTCATCGCTCAAGCGGCCGGCCTTGAGGTGCTGGCGCACCTGGTCGGCGGACAGCCCCGCCCGCTGGCGGATCTGGGTGCGGGTCACCCCGGCCTGGTGCGCTTTGAACAGGGCGCGGGCCTGCTCGCGGGGAGTGTGGTTGATGCGATGGTCATCGGCGTTGGTCCGGTACATCGTCAAGAACCGGTCGGCGTCGGTGGTCCCGGTGGCCAGCCGGTAGGGCACGTGGGTGCGGCCAGCCTTGCACGCCGCCTGCCAGCGCCGGTGCCCCTCGACGATCCAGCACATGCCCGGGTCATCGGGGTCGGGCCGAATGATCAGGGGAACTTCCACGCCGTCGCGTTTGATCCCGGCCACGAACGAAGGCTTGAGCTTGAGGTCGCCGCGGGGGTTGTCGGGGTCGGGTTTGAGTCACGTCACCTCGATCATCGGCTGATCGACCAAGTCGAGCGCCACGCCGCCTCCAGCGGGCGTGGTTTCGCTCGGCTCCGTGGTGACCGCTTCCGGCATCTCTACCGCCGTGCTCATGCGCAGAGCACCTCCGTGATGAGGGTTTCACCAGGAGGGCCGTGGTCCGGCTCCCTGGTCCAGCGGGAGCCGTTCGGCCTTGCCGGGGCGATAGGGCCCGCAACCTCACGGCCCGGGGCGTACCAAGATGTTTCCGGCGAAGACGGAAAGATCTTGGTACGCCCCGGGTGAGCGCAGCGAACGCGAGGTTGCGGGCACCGACCCGGTAAGGCAGGCTCCTCCGCTGGACCAGGGAGCCGGATCATCGGCCCGCTGCTGATCTAGGCGAGCAGCGCGGTAAGAACTCGCCGCAGTTCACCGGATGGGCCGCCTGAAGCCCCGCACCGACACTGGTTGTCAGTTTCTCCAGCCTGCGACGCCCGTCACACAGCGGCAGGTCCCCTCCGCTCCGCCGAAAACGCCGCCGCCCTCCCGTCGGGGAGGGCGGAGGCGTTGCAGGGGTGTTATCACTAGCGACGGTTGATGATATTGATCATCGTATTGATCGCCAGAAGCAGCACGCTGATGAGTGGCACAAGGTCCGGGCGAAGGATCGCCGCCATGGCAATGATACCGACCGACATCAGCGCAGCCCCCATGGCGCCGCACATCCTGCGCCGCTGCCACAGGAGCTGGATAAAAGATCTCAGAATCCGAATGGCGGCCCTCAATGGATCTCCTTCGCACTGGAACCAGGCAGCCGTAACGCTGCTGCTTCCTTGTTAGAGGAGACAGAGGAGATGAAGAAGCGCCGCAGGTGTGCGCTTATAGCCGTGGACGCCTAGATGCGCAGACATGGCCGTGCGCCGAAACGTGCTTACGTGCACGCAGCCGCGTACCTGGACAACCGTGGAATTGAGGGCAGTCTGGAACCATGGACCTGAGCCACAAGCAAAGCCTGCCCTTCCCCTACAACCAAGATCTCTCCCCGGTGGTTCGCCGGGTTCGTGGAGCCTCCCCCCTGAACCGAGGACGCAAGGCCAACCGCATCGAAACCGCGTCCTACCTCAAGGCCGGTATGACCCTGCTGACGGGAGCGATGGGAACACCTGAACGAGCGCCCACCGACCCAGAGAATCCAGACTCGGTTGAACGCCCGCTACTCAAGCTCCTTTCACACAAGGAGATCATCAAGACTTTCGCCAGAAACCCCGAACCGTTCCTGCGGCAGGGCAGCGAGGGACAGTTCAGGGCCACCTGGCTGACCAGCTCCGACTACATCGCCGATCTTCTTCGTTTCGCCCTCTGGTCGAACCATTACGTCGGCCAGCACAGCGAGAAGATCGAAGAGCTGGCAGATCAACTCACCTATGCCCCGGACTTCGCCGCAGCGGCACACGAGCTGTGCTACTGGGATGTGCTGACTCTGGCCGAGATGCCCATGTGGCGCGTCCAACTCCTGGCAAGTGCCTCAGCCGAGCAAGATCCCGGCATCTGCCAGGCGCTGTCCGACAACTATGCGGATATTCTCCAAACCTGGCAGCCCGTACACATTCGGACATGGGAAGGTCGCGGGCTGCGGCTGCGCAAGGGCATCACCTTCGACATCCTTGCGCTGTTGTTCACCGCGCTGGCTGAAGGCCTCGCCCTCCGCATGGTCGCCGAGCCCTCGGCACCCATTCTCGATCATGAAAGCAAGCGCTCGTTGTACGGGACAGCCTGTCTCGCGCTAGCAGTGGGACTGTCTGAGTCGGTCGACCGCCCCGATGGACTCACACTGGAAGAAGTCGTTGAACAACTGATCCGATCAGCCCCTCCAGAGCCACCTGACAATGAGCCCTATGACCGGCGCTAGGGCGTGTTTTGTGGTTCTTGGTTGAGCCACAGGATCAGGCTGGCGATGGTGATAGCGGCGCGGTAGTGGGCGGCGAGCTTGTCGTACCGGGTGGCGATGCCGCGCCACTGCTTGAGCCGGTTGAAGCAACGCTCGATCACGTTGCGGCGGGCATACAGAGCCGGGTCAAAGGCGCAGCGGCGGTGGCCGCGGCGGGCCCGGGCCGCTAGTTGGTCGCTGCGTTCGGGGATGGTGTGGGCGATGCGGTGCTGTCGCAGCCAGGCGCGGATCAGGTGGGTGGAGTAGCCCTTGTCTGCGATCAGGTGACCGGGCCGGGTTCGCGGCCGGCCCGGTCCCTGCCGCGCCACTGTGATCGCCTGCACCACCTCGGTCAGTCGGGTGCAGTCGTTGACGTTGCCCGCGGTCACCGTGAACGCCAACGGCAGCCCACGGCCATCACAGGCCAGGTGGACCTTGCTGGTCAGCCCGCCTCGGGACCGGCCGAGCGCCTGGTCGAGCGCCTGGTCGAGCGCCTGGTCGAGCGATGCCCGCTTCGTCCCTTGCGGTTCCCCCTTTTGCGGGCGCCGGCGGCGTGCTGGTGGGCGCGCACGATGGTGGAGTCCACACAGGTGACCGACCAGTCCACCGCCCCGACCGCATCGTCGTGCACCTGGATGTGGGCCAGCAGCCGTTCCCAGGTCCCATCAGTCGACCAGCGACGAAATCGCTGGTAGAGGGTCTGCCAGGGACCGTAGCGTTCGGGCACGTCCCGCCAGTCGGCGCCGGTGCGGATCTTCCACACGATCCCGTTGACCACCTGCCGGTGATCACGCCATCGCCCGCCTGGGCCGGTGTTGACCGGCAGCAACGGCTCGATCCGGGCCCAGGCCTCATCGGTCAGTTCATGACGACGCACCATTCGTCCATCACAACCCGACCCGCAGATCCACATCCACCGATCCACAAAACACGTCC
>NZ_BCQR01000241.1 GCF_001552175.1 Actinomadura kijaniata NBRC 14229
CGCGGCGGGCGGGCCGTGCTGGCGGCGGCGCTCACGGCGCTGACGGCCGGGGCGCTGCTGCTGCCGGTGGCCGGGGCGGCGGTCCCGGCCGCCGCGCTGGTGTTCGTCCTCGGCGTCGCCGGGGCGACGGTCGCCCCGGCGCAGCAGCACCGGCTGATGCGCGCCGCGCCGGAGGCGGGCACGCTGCTGCTCAGCCTCAACAGCTCGGCGATCTACCTGGGGATGTCGGCGGGCGGCGCGCTGGGCGGCCTGGTGGTCGCGGGCGTGGGCGCGTCGGCCCTCGGCGCCGCCTCCGCCGTCCTGTACGTGACGGCTCTGCTGGCGACCGCGCTGGTCCGGACGGACGCGCCCGTCCCCGGCGCGGAACGCGGTCAGGCGCCGTCCCGGTCGCTCAGCGCCCGGTGAGCGCGCGACCCCTCGGGGGCCGTCATCACGACGAGTTCGAGGGCGTGCGGGCCCGGGATCACATAGCCCGCATAGTCGAGGGTGACGCGGCCCGCCCGGGGGTGGCGGAGCTCCTTGCGCCCGGTGTTCGGGCCGAGGACGTGGTGCTCCTCCCAGAACGCGGTGAAGCGGGGGTCGCACTCGGACGGCTCCGCGACCAGCCGCCTGCCCCGGGGGTCGCCGGGGTCGGCGGCCAGCGCGTCGCGCAGGCGGTACACGTTGCCCCGCGCCACCGACTCCCAGTCCGCGAACAGCGTGCGGGCCCGCGCGTCGCGGAACGCGAACCACGCGAAGTTCCGCTCGTGCGGCGGCATCTCCCCGAAGTCGGTCAGCAGCCACACCGCCGCGTCGTTCCAGGCCAGCACGTCCCGCAGCGGGCTGACCACGTACGCGGGCCAGGTCCGCACCGAGCGCAGCAGGCTCAGCGCCGGCTCGGGGACCGCGAGGGGCGCGGGCGGGGCGGGCCGCCGCGGGCCGGACGCCAGGCGGTGCAGGTGGCGGCGTTCGTCGGGGTTGAGGCGGAGGGCGGCGGCCAGGGCGTCCAGGACCTCGGGCGAGGGGTGGCGCTGGCGGCCCTGTCCGAGCCGCGTGTAGTACTCGGGGCTGATCCCCGCCAGCGCCGCCACCTCCGAACGCCGCAGCCCCGGCAGCCGCCGCGCGCCGCCGGGGGTCAGGCCGACGCTCTGCGGCGTCACCCGGGCCCGGCGGGTCCGCAGGAAGTGCGCCAGTTCGGGCTGTGCGACGTCCCGGCGGCCGCCCACGGCACGGCCTCGGCGATCACCGCGGCCGCCCTCCAGGTCGGCAGCGCCACCGGGCCCGCCGTGCTGACGGCCGTGGCCGCCACCGCCGACGGCCTGCGGGGCTCCCACCTGGCGTACGCGGCGGCCGCGGCGGTGGCGGTCGGCGGCCCTGGTGGCCGCGCGGCCATCCGCGGCGGGCGGTGCCCCCGGGACGCGTGGGGAGGGGCAAATCATTACCGGTTCAGCACCCCCGCGCCGATAACCTTGGAGCATGTCCGATCCGCAGCTCGTTCTCGCCGCACGGGTCCAGGCCGCGCTCAGCGCCGCCTTCGGCCCCTCGTACGCGGACGCCGACCCGGTCATCCGGCCGTCGCAGTTCGCCGACCTCCAGTCCAACGTGGCCCTGCCGCTGGCCAAGCGACTGGAGGGGGAGCGAGGCGGGAAGCAGAACCCGCGGGCCGTCGCGCAGGAGATCCTGGACCGGCTCGACGTCTCCGACCTGGTGAGCGACGTCCAGGTCAGCGGACCGGGCTTCCTCAACTTCACCTTCTCCGACGAGTGGATCGCCGCGCAGGCCCAGCGGGCGCTGGCCGACGAGCACCTGGACGTGCCGCGCGCCGAGCGCCCCCAGAAGGTCATCGTCGAGTACTCCTCGCCCAACGTGGCCAAGGAGATGCACGTCGGCCACCTGCGGACCACGATCGTCGGCGACGCCATCGCCCGGATCCTGGAGTTCCTGGGCCACGACGTCGTCCGCGACAACCACGTCGGCGACTGGGGCACCCCGTTCGGCATGCTCATCGAGCACCTGCTCGACCTGGGCGAGGACAAGGCCGCCTCCAACGACTCCTCGGTGTCGGACCTGACCGCCTTCTACCAGGCGGCGCGGGTCAAGTTCGACGGCGACGAGGAGTTCGCCGAGCGGTCCCGCAAGCGCGTCGTGCTGCTCCAGGCGGGCGACCCCGAGACCCTGCGGCTGTGGAACGTCCTGGTCGACGTGTCCAAGCGCTACTTCAACGTCGTCTACGGCAAGCTCGGCGTCACCCTCACCGACGACGACATCAAGGGCGAGAGCTTCTACAACGACCTGCTCGCCCCGACCGTCAAGGAGCTTGAGGACAAGGGCATCGCCCAGATCAGCGAGGGCGCCCTGGTGGTGTTCCCGCCCGGCTTCAAGGGACGCGAGGGCGAGCCCCTGCCGGTGATCATCCGCAAGAGCGACGGCGGCTACAACTACTCCACCACCGACCTGGCGACCATCCGGTTCCGGCACGACGTCGAGCACGCCGACCGCGTGGTCTACGTGGTGGGCGCGGCGCAGGCGCTGCACTTCCAGATGGTGTTCGCGGTGGCCGGGATGGCCGGGTGGACCGGCGACATGAGGCTGGAGCACGCCCAGATCGGCAACGTGCTGGGCACCGACGGCAAGCTCCTGCGGACCCGCGCGGGCGGCACCGTCAAGCTCGCCGAGCTGCTGGACGAGGCCGTCGAGCGCGCCGGGACCGAGTTCGACAAGATCGAGCGCAAGGAGCCGCTGCCCGCCGCCGAGCGCGCCGACATCGTGGAGAAGGTCGGGATCGGCGCGGTCAAGTACGCCGACCTGTCGGTGGCGCTGGACAGCGAGTACGTCTTCGACTTCGACCGGATGATCGCGTTCAAGGGCAACACCGGCCCCTACCTCCAGTACGCGGCGGCCCGGATCCGGTCGATCTTCGGCAGGGCCGGGGTCGAGCCGCAGGACGCCACCGGCCCGATCGTGCTCGGCCACGAGGCCGAACGGGCGCTGGCGCTGCGGCTGCTGGGCTTCGGCGCGGCCCTCCAGCAGGCCGGGGACGCCGCCGAGCCGCACAAGCTGGCCACCTACGTGTACTCGGTCGCCGACGCCTACACCACGTTCTACGAGAACTGCCTGGTCCTGCACGAGGACGAGGCGACCAGGGCGTCCCGGCTGGCGCTGAGCGCGGTGGCGCTGCGCACGCTGGCCACCGGCCTGGACCTGCTGGGTGTGCCCGTCCCCGAGCGCATGTAGCCGGACACGGCGCAACGTCGGCGAGGTCAGTCCCCGGAGCCGCTGGGGACTGACCTCGTCGACGTCGGCGAAGGCGCGGTCACGCCGACCGGAGGACGCTCACTGCAGGTACCCCTCGACCTCTCCGCCGGGCCGCACCTGGGCGTCGTCGGGATCCTGGCCGCTCTCGCGGCGGGCCCGGCGCTGCCGCAGCAGGTCCCAGCACTGGTCGAGGGCGACCTCCACGGTCCGGAGTCGCTGCTGCTCCTCCTCGGCCGACAGCTCCCCCTCCTGGAGGCGGTCGCGCAACCGCTGCTCCTCCTCCACCAGGTCGCCGATCCTGGCCAGGATCTCCTTGTCCTCCATGGGTCCTCCGCTCCTCGTGTCCGGCCGGAGCCCCGTCCCCGCTCGCGGCTGGGGGCTCCGACGCCGGTTCGGTCGTCGGTCAGTGTCGCATCCGGAGGGACGTTCCCCCGGACCCCCGCGACGGGCATCCGACCGAGGAGCCTCGCGTCGTCGCGGTCCTCGGTCAGGTCCGGCTCCCGGTGACGCCGTTCAGGAAGCCGCCGTCACCGGTCGACGAGTGGTTGATCATCCCGCTGTCCGGACCGCTCGGGGCGGCCTTGGACCTGGCGGCGGCCCTGCGCGCCGTCGTGCCCTTCGCGGACGTCGTCTTCCGGGCGGCCGTCGTCTTCCCGGCGGCCGTCCGGCCCGTGGTCCCCTTCCTGGACGTGGTGGCCTTCCGGGCGCCGGCGCGGGCGGTCACCGTGGAACGGCCCCCGCTCGCCGCCGCCGAGGCCTTCTTCGCGGCGGGCTTGCGGGCCGTCGTCGTCTTCCGCGCGGTGGTCTTCCGCGTGGTCGACGACCCGGTGGTGCCGCTCTTCTTGGACGTGCTCGCCTTGCCCGTGCTCGCCTTGGACGTGCCCGCCTTGCCGGTGCTCGCCTTGGCCGTCGTCCTCCCCGTGGTGGACCGGGCCGCCGAGGTCTTCCCGGCGGTGGTCTTCTTCGCGGTGGAGGTCGACTTCTTGGCGGTCTCGGCGTTCTTGCTGATGACCTTCGCGGCGGCGTCCATCGCCTTCGCGGCGTCGGCCATCGCCTTGGTGGCGGTGGTCATCGCCTTGGTCATGGCCGTCATGCCCTTGACCGCGGTGCCGGCCTTGGTCGCCACCGACTTCATCTGCGTCGCGGCGGTCTTGGCCTGCTTGGCCGCGGCGGTCACCTTGGTGGCCGCGCCCGCCGAGCCGCGGGTTCCGGTCGTGGTCTTCTTCGCGGCGGAGGCGGTGGAGCCGCCCTTCGCCGCGGTGGACTTGGCCGCGGAGGTCCTCTTCGCGGCGGCCGTCTTCGTTCCCGCCGCACCCGACCGGGACGTGGTCGCCTTCTTGGCGGACGTCCGTCCGGTCGCGCTGGCGGTGACCCCGGACCGCGCCGCCGTCGTCCTGGCGGCGGCGCTGGTCCGCTTGGCGGCGGGCTTCTTCGCCGCCGTCGTGGTCTTCCTGGTGCTGCTCTTCGCGCGGCTCGCCGAGGTACGGCTGTTGGTAGCGCGCGGTGTCGTAGTGGTAGGCACTGATCTACCCCCCGTGATGATCAGTTACGGGGAGATCTATTCCACACTTGTCGCAGCTCTACACACACTTCACCGTTTGCGGCACTAGACGCCCACCGGATGCCACACCGTCTTCGTCTCCAGGAACGCGGTCATCCGCTCCGTTCCGGGCTCGTCCGACCAGTCGCCCGGCACCGGTCGAAGCACCCGCTTGAGGTTGTCGGCCGCGGCCTCCTCAAGCGCCTTGACCTGCGCTTCCTCGGCTCCGGCGAGGTCGATGGCGTTGACGTCCATGTGCGAGGCGAGCCACGGCGCGAGCTCCGCACGGCGGCCCGTCAGCAGGTTCACGACACCGCCGGGCAGGTCGGACGTCGCCAGCACCTCCGCGAACGTGATCGCGGGCAGCGGCGACGGCTCGGACGCGACGACGACCGCGGTGTTGCCCGACACGATCGCGGGCGCGACGACCGACACCAGGCCGAGCAGCGGCGAGTCCGGCGCGACGATCCCGACGACGCCGGTCGGCTCCGGGGTGGAGAAGTTGAAGAACGGCCCGGCGACCGGGTTGGCCGAGCCCGCGACCGCGCCGAGCTTGTCGGCCCAGCCCGCGTACCAGACCCAGCGGTCGATCGCCGCGTCCACCTCGGCCGTCGCCGCGTTCTTGGCGAGCCCGGCGGCGCGCAGCTCGTCGGTGAACTGCGCGCGGCGGCCCTCCAGCATCTCGGCGATCCGGTAGAGGATCTGCCCCCGGTTGTAGGGGGTGCGCGACGACCATCCGCCGAACGCCTTGCGCGCCGCGCCGACCGCGTCGCGCACGTCCTTGCGGGAGGCCCGCGAGGCGTTGGCGAGGAACCTGCCCCTGGCGTCGTTCACCACGTACGACCTGCCGGACTCCGAGCGGGGGAACGCTCCCCCGATGAACAGCTTGTAGGTCTTGCGCACCGCGAGACGATCAGACATTGAGGTACGCCTCCAGCCCGTGCCGTCCGCCCTCGCGGCCGAAGCCGGACTCCTTGTAGCCGCCGAACGGCGACGCCGGATCGAACTTGTTGAACGTGTTGGCCCACACCACCCCGGCGCGGAGGCGTTCGGCCATCCACAGGATGCGCGAGCCCTTCTCCGTCCAGACCCCGGCGGACAGGCCGTAGGGGGTGTTGTTGGCCTTCTCGACGGCCTCGGCGGGCGTGCGGAACGTCAGCACCGACAGCACCGGCCCGAAGATCTCCTCGCGGGCGATGCGGTGCGACTGGGCGACGCCCGTGAACACCGTCGGCGCGAACCAGAACCCGCGCTGCGGCAGCGCGCAGTCCGGGGCCCACCGGGTCGCGCCCTCCTGCTCCCCGGCGCCGGCCAGCTCGCGGATCTTCTCCAGCTGGGCGGCGGAGTTGATGGCGCCGACGTCGGTGTTCTTGTCCAGCGGGTCGCCCACGCGCAGCGTCCGCATGCGGATCTTGAGGCGCTCCAGCAGCTCGTCGGCCACCGACTCCTGCACCAGCAGGCGGGAACCGGCGCAGCACACGTGGCCCTGGTTGAAGAAGATGCCGTTGACGATGCCCTCGACGGCCTGGTCGAGGGGGGCGTCGTCGAAGATGACGTTGGCGGCCTTGCCGCCCAGCTCCAGCGTCAGCCTCTTGGGGGTGCCCGCGACCGAGCGCGCGATCTGCTTGCCGACCTCGGTGGAGCCGGTGAAGGCGACCTTGTCGATCCCGGCGTGCTCGACCAGCGCCCGGCCGGTGTCGCCCGCGCCGGTGATGATGTTGACGACGCCCGGCGGCAGGTCGGCCTGCCGGCAGATCTCCGCGAACGCCAGCGCGGTCAGCGGCGTCGTCTCGGCGGGCTTGAGCACGACGGTGTTGCCGCACGCCAGCGCCGGGGCGATCTTCCAGGCGAGCATGAGCAGCGGGAAGTTCCAGGGGATGACCTGGCCCGCGACGCCCAGCGGCCGGGGGTCGGGGCCGAGGCCCGCGTGGCCGAGCTTGTCGGCCCAGCCGGCGTAGTAGAAGAAGTGGGCGGCGACCAGCGGCAGGTCCACGTCGCGGGACTCGCGGATGGGCTTGCCGTTGTCGATCGACTCCAGGACGGCCAGCTCGCGCGACCGCTCCTGGACCAGGCGGGCGATGCGGAACAGGTACTTGGCGCGTTCCCGGCCCGGCATCGGGCCCCACACCTTGTCGTGGGCCCGGCGGGCGGCCTTGACGGCGCGGTCCACGTCGGCCTGGTCGGCGGTCGCGATCTCGGCGAGGACGTCCTCGTTCGCCGGGTTGATGCTCTTGAACGGCTCGCCGTGGCCGTCGGTGAACTCACCGTCGACGAACAGCCCGTACGACGGCCTGATGTCGACGACGTCCCGCGACTCGGGCGCCGGCGCGTACTCGAAGTTCATGATCAGTCCAGCGTGAAGTAGTCGGGACCGGAGTAGACGCCGGTGGCCAGCTTGCGGCGCTGCATCAGCAGGTCGTTGAGCAGGCTGGACGCGCCCAGGCGGAACCACTTCGGGCTCAGCCAGTCGGGACCGGCGGTCTCGTTCACCAGCACCAGGTACCTGATGGCGTCCTTGGTGGTGCGGATGCCGCCGGCGGGCTTGACGCCGACCATGCGTCCGGTCGCGGCGCGGAAGTCGCGCACCGCCTCCAGCATGATCATGGTGACGGGCAGCGTCGCGGCGGGCGAGACCTTGCCGGTGGAGGTCTTGATGAAGTCGGCCCCGGCGCGCATGGCCAGCCAGGACGCGCGGCGCACGTTGTCGTAGGTGACCAGCTCGCCGGTCTCGAAGATGACCTTCAGGTGGGCGTCGCCGCAGGCCTGTTTGGTCGCGACGATCTCCTCGTGCACCTTGAGGTAGTCGCCGGCCAGGAACGCGCCCCGGTCGATCACCATGTCGATCTCGGTGGCCCCGGCCGCGACGGCGGCGCGCGTGTCGACCAGCTTGGCCTCCAGCGGCGCCCGTCCGGACGGGAACGCCGTGGCCACGCTCGCGACGCCGATGCCGGTCCCCTTCAGGGCGCCGACCGCGTGCTCCACCATGTCGGGGTACACGCAGACGGCCGCGACCCGCGGGACGTCCGGGTCGGACGGGTCCGGCCGGGCGGCCTTGGCGCACAGCGCCCGGACCTTGCCCGGCGTGTCGGCCCCCTCCAGGGTGGTGAGGTCCACCATGGTGATGGCCATGTCGATCGCCTGGGCCTTGGCGTCGTTCTTGATGGAACGGGTCGCCAGCCGGGCGGCGCGCTCGTCCGCCCCGACCTGGTCGACACCAGGCAACCCGTGCAGGAAAGCGCGCAGCTCGGCCCCGCTGGCGGGCGCGCTGGTGAGAGTCTCCGTTGACACGTCCCCAGCATCACCCACGATCGGCTGGGAACAAAACCAGCCCAATCCCGTTTCGGTCACAACCCCGTGTGGGATATCAACGTCGTCGCACCGGTTCGTGAAATTCTCAGTCAATGCGCCCTCTCCCCGAACTGACCGACGTCCCCGATCCGGCCTGGCCCGCGCTGTCGGACCGCCTCGCCGCGGCCGCCGTTCCGCTCCGGGTCCTGGAGCCCGACCCGGAGGGCGCGCGCACCTGCCTGCTCCAGCTCCAGGTCACGGCCCGGTCGTGGCTGGGGGCGCTGATCCTCAACTGCGGCGGCCTGCTGCTGGACGACGGCTGGTTGCGGGTCTACGGCGGCGGCGGGCCGGGGCTTCCGGGCCTGGGGCGGGTCAACGCGTTCGACGAGGGCCGCGACCCGGCGGAGGGTCTGGTCGTCGCGCACGACGTGCTGGGCGGAGTGTTCGCGTTGAACGGCATCGACCCGGCCGCGGCGGGCCGCCCCGGACAGCCCGGCGAGGTGATCTACTTCGCGCCGGACGCGCTGCGCTGGGAACCCCTGGACGTGGGGCACGGCGACTGGCTGGCGTGGCTGCTGGAGGGTCCGCTGGACGACTTCTACGGAACGCTCCGATGGCCCGGCTGGCGCGAGGAGATCGCCGCGCTACCCCCGACGGAGGGGATTACGGTCTATCCGTTTCTCTGGTCGGCTGAGGCCCAACAGAACCTTCCGAAGACGACCCGCCGCCCGGTCCCGATGCGCGAGCTGCTGAGCCTCAGCGGGCACTGCTGCGCGACCCTGGGGGAATGCGACCCGGGCTTCCTGGGCGCGTTCTGACCCCATCCGGCCGCGCGCCGCGCCGGTGCCGCTTGTCCCCGGCGGGCCCGTCGGCGAGGGTGGAGGCGGACCCTGAGGAGGTGGCATGGCGGAGCGCTTCGCCGACCTGGAGGAACCGTTCCTGCGCTTCACCCGGGAGATCGTGTGGTGCACGGTGACGACGGTCTCCCCCGAGGGGCGGCCCCGGTCCCGGATCCTGCACCCGGTCTGGGAGGTCGTCGACGGGCGGCCGGTCGGCTGGGTCTTCACGGGGCGGACGCCGGTCAAGACCCGGCACCTGGCGGCGAACCCGCACGTGGCGTTCTCCTACTGGACGCCCTCGCACGACACCGTGCTCGGCGAGGCCGTGGCGTCGTGGGTGGAGGACCAGGGGGCCAAGCAGCACGTGTGGGACCTGATCACGACCGCGCCGCCGCCGCTCGGGTACGACCTGGCCGGGTTCGGGCTGTCGGGGCCGCAGGACCCGGCGTTCACCCCGCTGCGGCTGGACGCGACGCGCGTTCAGGTGCTCGACGGGTCGGACGTGCCCAAGGACTTCAAGCCGCGCATGGCGGTCATCGAACCTCGCTGAGGCGGCGGCGGAGCAGGCAGAACTCGTTGCCCTCCGGATCGGCGAGGACGTGCCAGCCCTCCTCGCCGGTCTGGCCGACGTCGGCGGGCCGCGCCCCGATCTTCAGCAGCCGGTCGAGCTCGGCCTCCTGGTCGCGGTCGGTGGCGTTGACGTCGAAGTGCAGGCGCGGCTTGCCGGCGCGGGGCTCGTCGGAACGGTTGAACACCAGCACCGGCCGGAGCCCGCCGGGACCCGGCGGCGGCCCGATCTCGATGTCGTCGCCGTCGCGTCGGAGCACCGTGTAGTCCAGGACCTCGCACCAGAACGCCGCCAGCCGCTCCGGGTCCGCGCAGTCGATGACGATCTCGCTGATTCGGCACGCCATGCCGGGTCTTTACCCGCCTGTGGCGCGCCAACCGCGAGCGGCCACCCGGCGGAGGCATAGTCGCGGCGCGGGTGCGGAAGGAAGGGAGGGCACAGCAGGTTCCCACCACGAGGTGATCATGAGATTCCGTCCGCGTCTCCACCAGCTTCCACCGCGCGTCGCCACCGGGGCGTTCATCCTGAACTCGGGCCTCAGCAAGCGGAACGCCGACAAGGACACCGCCGCCGCGCTGCACGGGATGGCCTCGACCGCCTACCCGTTCCTGAGATCACGCGATCCGGAGGAGTTCGTCCGGACGCTGTCGCGCGCCGAGATCGCCGTCGGGGCGGCGCTGCTGCTGCCGGTGGTCCCGTCGTTCGTGGCGGGCGCGGCGCTGGCGGCGTTCTCCGGCGGCCTGGTCGGCATGTACCTGCGCATCCCGGGGATGCGCGAGGAGGGCGGCCTGCGCCCGACCGAGCAGGGCCTGCCCATCGCCAAGGACGTGTGGATGCTCGGCATCGGCGCGGGCCTGGTCCTTGAGGATCTGCTGAACGGCCGGAAGAAGTAGTCCGGCCGCTACCGCGGCGCGCAGACCGACGCCACCGCGCGGGCCAGGGCGGCGCGGTGCGGGGCGTCCAGGGCGCGTCCGGCGCGCGTGACCTCCGCCGCCAGGCGGGGGCGGCAGGACGGGCTCGCGCGGATCCTCTCGGACGTCCTGACGGCGTCGAGGATCTCGACGGTGAGACGGTCCAGCACGGGGCGGACCTCGGTGTCGAGGTCGGGACGGGTCTTCGGGGCCCGGTCCGGGTGCGCGGCCCAGCGGCGGAACAGGGCCCGCTGGACGAGCTTGCCCGCCTCGATCTGGTCGCGGAAGATCGCGATGGCCCGTACCGGGTCGACGCCCGCCCGCGCCGAGCGCCCGGCGACCTCGTCGAGGACCTTCCGCTCCCGGACCGGGTCGTCGATCGGCCGGCCGGTGCCGAACTTGGCGGCGGCCACCCGGTCGGCGACGGCGAGGCGTTCGGCGGACAGCCCGACCAGCGGCCCGAGCGACGCCGGCCCCGGCGGGACGGCGGTCAGCAGCGCGCAGCCGAGCGCGGCGGCGGGGAACGGCATGGGTGTCCTCCCTGGCGGTCGTGGATGCCGGATCGGGCGCGCGGGTCTCCGACACCTCCTGATCATGCTCGCCTAACGTGGAGACATGCTGGAGCGACCCGAGGACCTGCGCGAGGACGAACTGCTGCGGACGCTGGGCGAATGGGGGCTCGGCGACGTCTCGTTGACGTACGCCGCGGTCGGGTTCGGCGACCACCACTGGGTCGCCGGGGCCGACCGGAGGTGGTTCGTGACCGTCGCGGACCTGGTGACCAAGGGCGACACGCTGGACGGCCTGCGCGCCGCCATGGACACCGCCTACGAGCTGCGGCAACGCGACGGCCTCGACTTCGTGGTCGCGCCGCTGCCGACCCCCGCCGGGCAGACCGTCCGGCCGCTCGGGCCGCGGTACGCGGTGAGCGTGTTCCCGTTCCTGGACGGCGTCTCCGGGGAGTTCGGCCGGGAGTGGACGCCGCGGGAGCGCGCCGACGTCCTCGGCCTGCTGGCGGTGCTGCACCGGCAGCGGCCCCCGGCCGCCGCCCCGGTCCTGCGCCCGGAGCTGGGGCTGCGCGGCCTGCTGGAGAAGGCCCTGGCCGGGAGCCTCCAGTGGGCGGAGGGGCCGTTCTCCGACCCCGCGCGGAGCCTGCTGCGCGAGTACGCTCCCGTGCTGCGCCAGCGCTTGGCCGAGTTCGACGCCCTGGTCACCGAGCTGGACGGCGCGCCCGTCGTCACCCACGGCGAGCCCCATCCGGGCAACCTGCTCTCCCACGACGGCGGCTACGCGCTGGTCGACTGGGACACCGCCGGGCTGGCCCCGCCCGAACGCGACCTGTGGTCGGTCGTGCGGGGCCCCGACGACCTGGCCCGCTACGCCGAGATCTCCGGGCGGACCCCGGACCCGGCCGCGCTGTGCCTCTACCGCCTCCGCTGGGACCTGGAGGAGACGTGCGTGTACACCGACTGGTTCCGCTCGCCGCACGTCCGCTCCCCGGACATGGAGGAGGGCTGGAACGGCCTGGTGGAGACCCTGCGGAACCTCGCCCACGAGCGATGAGCCCCGGGGCCCGGCCTTCCGCCGGGGGTCAGTGCGGGTACTGGCGGGGCGGGCGGGTCTTCGGCCGGGACTCGCGGAAGTCCTCGATGATCGAGGTGATCTGCCGGGTGAGGTAGGTGTCCTCGATCGCGTCGCGGTACAGCAGGCGGTTCGCCAGGGCGTCCAGGTCCACCGCGAAGTACATCGCCATCAGCGGGTTGACGAACAGCTCGCTGTCGCGGGTGCGGTCGGTGAAGCGGACGTCGCCGAACTCGCCGCGCAGCGCCGCGGCGATCGAGCCGTGCACGATGCTCGGGCGGTCCGGGGTCGCCGCGGCGGCGTGGGCCACGGCGTCCTGGTACAGCGCGGCCTCCCGGCTGTCGCGGGGGATCGAGAAGGCGCCCAGGTAGGCCCCCTCCCGGTCCAGCGCCGCCAGGTTCTCCAGCACGTGGACGTGGCTGATCCCGTGGTAGGAGTCCACGCCGAAGCCCAGGCTGAGCACCAGCTTCTCGGGGACGTCCAGGCCGTGCACCGCCGCCAGGCTCGCCATGTCCTCGGTCGGCGTCCCCAGGCCGTGCTCGTCGCCGCGCATCAGGATGTCGGTGCCGCCGTCCACCAGCACGACCGCGTCGACGTCCAGGTGCTCGACCAGCGCGCGGTAGGCCGCCCGCAACGGCTGGACGCCCAGCTTGGGGAACGCGTACACCGTCGACGGCAGCCGGTGGCGGCCCAGCCAGCGGGCCAGCGCCCCCTCGGGGAAGTACCAGTCGAGGGTCTCGGTCTCGGGGGTGATCTCGGCGACGTCCTCGGCCAGCCACACCTGGGACGGCAGGGACTCGATGAAGCTGAACGAGAAGCTCGCCAGGTGGGCCGTCCTGCCCTGCGCCCACAGCGACAGCGCCAGGGGGAGGCCCGCGTACACGTCGAAGCCGCCGCCCGCGCCCGCGATGAGGACGCGTTCGGCCGCCTTGAGGCGGGTGAAGACCGGGGGTTCGGAAAGGGTGAACATCGCCGCGAACCGTATCGCTCCGAAGATCTTGCGAACCAGAGCCCGGAACGCGTCGTCACACAGAACGGGCGCCCGCGTTCCTCGGGGGTGAAGGCGGGCGCCCCCTCCTCAGTACGGTGACGGCCCGCCGAACATCTCGCTGAGGCGCGGGGCCAGCTCGACGTCGCCCCGCAGCTTCAACCGGCCGTCCATCAGCAGCGTCGCCGGGTTCGCGTCGCCCGCCAGGACCCGCAGGAAGTCGGCGGTCGCGGCGGTCACCGTGAGCGCGGGCTCCCGCGCCGGGCCCGGCCGGGACCGCGCCCTCCCGTCGGCCACCCGGATCGTCCACTCCGTCGCCGTGCCGTCCCGGCGGGTCAGCCGGAACATCAGCTCCCCCTCGAACCCGCCCGCCATCGCCGGGTCGAAGGCCCGCGCCATCCCGGCGAAGAAGACGCGCTGCGCCCGCGTGCCGAAACGCCGCTCGATCCGCTCGTCCGACGCGCCGTGGACCAGCCGGTGGAACCCCTGCTGGACGCGCCGCCGCCCG
>NZ_BCQR01000242.1 GCF_001552175.1 Actinomadura kijaniata NBRC 14229
ACCTGGTTGGTCAGGTTGTTGGCCATCGCGTTGACGTTGTCGGTCAGGTCCTTCCACACCCCGGACGCGCCGGCAACCTCGGCGCGTCCGCCGAGGTTGCCCTCGGTGCCGACCTCGCGCGCCACGCGCGTCACCTCACCGGCGAACGCCGACAGCTGGTCCACCATCGTGTTCAGCGTGTCCTTGAGCTCCAGCAGCTCGCCCTTGACGTCAACGGTGATCTTCTGTGACAGGTCGCCCTTGGCGACGGCGGTGGCGACCTGGGCGATGTTGCGGACCTGGTAGGTCAGGTTGGACGCCATGACGTTCACCGACTCGGTGAGGTCCTTCCAGGTGCCGCTGACGCCCCGCACCTGCGCCTGGCCGCCGAGCCGCCCCTCGGTCCCCACCTCCCGGGCGACGCGCGTCACCTCGTCGGCGAACGCCGACAGCTGCTCGACCATCGTGTTGACGGTCAGCTTCAGCTCCAGCATCTCGCCGGTCGCCTCGACGGTGACCTTGCGGGTCAGGTTGCCGCGCGCCACGGCGGTGGTCACCACGGCGATGTCGCGGACCTGCGCGGTGAGCCGGTCGGCCATGTCGTTGACGGCCTCGGTCACCTGCGCCCAGGAGCCGGTCAGCCCGCGCACCTTGGAACGGCCGCCGAGCCGTCCCTCGGTGCCCAGCTCGCGGGCCACGCGGGTCACCTCGGAGGTGAACAGCGAGAGCTGGTCGATCATCCGGTTGGCGGCGGTGCCGGGCCGCCGCAGGTCGCCGTGGAGGGTGCGGTTGCCCGCCGTGAGGTCGGCGCGCTGCGACAGGTCCCCGGCGGCGACCGCCTCCAGCACCCGCGCGGTGTCCACCAGCGGCGTGGTGGTGAGGTCGAGCAGGGTGTTGGCCGCCTCCACCGTGACGGTCCAGCCGCCCTGGCCGGGGCTGGCCGCCAGCCGTTCGTCCAGGCGCCCCTCCCGGGCGACCTGCCGGGCCACCCGGACCATCTCGTCGGCGACGTGCCGGTTGCGGTCCAGGATCTGGCCGAGCACCTCGCCGATCTCGGCGAGCGTCCCGGCGGGCGGCGCGGTGAACCGGGGCCGGAAATCCCCGTCGCGCATCGCCCGCAACGCCTCCAGCAACGCCCGCAGGCCCGCCTCGGCGTCAGGGTCGGGCACGGGCCCGTCGGACGCGCCCCTTTCCTCGTCGTCGTCCGTTGCCCTGGTACGCACCGATGTGCTCATGGGGGGAAACCTTGCGACTCGGCGTATCGGAGGCCGTTCATTCTGTCACTATGACCAGAGGCCCGCCTCGCGATTCAGCATGTTCCGCAGGGGAGACGTCGTGACCGTTTCGCGCAGGTCCTCAGCCGTCTTCTCACCTGAGAGCGCGGCCGTCCACGATGCCCGGGAGCTGGTGCGCACCGCCCTGGGCGGGTGGCCCGTGCCCTCGGACCGGGGTGAGGACGCGGTGTTGCTGGTCAGCGAGCTGGTCACCAACGCCATCGTGCACGCCGGCACCGAGATCGAGCTGGTCTGCGCGCTGGACGAGGACCGGCGGCGCGTCCGCGTCGAGGTGCGCGACCTGATGCCGTCGCGCCGGCTCGGCGACCCCGTCGTGGGGCGGCCCGCCGAGGACGGGTACCGGGGCCTGATGCTGACCCACTGGATCTCGGACGCCTGGGGCGTGTCGTACACCAGGACCGACAAGACGGTGTGGTTCGAGCTGAGTCTCACGGCCGGCGCCCCCTCCCCGAAGGAGCCCCTGACGCTCCCCGAGGCGCGGGCGGCGGACCCGGCCGAGCCGGTGCCCGACGAGCAGCTGATCGACCATGTGGTGCAGTGGCTCCGCGCCACCACCGACGCCGACGCGGCGTACGTGCTGCTGTCCGCCGCCGACGGCGGGCTGCGGGTGCGGGCCACCGCGCCGGCGGGCGGCGTCCCCGACACCGGGCCCGACTCCTCCCGGGCCGCCGCCGAACTCCTGGCCATGGCCGAGGAGGCGTGCCGTCACGCGGCGGCCGGGCCCGTCCGGGGCGGGGTGCTGACGGTGCCGCCCGGCGGGCGGCTGCGGTCGCTCGGGACGGTCCCGGTGTGGGCCGAGGGGGAACGCCTCGGCCTGGTCGCGGTCGCCGCCGAGCACGCCGACCGGTTCGGCGCGCCCGACGTGACCCGGCTGCGGCACGCCGCCGCGTCGCTGGGGCCGGTGCTGGCGCGGGACCGGCTCCCCCGCGCCGACCACGGCTACCGCAACTGGCTCGGCTTCCTGACCGAGGCGAGCGACCTGCTGGCGGGCACCCTCGACGAGAAGCTGGTCCCGGCGCTCGGCGCCCAGCTGTTCGTGCCCCGGATCGCCGGGTGGTGCGCGTTCTACCTGGAGGGCTCCCACGGCGCCGGCGAGCCGGCGCACGTGTGGCACGCCGACGAGCAGCGGATCGCGGCGCTGCGGCAGGCCCTCGCGGCGGCGTCGCCGCCGGTCCCGGACCGGAGCCGCACGCCCCGGCCGTGGAACGGCCCGGGGGTGCTCGGCCCGGCCGCCCGGCAGGCGTGCGGGCCGCTGGTCATGGAGTTCCCGCTGGTCAACCGGGAGCACCGGTTCGGGGCGGTGCTGCTCGGCGAGCCGGTGGACGGGGAGTTCCGGTCGGAGCTGGTGCGGCTGGCCGAGGACCTGTGCGAACGCGTCACGCGGACGCTGCTGACGGCGCGCCGATACGGCGAGCAGGCGGCCACCAGCCGGATCCTGCAACGCAGCCTGCTGCCCGCGCAGCTGCCCGCGATCCCGGGCCTGGACTACCACATCGTGTACGAGCCCGCCGGGGAGGGCGCCGAGGCGGGCGGCGACTTCTACGACGTGTTCCCCGCCGGGCCGGGCCGCTGGCGGTTCATGCTCGGCGACGTGTGCGGGACCGGGGCGGAGGCGGCGGCGGTCGCCGGGCTGGCCCGGCACACGCTGCGCGCGCTGAGCCGGGAGGACCTGGGCGTGGCGCGGGCGCTGGCCCGGCTCAACGACGCGATGATCGACGAGAGCGCGGCGCGGCTGCTGACGATCGTGCACGGCGAGCTGGAGCCGGGCCCGGCGGGGGTGCGGATGACGGTCACCTCGGCCGGGCACCCGCTGCCGCTGTGGCTGCGCCCCGGAGGCGAGGTCATCCCGATCGGGTCGCCGCAGGTGCTGCTGGGCGTGGTGCCCACCGAATACCAGCTGGACAGCGTGCTGCTGACGTCCGGTGACGTGGTGCTGCTGGTGACCGACGGGATCACCGAGCGCCGCGACGGAGGCCGCCTGCTGGACGACGGCGACGGGCTGTCGCGCGTACTGGCCGGATGCGCGGGCCTCACCGCCCGCGCGGTGACACTGAGGGTGATGTCGGCCGTACGCGACTTCGGCAAGGGAGCCCTCACCGACGACATGGCCGTCATCGCCCTACGCGTGGAGTGACACCCCAGCACCGCGTCACCCAGCGAACTCGGCCTCACAGCCCCGCGAACGCTGCCCCGGGGGCACGGCAGCGCCACGTTCCATCCGCGTCCCCGCAAGCACACACGTCCCAGCACAGCACCGCATAACGGTCCCATCACCCGCACCCTTACGGAAGCAGCCCCAGCACCACAGCAGTGCCGCAGTCATCCGCACCGCGCCTCCCAGCCGGACGATCCAGTCACCGACAACCACAACCCAAGTGCTGGCACGGCACCGCGCGGTGGCCTCACTATCCGCAGCTTGGCAGACGCGGCTCTCGGGATTACAGCAGTGCCGCGGTCATCCGTGCCGCCTCTCACAGGTACGCACGACTTCCGGGCCGGGTGGTCCGGTCGTCGGTAACCGCAGCTCAGGCACCGTGTGGCGGTCTCGCCGACCGCAGGCTCGCGGATGTGGCCTTCGGGGTCGTGGTTGTTCGCGCCGCCTCGCGTGTGGTCCGCCACGTTCCAGGGGCGTGGGGTTACAGGAGGGCTACGGTCCAGCCGTGGTGGGACTCGCAGGTGTGGACGACCTCCGGGTCCGGGGAACCGGTCACCAGCAGTCGTACGCCGGGTGCCGGGGCGGTGTCGCGCAGCAGGGTCAGCGCCCGGAGCTTGGCGGGGGTGATGACCGCGTGGGTGGCGCGGTGGCGGCCGATCGCCTCCAGCAGCGCGTCCGTTCCGGGGTCGGGCACGCCGACCAGGATCGCGCCCTCGGTCAGGCACAGGTCCAGCAGGCCGACGAGGGTGGGGGTGGAGCAGTCGTCGGCGGCGCACACCAGCACGCCGCCGGCGTCCAGGGCGGCGACGCCGCGCAGCCGGCGCAGGTCGGCCAGCCGTTCGGCGTGGGTGATCTCCTCGGGGGGCGCGCACAGGCGCAACGCCGGTTCGCGCAGCGGGTCGACGGCCAGATCGCACGCCGTGCCGCCCGGTCCGGCGGGGACCCTCTCCGGGCCGCGGGCGGATTCGGTAGGGGTGGCGTGCGGTGAGGGTGGCCTGCCCGGAACGGCGGCGGGCCCGGCAGGGGCGGTGACGGGACCGCCCGCCGTTCCGGAGTCGACCAGCCGCGCGAACGGCGTCGCGTCCGGCACGTCGCCGAAGGCGAACACCTGCCGGACGTAGGAGCGCTCGGTCGCGGCGAGCGAGGCGGCGGCGGTGTCGCCGTCGGTGAACAGGAAGCGGGCCCCCGACTCGATCATCATGGCGGCGAGCTCGCCGACCGTCGCGGCGCGCGGCAGCGGCGCGGGGACCGCCCCGGCCGCGGTGACGGCGTGCACCGCCAGGGCCAGGTCGCAGACGCCGCCGAGGTGGATCGCGGCGACGTCGCCGCAGCGCAGCCCGTGGCGGCGCAGCCCGGCCGCGGCGGCGGGCACGAGGGAGGCGAACCGGGCCAGGCCGAGGTGCTGTCCCGGATCGACGAGGGCGGGCCGGTCCCCTCCGCGTGCGACGTTTCCCCAGGCCGCGTCGATGACCGACCGGGTGACGGTGCTCTCGGATGGAACCGGCCGTGCGTGCTCTCCCTCGAACATGCGGCGAACGCTACGCCGCGCGTCCGCCGCCCCACATCCGCAGATGTGTGTAGGCGAATGTGTAATCACGGGGCGAGACCGACGCGTTCCAGCAGGGCACGGCGCTGCACGCGGCCGGTGGGGGTGCGCGGGATCAGGTCGGTGGGGTGCACGGCCAGCACGCGCCGGTAGGGCGGGACGTGGGCGTTGACGTAGGTGAGCAGGTCCGCGGCGGACACCGGCTCGGCCAGCACCGCGAACGCGTGCGGGGCCAGCCCGAGTTCGGGGTCGGGCACCGGGACGACGGCGACGTCGCGGACGGCGGGGTGGGCGGCCAGCACCGTCTCGGGCTCGGCGGGCGGCTCGGGGCGGCCCCCGCCGATGCGGCCGAGGATGTAGACCCGGCCGTGCTCGTCGACGAACGCCGCGTCGCCGGTCGGCAGCCAGCGTTCCGCGGTGACGAGCCGGACGCGCAGCTCGCCGGGCTGGTAGGCGGGCTGCCGGGTGCCGGTGGCCGGGTCCAGGACGCGCCAGGCGACCCCGGGCAGGCCCCGGCCGACCGAGTCGAGGGTGCCCTCCTCGGCGGCCCGCAGGTTGAGATGGGTGATCCCGGCGGCCTCGGCGAGGCCGTAGGCCTGCCGCACCGGGCAGCCGAGCCGGGCGGCGCAGGCGCGGGCGACCTCGGCGCTCAGCGGCCCGCCGGTGCTGACCACCGTGCGCAGCGAGCGCAGCCGGTAGCGGGTCACGGCGCGGTCGTAGGCGAGGGTCTCCACCAGCTCGGGCGGCAGCAGCGCGACGGTGACCCGGTGCTCCTGGAGCACCCGCAGCAGGTCGTGGCGGCCCGCGCCGGGCCGGGCGACCACGGTCGCGCCCAGGCGCAGCGCGGGGTTGAGGACGCCGTTGAGGCCGAGGACGTCGGCGAACGGCACGGCGGTCAGCACCGTGTCGGACGCGCCGATCATCCCGCCCTCGGCGACGCGCAGCATCCCGGCGACGACCTCGGCGTGGGTGAGGCGGACCGCGCGCGGCGGGCCGGAGCGGCCGTGGGTGGCGGCCAGCAGCGCGGCGGTGCCGCCGGGGTCGACGGGCACGTCGGGCGCGGGCTCGCCGGTCAGCAGCGACGCGAACGGCTCGACGTCGGGTTCGTCGCCGAAGCAGTAGAGGCGCTCGACGCCGGGGGCGGACTTCACGGCCTCCTGGGCGATGTCGAGCAGCACCGGCCAGGTGAGCAGCACGCGGGCGCCGGTCGCGTCCAGCAGGCGGGCCAGTTCGGCGGCCGGGGCGGTGACGCGGACCGGGAACGCGATCGCGCCCGCCGCGATGACGGCGTGCAGGGCGACGGCGAACTCGGGGGTGTCGGGCAGGTGGAGCGCCACGACGGTGCCGGGCCCGATGCCCGCGCGGGCCAGCCCGGCGGCGGCCGACCCGACGGCGGCGGCCAGCTCCGCGTGGGACGGCCCCCGGCCGGACGTGGCGTCCACCACGGCCGGCCGGCCCCCTCGTGCGGCTTCGCCGGCCGTTCCGAAGACCGCCTGCGACACGGTGCTCCGGTGGAGAGCGGCGTAGGAGAACGTCGCGGCCGTGAATCCCGGATCTCCGGGAGCGGATCCAGCACCGGACGAACTCATGACCCGACGCTAGGGCCACGCCCTCCTCGGTACATGAGCCGGAGTGTGCAGATGGCGTCGTATTCGACGGGCGGACCATGTGTAGGAGGTGCGTACACACCCCCTCATTGGTCCGCTCGTCAGTCCTCTCGTTCGCCGTTGGCGTGGTCCACCGCCCACGCCGCGACCTGCGCGCGGGAGGCGAACCCGAGCTTGGTGAGGATGTTGGTGACGTGGCGGGCGACGGTGGCGGGGCTGATGACCAGCTCCTCGGCGATGCCGCGGTTGCTCAGGCCGCGCGCGACCAGGGCGACGATCTCGCGTTCGCGGGCGGTGAGGGTGCTGGGCGGGGTGACCGGTTCGGCGGGGCTCGGCGGGGCGGGGGCCGGGACGGGCGCGGCCAGCGGCATGGACGGCTCGGGCGGCTCGGGCGGCTCAGGCGGCGTGGACGGCGTGGACGGCTCGGGTTCGGCGGCGGCCGAGCCGCTGAGCGCGTAGGCGATGGCGTCGTCGACGGGGGTGACGCGGCCCTGCCCCCACAGCTGGGCGACCAGGGGTTCGCCGAGCTTGCGGCGGATCGGCTCCAGGACGCGTTCCAGGCGGGCGCCGGTGCCGGGGCTGCGGCCCGCGCGGGCGCCGCCGGTCCCGGCCCGCGCCCCCTCGGCGGCCCCGGCCAGCAGCACCGCGCCGCGCAGGTCGCCCTCGCAGGCCAGCAGTTCGGCGAAGGCCGCCAGCGTCCGCGCGGCGTCCAGCCGGATGCCGGTGGCGCGGCTCAGCTCCAGGCTCTCGGTAAGCGACCCGCGCGCCGCCGCCGCCTCGCCCCGGTCCAGCGCGATCCGTCCGATCCCGGCCAGGGCGCGCGCCAGTTCGGGGCGGGCGCCGACCTCGGCGAGCGCGGGCAGCGCGGCGTCGAACCGGTCGCGCGCGGCGGCCAGGTCGCCGCGCAGCGCCGCCAGCCGTCCCAGGCCGATCAGGGCGTGCGCCGCGCCCCACCGGTGGTCGATGTCGCGCATGACCCGCAGCGCCGACTCCAGCAGCTCCCCGGCGTCGCGCAGCCGCCCCTCGCGCAGCCGCAGGTGGCCGCGCGTCGACCGGCCGTAGCCGCGGTTCCACTCCTGGCCGGGCCCGGTCGACAGCGCCTCGGCCTCGTCGAGGCGGGCGTCGGCCTCGTCGAAGCGGCCCGCGGCGGTGGCCGCCTCGGCGAGGGTGATCAGCGCGGCGGCGGTCATGAAGTCGTCGCCCGACTCGCGGCACGGCTCCAGCGCGGCGGCGGCGTGCGCGGCGGCGCGGGGGAAGTCGCGGGACCCGGCGGCCAGCTGGGCGCGCGCCGCCAGCGCGGGCCCCCGCACGAACGCCGGGAGCCGGGCGCCGTCCTCGGCGAGGCGGTCCAGGAACCGGTCGGTCCAGGCGGCCCACTCGGCGGACCGGCCGCGCACGATCCAGTAGGAGCGCAGCGCGGTGCAGATCCGCAGGCCCTCCTCCAGGTCGCCGCGCTCCAGCGACCAGCCGAGCGCGGCGCGCACGTTGCCCAGCTCGGCGTCGTACAGGCGGAACAGCGCGGCGCGTTCGGCCCAGGTGGCGGGGATCTCGGCGAGGGCGGCCTCGGCGTGCCGCTCGGCGGCCTCCAGGATCGCGTCCCGGTGCCGGGTGCGGGTGGTCTCGGTCTCCCCGGCGGCGTCCAGGCGTTCGGCGGCGTACTGGCGGATGCTGTCCAGCAGCCGGAACCGCGTCGCGTCCGCGACCTCGTCGCCGACGGTGACCAGCGACTTGTCCACCAGCGCGGTGAGCAGGTCCAGCAGCGCCTCGGGCGGCAGGTCGCCGCCGGGGTCCTCGTCGACGCAGACCAGCTCGGCCTGGGCGAGGGTCCAGCCGGAGAACACCGACAGGCGGCGCAGCAGGACCCGTTCGGCCGGGCCGAGCAGCTCGTGGCTCCAGTCGATGGCGGCGCGCAGCGTGCGCTGGCGCGGCGGCGCGTTGCGGTCGGCGGCGCTCAGCAGCCGGAACCGGTCGCCGAGACGCTGCGCGATCTGCTCGACCGACAGCACCCGGACGCGCGCGGCGGCCAGCTCCAGGGCCAGCGGAACGCCGTCCAGGGCGCGGCTGACCTCCGACACCGCGCCGGTCGCGGTGAAGTCGGGCCGCACCGCGCGGGCGCGGTCGACGAACAGCCGCACGGCGTCGGCGGGCTCCAGCGGCGGCACCCGCCAGACGGTCTCGCCGGTGACCCGCAGCGGTTCGCGGCTGGTCGCCAGCACCGCCAGGCCGGGGCAGTCGCGCAGCAGCGCCTCCACCAGCGCGGCGCAGTCGGGCACCAGGTGCTCGCAGTTGTCCAGGACCAGCAGCGCGGGACGGGAGCCGATCGCGTCGGCCAGGACCTCGGCGGGCGGACGGTCCCCGCCCGCGGGCGCGTCGGCGACCCCGAGCACCGCCGCCACGCGCCGCGCCACCGGGTGCGGCGGGCCGTCGACCGCCACGTCCGACAGGTCGGCGAACCACACCCGGCCCGGCCGCGCCCCCAGCAGCGACCGGGCGACCCGCACCGCCAGCCGGGTCTTGCCGATCCCGCCCGCGCCGCACAGCGTCACCGCGCGCAGCGACTCCAGCAGCCGCCGCAGGTCCGCCACGTCCCGGTCCCGGCCGACGAAGGTGTCGGTCTCGGCGGGCAGCCGGGGGTCGGCGTCGGGGTGCAACGATGTCATGTGCCCACAGCGGTCGGTGATCGGCCACGCCCCGCGCGACGGCCGTTTCCCGGAAGTCTGACATCGTCACGGGCGTGGTGTCCCGGTTTCCGGGGGACGGATATCTTCCCGCTCTTTACCCCTCGCTCGGCGGAGGCGTCACCGTCCGTCACCACGGCCCCCGCACCGGCCGCGACCGCCTTCCGGGCCTGACTCCGGACCTGACCGCGGGGTGGGTCCCGGGTGTGCCTGGACACGCCGCGTGGAGGTCGATTCCCGTATTGTCGGTGCGAGGACGTACCGTAGTGCGCCGTGTCCCCCACCTCTGAGACCGTCGTGACCGCCGCCGACGACGCCCCCAGCCTCGACGACGCGCTGGTGGGCGAAGCCGTGCTCGGCGTGTACCGGCAGATGTTCGCGGCGCTGGCCCGCGACAGCGGGGCCGTGGTGGACGACCCGGAGCTGGTGGACGTGGCCGAGACGTTGCTGGCGGCGTTCGCCGACGCGGGCGAGGAGGGGCTGACCCGCGAGCAGATGCGGTACGTGTGCCGCCGCTACCCGGCCGAGGTCTTCGACAACCGGCTGCGCGTGCTCAAGGGTCTGGGCGCGGTCCGCGAGGTGTTCCCCAAGCCGAACCAGCTGCGGTACCGGGCGTCGTTCACCAGCGTGGTCGGGCTGATGTTCGTCCGGCGGATGATGCTGGACGGCGGGCAGAGCGAGATGCACCGGCTGCTGGCGCTGGAGCAGCTCAACGTCGCCGACCCCCGGATGACCGCCGAGCAGGCCCGCGACGGCGCCGAGGGGCTGGCGCGGGCGTTCCGGCTGTGGAGCGTGGAGCTGATCACCCTCACCAACGGCACCATCGAGGAGCTGCGCGAGCAGGCCCCCAAGCTGTGGGGCACCGAGGAGATCCTGCGGCGCGCCGAACGCCTGCACGGCGCGATCCTGCGGCGCTGGCCCGAGCTGGACCGCACCTGCACCGACCTGCGCGCCGCGATCTACGCCTACGGGGACGCCTCGCGGCGGGCGGCGGCGCGGCTGTCGGACTCGGCGGGCACCACGCGGAACCTGACGCTGCTGCCGCCGGAGACGTGGCGGACGTTCGCGCGCACCGCGTCGCGCGAGGAGCTGGCGGCGGTGCTGGACGGGTTCGTGTTCGACGCGCCCGCGCCCTGGCACGAGCCGTCGACGGTGGTGACGGCGGTGGAGGACGGGCCGCGCGCCACGCCCCCGCGCCCCGCGCCGCCCCGCCCCTCGACGCCCGACCCCGGGCTGTCCGGCGACACCGGCTCCGACGCCACCGCCGTGGAACGCCTGCGCGCCGTCGCCGAGCAGGTGCTGCGCGGCCGGGACCGGGTCGCGGTGGAGGACGTCCTCGACCAGGACTGGCCCGCCGCGCGGCGGGTGCTGGCAGATCTCCAGTCGGCTCATCTGCATCCCGGGCTGCCCTACCGGCTGACCTGGTCGGACGGGCTGGCGGTCCGGCCGGGGGGCTCCCCCACCTGGATCTCCCCCGGCGTCTTCGAGCGGACGCCGCCGAGCGGGCCGCGGGCGAACGGGGGCACCGCGCCGTGACCGTTGATCCGCACGTGCTCGCGCGGGCGCGGGCACGGGTGCTCGGCGTCGTGTCGGCCGACGCGTCCGCGCCCGTCCCGTCGGGGCTGACCGGCGCCTCGGACGGGACCCGCGTGTGGCTGCTGCCGCAGTGGCCCGACGGGGCGACCCCGGCGCTGCTGGAGGAGTACGACACCGCGCCGATGCCGCTGGACCGGCCCGGCCAGCAGCGCCGGGTGCTGGCGGCCGCGCTGCGCTGCTGCTGGACCAAGCTGGACGACGCGCCCTGGCCCGGCGGCGAGGCGCCGGTCATCGACGTGCTGGAGGTGTACGCCGGGATGTCGCGCGGCGACGCCGACCTGGCGCGCCGCTGGGCGACCGGCGAGCTGCGGCGGCTGTCGGACACCGGCTGGCTGCTGCTGGACGAGACGGCGGGCACGGTGCGGCCCGGTCCGCGCGTGGCGCTGTGGCGCGAGGAGTCGCTGGCGTCGCTGCGCGACCTGCTGCGGCGCCTGCCCCAGCCGGTGCGGGAGGACGCCCCGCATGAGTGAGCTGTTCGAGCCGTTGCTGCGGTCCTACGACGAGAAGCGGCGGTCGGAGCTGGTGGCCGCGTACCTGGCGGTCGAGCACGCCGCCGAGCCGGTGCCGGAGGTGCGGTTCCCGGCGCTGCGCGAGCCCGCGCTGCGGCGCACGCTGGAGGCGATGCTCGGGCTGTCGGGGCGGACGCTGGTCCGGCCCGCGCCCAAGACGTGGATCTCCGGGTACCGCGACGACGTCGCCGCCGCGCTGGCCGCCGACCCCGCCTGCGTGCCGCCGGTGGAGGAGCGTGCCGTGCTGGCGCTGGTGCTGATCCACTCGGTGGCGATCCCGCGCGCGACGGGCCTGCTGGCGGAGGACTCCTGGCAGTCGCCCTACCCGACGCCGCTGGAGGAGCTGCGGCGCCGGTCCCAGCTTCCGGTCGGCGAGCTGGAGGCGGCGCTGCGGCGGCTGCGCGCCGCCGGGCTGGTGGCGCAGGTCCGCGCCGACGGCGAGGAGACCGGCGGGTACGTGCCCGGCCCGCAGTTCCACCGGCTGACCGACACGGCGCGCCGCCGCCTCCAGGAGGAGCTGATCCTGGCGGCCGGACCGGACTCGCCGCTGGCCGCCGCGATCCGCGCCCGCCGCCGCAACCGCGTCCACGACCCACAGGCCCGGGATCCACAAGCCCGGGATCCACAAGCCCACGACCCGCACGACCGGCAGGCCCACGACACCGCCCACGCACAGGGGGAGACCCGATGACCGTGCCCGTTGCCGCGCCTCCGCGCGGCGGGTCATGGCGCTGGGACTCCAGGTCTTCCCTCGTCGCCTACAAGATCGCTCGCAAGCTCCCGATCTTGACGCTCCCCAGTCCAGACCAGGAGGCACCATGACCGCCGTCCTCGACCCGCTGCTGCCCGGCCCGGCGGCCCGTCCCGGCGCCGACGCCGAGAACGTGGTCGGCGCCCGGACGCTGGTGGCCGTGCAGGCGGTCAACATCTCCCGGCTGTCGACGCACCCGGTGCCGACCGTGCCCGGCACGCTGATCGTGGTGGCCGGGCAGGGCCCCAAGGACTCCAACGGCGCGGGCAAGTCGTCGTTCATCGCCGCGATCACGGCGCTGCTGGGCGACGAGCAGTGGCGGTTCGCCTCCGGCGCGCGGGCGGTGGCCGAGCTGCTGTTCAACGCCGAGCTCGCCGCGTCCGGCGACGCCCAGTGGGCCAGCGCCGACCACGGCTACATCGTCGGCGTGTTCGACTACTCCGAGGAGAACGAGCGGCCCGAGGGCGAGGGCGCCGTCACCGTGTGGCTGCGGGTCAACGTGGACGCCCCGCACCTGGAGATCCGCTGGCGGCCCGGCGTGCACCTGGCGGCGGCGCCCTCGGAGGCCGAGCGCGTCACGGTCGCCGACGCGGTGTGGGCGAGCCTGCCGCGCAGCGCCGGACGCCGCGACTTCGTCGCCAAGGACCTGTCGCGGGTGCTGTACGGCGGGCAGGTGCGGTGCGTGTCGTTCCTGTCCACCTCGGTGCGTTCCAAGGTCGCCACCAACCTGCTGTCCCAGCCGCTCAACGAGATCAGCCCCGAGCGCATCTTCAGCGCCATCGCCGCGCTCACCGGGCTGGACCGGGAGCTGGAGGCCGAGCGCAAGTCCCGCGCCGAGGAGCACCGGGAACGCGCCAAGGCCGCCGAGGCCTCCGAGCGCCTGGCCGAGTGGGAGCGCGAGGCCGCGACGCTGCTGAGGACGTTCGACCGCCGCGACCGGGCCCGCGAGGAGGTCGCCGCCGCGGTGCGGTACTGGCGGACCCGGCAGGCGCGGCTGCTGGTGGACGCGGTCGCGGCCGACGCCGCGCACGCCGCCGAGCAGGAGCGCCTGCGCGAGCGGGCCGAGGACGCCGCCACGGCGGTCCGCGCGGCCGACCGCGAGATCGAGCAGCTCACCGGCGGCGCGCTGGACGCGCGGCTGGGCGAGGCCGCCGCCGCGCTGGCCGACCTGAAGGGGCGGGCCGACCAGCTCGGCGCGGACAAGGCCGTGGCCCGCAACCGCATGGAGGAGCTGCGCCGCCGGGTGTCGGCGCTGGAGGAGCGGTGCCGCGAGGCCGACGGCCGCGACGTCGCGGCCGCGCGGCGCGAGCTGGCCGAGGCCGAGGCGC
>NZ_BCQR01000243.1 GCF_001552175.1 Actinomadura kijaniata NBRC 14229
GCGGTCGGCGGCCTGGCCCTCGGCCTGGCGGCGGCGGGGCTGGCCGCCGCGGCGCTGCCCGGCGTGGCCCGCTACCTGCGGGCCCAGACCGGACGCGCGGCGGGCGTCGCCGCCACCGACCGGCTGTTCGCCGCCACCGAGAAGCAGGTCGGCCTGCGCCGCTTCGAGGACCCGGCGTTCCTGGACCGGCTCCGCCTCGGCCAGCAGGGCGCCGGCAGCGTCGCCGAACTCGTCGACGGCGTCGGCGGCGGTCTGCAGGGCGTGCTGGCCCTCACCGGATTCGTCGGATCGCTGCTGGTGATCAGCCCCGCCATGACCGGGCTGGTGCTGCTGGCCGCCCTGCCCGCCCTGGCCGCCGAACTGCTGCTGTCGCGCCGCCGCGCCCAGGTCGAGTGGGACACCGAGAAGACCCAGCGCCGCGAGTTCTTCTACAGCCGCCTGCTCACCGGCGTCGAGGCCGCCACCGAGATCCGGCTGTTCGGCATCGGCGCGTTCCTGCGCGCCCGCATGATGACCGAACGCCGTCGCGCCGACGCGGCCCAGCGCCGCATGGACCGCTGGGAACTGGCCGTCCAGGGCGGGCTGACCACGCTCAGCGCCACCGTCGCGGGCCTCGGCCTGTGGTGGGCGGTCCTGGCCGCGCGGCGCGGCGCCCTCACCGTCGGCGACGTGTCGATGTTCGTGGCCGGGGTCGCGGGCGTGCAGAGCGCCCTGGACGGGCTGGTCTCGGCGATCGCGTCGGTGCACGGGCGGCTGCTGGCGTTCGGCCACTACGTCGCCGTCGTCCGCGCCGACCCCGACCTGCCCCGCGCCGCCGACGGCGACGCCCCCGAGCTGCGCGAGGGCGTCGAACTGCGCGACGTGTGGTTCCGCTACAGCGACGACCACCCCTGGGTGCTGCGCGGGGTGGACCTGTTCATCCCGCACGGCCGCGCCGTCGCGCTCGTCGGGCTCAACGGCGCGGGCAAGAGCACCCTCGTGAAACTGCTGTGCCGCATGTACGACCCGGTGCGCGGCCGGATCCTGTGGGACGGCGTCGACCTGCGCGACATCCCGCCCGAGCGGCTGCGGGACCGGATGAGCGCGGTGTTCCAGGCCCACATGAACTACGACCTGACCGCCGCCGAGAACATCGCCCTGGGCGACCTGACCGCGCTGGACGACCGTCCCCGCCTCGCCGAGGCCGCCGTCCGCGCCGGGATCGACGACAAGCTGGCCGCCCTGCCGCGCGGCTACGACACCCTGCTCAGCCGCATGTTCTTCGGGGACCCCGACGAGGGCGACGAGGAGACCGGCGTGGTGCTGTCGGGCGGCCAGTGGCAGCGCCTGGCCCTGGCCCGCGCGTTCGTCCGCGAGGGCCGCGACCTGATGATCCTGGACGAGCCCAGCTCCGGCCTGGACCCCGAGGCCGAACACGAGATCCACCAGCGGATGCGCGAGCACCGCGAGGGCCGTACCAGCCTGCTCATCACCCACCGGCTCAGCGCCGTCCGCGACGCCGACCTCATCGCCGTCCTCTCCGAGGGGCGGATCATCGAACGCGGGAACCACGACCACCTCATGGCCGCCGACGGCGAGTACGCCCGCCTGTTCCGCCTCCAGGCCGCCGGATACCAGGAGGCCACGTGACACCGGGAGGCCACGTGAGAACGGCGGCGCTGGGGGCCCTGCTCGCGGCCGGGGCGGTGCTGTGGTTCCGCCGCCACTACCTGGTGGCGACCGTGCGGGGCCGCAGCATGGAACCCACCTACCGGGAGGGCGACCAGCTGCTGGTCCGCCGCGCCGCCCGTCCGCGCGCCGGGCAGGTCGTCGTGGTCCGCGCCCCGGACCCGCCGCTGGCGTACGAACCCGACGGCCCGCTGACCCCCGAGGAGGCGAACGCCCCCGAGATCGAGCCCCCGCCCGCCGACCGCCTGCTGGTCAAACGCGCGGTGGCCGTGGCGGGCGACCCGGTGCCGAGAGACGACTTCCCGGCGCTGCGCGACACCGCCGAACCGGTCGTCCCCCCGGGGTCACTGGTGGTGCTGGGCGACAACCCGTCGGTGAGCTGGGACTCCCGCGAGTACGGCTTCGTGCGCCCCACCGACTACGTGGGCGTCGTCCTGCGCCGCCTCACCGGCTGACACGCCCGATATCAGCCATCGGATCCGCCCCTGACCGTCATCGACATCTGCTGGAACGCAACCCGGCTCACGAAAATCACAGGACCTTGCCTGTCCTTGCTGTCGCGAACAAAAATGCCGTCGCGGGCGGCGGAGACTTCCACGCAGTTTCCGCCGTTGGCTGAACTCCTGCTCGCCTTCCGCCACTCCGACCCGTTCAGCTCCATTTTTCCTCTGCAACCTTCCTGATAACATCTCTCGACATTCTGCCCGGAAGCGCGTTCTCGCGCAATTCCACGAGAGCCCTGCTCAATTCGGTGAGGTCCTGGGCTTCGTCCGATGTTATGCCCCGGATCGTCGTCTCCAGATAAGCGATTTCGCTTCGGTCGCTCAACGTCGCGAGGACGAAAGCGCCTCCGCAGCCCATGTGCTCTCCACCGGCGGGGACGACCTGGACCGTCACGTTCGGCCGCTCGCTCACCGTGATCAGGTGCTCCAGTTGCGCCCGCATGATCTCAGGAGATCCGACCGGCCGGTACAGGGCGAGTTCGTCGATCAGTGCGACGAGGGTCGCGGGTGCGGGGCTTTCTCGCATGATGACCTGCTGGCGTTCGATACGCGCCGACACGGCTTGTTCGCAGCGGAGAATGGGGCGGGCGTAGTCGGGGATCTGGAGCAGACCGGGAACCAGCGAGTGCTCGTAACCGACCAGCATCACGGCCTCCTGCTCGACGGTCGGCCAGTCGAACCAGAGCGGGACCGGGGTCCCGTCCTTGGTGAGGTCGTCGTAGAGCTCCAGCAGCGCACCACCGGCGCCGGTCACCTCGTCGACGATCTCCGCGAACGAGCGTTTGCACCGTCGCTTGCCGGTCTCGACCTGCGAGACGAACGACACGGATGTGTTGGTTCGTGCGGCTATGGCCTGCTGTACGACGTTGGCGCGCAGGCGATAGCGCGCCATCTGGCGGCCGAAGGCGGCGAGCGCGGGCTGTGACGTGGGCGAACGCCGCCGAGGAGACATGATCAGTTCCTTCCACCGGTTTCACAAACTGCTTGACGTTTTTCGACCTTTGGTCAGTTCTTCATTGTTGATAGCCAGTCTAGGTCGCGAATGGCTCACTGAGAGTGAGAAGTGCGGAACCCGTCCGCGAGGGGCTTCGGAACCCGAAGGTGCGTTCATGATCAGTGAAGGGCGTCGATCACGTCCGGAACGGCTGTCGAAGGTATCGGCGATCATGCTGCGGGCGAATGTCCGGTCGATCGGACGGATCCGGGAATTCGTCACCGGGGCTCTGGCGAGCCAGGGGATCGACGCCGAAGTGATCGATGATGCGGCGATCATCGTCAGCGAGCTCGCGACGAACGCGCTGCGTTACGGGAAGCTCCTGGACGGGATGATCGTCTGCGCCTACGCGTCCGCCGAGGGGCCGGTGGTGGAGGTGTGGGACCGGTCGCCCGAGCCGCCGCGCGTGATGCCGATCGACTTCGAGGCCGAGTCCGGGCGGGGCCTGAACATCGTCTGCGAACTCTCCGCGCGCTGGGGCGTCACGCCGCTGCCCAACGGCGGCAAGGCCGTCTGGTCCGTCATCCGCAAGGCAGGGGACTAGTAGGGCCGCCCCTGGTACGTCAGCCCAAGGTACTGACCTGGATCCTCCGGCGCTTGGAGGCTGAAGGACTGTGAGCTTTGCCGGCTCTCCCGGAGTGCCAAGGCGAGCCGGGCGCTGTCTCCAACGCGCCGCCCCGCGGCGGTCGGCTGTAGGAATCCGGACCCGCGATCAGCGTTCGGTGTCGCATCAGACAACGTTCGCCCGGTCGTCCTGAGGTCGGATTGGGTGCTGGCGCTTGAACGACGACGATCGGGAGTTCGCCGAGTACCGGTGCGTGCAGGTCGCAGCGATGGACGGGCCCACCCGCCCGTGATAGGCAGCGGAGATGGGGCCGCCTTACCCGTTCAACACCGAGATCTTCGTCAGCGCGGACATACGCGCTCCAGGACTGGCGGAGCCGGCCGCCCACCTGCGGAGCGAGTGGCCGGGGCACAGTCGGGCGACCGCTCCCGCCGACCGGCCCGCCGCCGAAGCCGCCATCATCGGCCTGTACCGGCTGATCGGCGCCGAGGAACCACGGCTGGTGTGGATCGACTCGCCTGCAGCCGCCTGCCCGCCGGACGATGATTTCTGCGAGCCCACGGCCGAGGCGGTCGCGGAGGCGTACGGCGGACCGGCGCCGGGGGCCTGGCTGCTACCGGTGCTCAACGGCGGTGTCCCGGACGGCGAGTCCCGCCGATGGCGGGCCGAAGCCCGCCGCCGGGAGGTGTGGGAGCGGCGGCTGACCCTCTGGAGGGACCTCGTCGGCTCCTGCGGCGGCTGGTGGCCGTTCGAGCGGGTGTGCGTGGTGTCAGAGCGGCCGGTCGAAGTTCACGTCGAGTCCTGGCACGAGCGCGGTGAGGCGGACGTGCGGCTGCACCGCCGCGACGGTCCGGCGATGCGCTACCGCGACGGCTGGTGCCTGTACGCACTGCACGGGCAGGTGGTCCGGGAGGACATCGTCCAGGGCGAACGGACCGGGACTCCTCCCTCCGATCCGCGCGGCGATCTCCCCGGGCTGATCGAGAACAACGACGCCCGGGCCATCGTCCGCCTCGTCGGCAAGGACTTCCGCGGAGCCGATCTTCGCGGCGTCCGGTTTCCCCCTCGCACCGATCTCACCCGCGCTGACCTCAGCGGAGCCGATCTGCGCCACGCGGATCTGTCCGGGGCGGACCTCGCGGGCGGCGGCGTGTACGCGGACTTCACCGGCGCCAAGCTCGTCGGAGCCGATCTGCGCGGCGCCGACCTCGGCATCGTCCCCGACTTCAGCAGGGCGGACCTGACCGACGCCAACCTTGCCGGACTGAGCCTCGGCGGTGCGCCCGAGTGCGGCTTCTCGCAGTTCACCGGGGCGAAACTGCTACGCACGATCTTCACCGGCAGCGATCTGCTGGGTGCGGACTTCACCGGCGCGGACGTGTCCGGCGCGGATTTCGCGGGGGCCAGATTCTGGATGGGCATGGAACGTGCGTCAACCGCCGAGCAGGTGTCCTTGGCGGCGTCCCTCTTCGGCGGAGCCACCTGGGACGGCGCCACGACATGGCCCGACGACCGCCTGGCCGAAGTGTTCAGGCAGGCGTCCCATCCGGCCGCCGACGGCACGTTCCGCGTACATGACAAACCGTCGCGGCCGGATATCGCCCCACACCCACCGGCAGGCGCCTCGGCGCAACCGACCAGCGGCGGTCAAGGCGACGTCTTCTTCGACTTCGGTCGCTAGTACCCCGTCAGGCAACGTTCGCCCGGCCTTGACCGTGTGACACGCCCGCCGACCTCCCGCCAGGGCGGGCGCGCCCGCCGAGAGCCTGGAGCTGGACGGTGACCACAACGGCCAGGTCAACCCATGCCTAACGTAATAAGGACCGGCGTGGTCCCGGCAAAGTCCCGTTACCCCGCATCGCGTAGTTTCAGAATGTATGTCGCAGTAAGCGCGACGGCATGGTCCTCGTCATGCGACAGTTCCGCGAGGGCGCGGGACGCCGTGCTTCCCGGGATGTCCGCGAGCGCCTGCGTCAGCCGTCGGCGCGCGGACGATTCCACGGCGCCGGGGGCGAGGCGTTCGACGAGCCCGGTGGCGATCCGATCCGCCAGCGCGGGATCACCCGCCAGCGCGCTCAGCGCGTCGGCCGCGTCGGCGTCGTTCGCCTCCTCGGCGACCATGCCGATGAGCGTCGGGACCGCATCGGCCACTCCCCGTGGCCCGAGTGCCAGGGCCGCACACCTGCGGACCGCGATGTCGGAGCTCGTGAGGGCGCCCCGCAGCAGTGCGGTCGCCTCATCACCCGGGATCTCGGCGATGGACTGGACGGCGCGTTCGCGCACCTCGGCCGCCGGTGAGCCAAGGCCCTCCGCCAGCAGCGGCAACCCGCCATCGCCCGACTGCGCCAGAGCCCATCGGAGGGCCCCGGCGACGTTCGGGTCCGTCTCGCCCAACACCGCCTCGACCAGCGCCTCCACCGGCGCCGGAACCTCCTCGACGGAGGACAGCGCCGCGCGCTGACGCTTCGCGGCGCTCTCCGCCCCCAGAGCCTGCAGCAGCGCGACGATCTGGAAGACGTCCTCCCAGCCGGCGGGTTCCGCGGCACCGATCCGACGCAGCCGCGTGAGCAGCTCCGTCTCTCTCGCGATGCGTTCGCGCGTCTGGCGGATGAGGTCGTCGACGAGCTCGGAGGGCGTGAAGCCGGGATCGTCCAGCGCGGACCCGACCTCACGCAGCGACAGCCCCAACGACCGCAGGCTCTCGATATGGAAGATCCGCCGGATGTCCTCGCCGGAGTACTCCCGGTAACCGGCCGAGGTACGCCCCGTCGGCCGCACCAGGCCGAGCGACTCGTAATGCCTGAGCATGCGGGCGCTGACCCCGGAACGCCGCGCCACATCACCGATCAACACTGTCCATCATCCCTCCTGACCGGCCATGCCGAGAGCGACGAGGCGCTTGGCCTCCTCGACCGCGAACTCGAACCCGGCGTCCGGGTCGCGCCACAGCCGCTCCGTGACGATCGCATGGTGACGCGCCTGGGGGTCGGGACCCGTCATCGCGGCACGCAGGATCGGCATGATCACCTCACCGAGCGCGATCAGCGCCCGGCTGAGGCTCAACCGCGTCTCGCGCGCCCCGCGCCCGAGCTGTGTCGCCAGCACCGCGGCCAACTCGGCTTCCTCGCCTTCGGGCACGAGCACGACCGCCGCCCGCCACGCGCTCCGCGCCACCTCGTCGTCGGCGTCGGTCAGGAGCGCCCGCGTGATCGCCGGCCACGCCCGCGGGTCCCCGATCTTGGACAGCGTGTGCAACGCCTGGCTCCGCGCCTGCGCGCGCTCCGAGCGCAGTTCGTCGATGAGCCTGGGCACCGTCACCGACGACGGGTGACGGGTGAGCGCCCAGGTGAGCATGTCGCGCACGAAGAACTCGGGCTCGATCGCGCACCGTTCGACGAGCTTGTCGACGAACCGCGGGTCAGGGGCCGTGCCGACCGCCATCGCCGCCCGCAGCCGCACCGACGAACCGCTGTTCTCCAGCCCCTGGAGGGCTCGCAGGACGTTCGTGTCCTCTTCCGGCATGGTCATCGGGACCACCTCCCTGACCGCAGTGAAGACGTTGTCACCGTGTCAAGGTCAAGCGCCGACGACCCCGACAGCGCCCCACTCCGCTCCGTGATCCCTGATGAAACGCGGGTCGGATACGGTATCGGCACATGCGGAACCTTCCCGAGGACGTCGCCGATGTCCTGGACTTCCTGTTGGACGGCGACGGCCCGGCGCGCCGCGCGCTTCGCGATCAGCTTCCGCACCTCAGCGTGCGAGAGCGCTGCCGGTGCGGGTGCGGCACCGCCTATTTCGAGCTGGACACCGATGCCGTGTCGCCCGCGTCGGTCCCCGGCCGCAGCACCGTGATCGCCGCTGAGGCGCAGATCGTCACCGACACGGAGGAATGGCTGGGAGAAGTCCTGCTCTTCGTCCAGGGCGGCTACCTGTCATGGCTGGAGATCTGCTCCTACGGGCTCACCGAGATGACATTGGCCAAGGCCCGTCCGCTGCTGCGGCCCTACCCGGAATCCGCCCCTGGGACCGACCCCGAAACCTGACCATCTCCTGACGGCCTTCACCCCGCGAGGCCGCCGAACGGCGTCGGCCTCGCGGGGTGTGGGGTGCTTCGCTCGCGCGTCGTCTCTAGCGAGAGGTCTTGCTGCGCGTCGGACGTCCGCCTCGTGCGGAGCGGGCGGGCTGCGAGTCGCGCGGGCCGCGGCGGCTGGGGGCGGCGTGGCGCGGGCGGGCCTGGCCACCGGCCGGGGCGGCGACCTCGACGGGGACGCCTGACGGGGTCCGGGCACCGGTGATGCGGGCCAGCTCGGGGTCGCCGGGTCGCACGGTGGTGCTGTGCGGGGTGATGTCGGCCCGGGACATGAGCTGGTTCATCGCGCGGCGCTGGGAGGGCAGCACCAGGGTGGCCACGGTGCCGGACTGCCCGGCGCGGGCGGTGCGCCCGCCGCGGTGGAGGTAGTCCTTGTGGTCGGTGGGCGGGTCCACGTTGATGACCAGGTCCAGGTCGTCGATGTGGATGCCGCGCGCGGCGACGTTGGTGGCGACCAGCACGGTCAGGTCTCCGGAGCGGAAGCCGCTGAGGGTGCGGTTGCGCTGGGACTGGGTCTTGCCGCCGTGCAGCGCGGCGGCGCGGACGCCGCAGGCCGTCAGCTTGCGCACCAGCCGGTCGGCGCTGTGCTTCATGGAGACGAACATGATGACCCGGCCCGCGCGGGCGGCGATGTGCGCGGTGGTGTCGTGCTTGTCGGCCTCGGTGACATGGAGCAGGTGGTGCTCCATCGTGGTGACCGTGGCGGCGGTGGGGTCGACCGAGTGGGTCACCGGGTCGTGCAGGAAGCGGCGCACCAGCGCGTCGACGTTGCGGTCCAGGGTGGCCGAGAACAGCATCCGCTGGCCGCCGGGCGCCACGTCGTTGAGCAGCCGGGTGACCTGGGGCAGAAAGCCCATGTCGGCCATCTGGTCGGCCTCGTCCAGCACGGTGAGGGTCACCTGGTCCAGCCGGCACGCGCCCCGGTCGATCAGGTCGGTCAGGCGGCCGGGGGTGGCGACCAGCACCTCGGTGCCGCGCTGCAGGGCGTTGGCCTGGCGCGGCAGGGGCATTCCGCCCACCACGGTGGTCATCCGCAGCCCGACGGCGCGGGCGTAGGGGGTGAGGGCCTCGGTGACCTGCTGGGCGAGCTCCCGGGTGGGGACCAGCACCAGCGCCAGCGGACGGCGCGGTTCAGCGCGTCGCCCCGCGGTGCGGGCCAGCAGCGCCAGGCCGAAGGCCAGGGTCTTGCCCGAGCCGGTACGCCCCCGGCCCAGCACGTCACGGCCGTTGAGGGCGTCGGGCAGCGTCGCGCCCTGGATGGGGAACGGGGCGGTCACCCCCTGGCGCGTCAGCGTGGCCAGCAGCGGTGCGGGCATCGACAGCTCGGCGAACGAGGTGACGGCGGGCAGCGCCGCGGTGACGGGCGTGGGCTGGGCGAACTCGCCCTCGCCCGACTGCGGCCGGGAGGCGTGGGCGGCCTGGGGGCCGCGGGCGCGGGACCGGCCGTGGACGGGGGGTCGCGAGGTACGCGAAGTACGGGGCATGGTGAGAGACCTTCCTCAGAACGGCGCGTGTCGAGGAAGGCTCCACAGGCCCGAAGCGGGGCCGTATGCGGGATTCTCAAGAACGAACCGCGGGCGGCGGGCCGCGGATGCGCGGCCCGGTCGTGCCGGGTGGGCGGCCGGTGGGGGCCGCTGGTGGCGATGCTCCCGCGGCGGGGCGGAACGGGCCGCTGCCCGCCGCGGGAGACCGTCAGCCGTTTCAGGCGGGAACGATGTTCTCCGCCTGCGGGCCCTTCTGGCCCTGGGTGATGTCGAAGGACACCTTCTGGCCCTCCTGGAGCTCACGGTAGCCCTGGGAGGCGATGTTGGAGTAGTGGGCGAAGACGTCGGCGCCGCCGCCGTCCTGCTCGATGAAGCCGAAGCCCTTTTCCGAGTTGAACCACTTGACGGTACCGGTGGCCATATTGATCTCCTTCTGGGTTTGATCCCGATCCACACCGTGCGGACCGGGAGCGCCGCGATAGACCCATCCGGAAAATCCAGAACAACAAAAAACGCGCCAGAGGTTGTGTGGAGAACCTACAGGCGCGTGCAAATGTCTATGGGAACCGCAACTGATGTAACACTAGCACACGGATGCACCGGTGGGACGGACCCGTCCCGTGAGGGTCCTCCGATGCGGCGATGAGCAGGGAGAACAAGCCCGAAATATCCCCGCGAATACGGCCGTACACCCCGTCTGATTCCGTCAATCGCCTCTCTCTGGACACGCCCTCGACACCCTCTGACCGGCCGTCCACGCCCGCTTCCCGATTATTCGATGAGCGAGGCCGGCCGGTTCGAGAGAGATCAGCCCGTGATAGAGCGGGACGACGGGGGCGTTCGCCGGACATCTGGTGGACGGCAGGCGAAAACCACGTTTTTCCGGTGGTGGTCTGCCGGCGCCGGGGTCACTCGGAGCAGAGCTGGGCGCGCAGGGTCTGGCCGGCCCATCGCGTCCAGCGTTCGAGCGACCAGCCGCGTTCGCGCACGAACAGCAGGTACAGATCGGGGCTGAGCAGCCCGTACAGCAGGTCGGCCGCCTCTCGCGCCGACAGGTCCGGGCGGGCGCCCGGCTTGGTGACCAGCGCCTCGGCCGCCGCCTGGTGGACGACGTAACGCGGATCGACGTCCCTCGGCCACAGGGCGGCGACCTCGGGGTCGCTCGCGGCGGCGGCCTCCAGCACCTTGCCGACCGGGGCGACGCGCTCCAGGACCGCGGTCGTGCCGGCGACGTAGGCGTCCAGCATCCGCGGCGCGGTGTCGGCGGCCAGCGCCCCGGTGAACCAGGGGCGGTCCATGGTGGCCACCGGCTCGTCGTCGCCGGCGATCGTGACGTCGACCAGCTCCTTCAGCAGGGTGCGCTTGTTGCCGAAGACGAAGTAGATCGTCTGCACCGCCACCCCGGCGCGGGCGGCCACGTCCTGCAGGTTGGTCGCGCCGTACCCGTCCCGCACGAACAGCGCGAGCGCCGCCTCCAGGATGCGCCGGCGGGTCTCCTGCGCCTTGCCCGTCCGTCTGCCGGACCGCTTGACATCGCTCATGGTTAGAGTCTACCTCTAGATGCGAACACTAGAAGTCAACTCTAGAGATGGGATCCAGCCATGACGGTCATCAGCGTCACCCGCTTCCAGGCCGACCCCGCCGACGCCGAGGAGGTGCGGGTCCGGCACGCCGCGCTGGTCGCGGCGATCCGGGCCGCGCAGGACGGCCTCACCGAGGCGCGCCTGGGCCGGGCCGACGACGGCACGTGGGTCGGTGTCTGGCGCTGGGACTCGGCCGACAGCCTGCGGGCGGCCCGGGAGATCGCGCCCGCCACCCCCGCGGCCGCCGAGGCGTTCGCGCTGGTCCGCGACGTCACCGCGGAGGCCATCGAGATCGTGGACGAGCGCTGACCGCCCTCCCGGCCCCGCACCCGCGGGGCCGGGCCCCCGAACGAGGAGAAGTGATGATCGAGATCGAGGCGTTGACCAAGGTGTACGGCGCGGCACGGGTCCGGGCGGTCGACGGGGTGTCGCTGAGCGTCCCCGCCGGGTCGGTCTTCGGGTTCCTGGGCCCCAACGGCGCGGGCAAGACCACCACCATCAAGATGCTGGCCGGGCTGCTGAGGCCCACCTCGGGCCGGGTCCGGCTGGGCGGCTACGACGTGGTCCGGCAGCGCCCGGCGGCCATGGCGCGGTTCGGCGCCGTGCTGGAGGGCTCGCGCAACGTCTACTGGAGCCTGTCGGCCTGGCAGAACCTCATGTACTTCGGGCGGTTGAAGGGCCTGCGCAAGGCCCGGGTCGCCGAACGCGCGCACGAGCTGCTGACCGGGCTGGAGCTGTGGGAGCGCCGCGGCGAGAAGGTCGGCGGCCTCTCGCGCGGCATGCAGCAGAAGGTCGCGATCGCCGCCGCCCTGATCGCCGACCCGCCGATCGTCCTGCTGGACGAGCCGACCCTCGGCCTGGACGTCGAGGCCACCCGCACCGTCAAGGACTGGGTCGCCGGGTAGGCCCGCGACCGGGGCACCACCGTCCTGCTCACCACCCACCAGCTCGACGTGGCCCAGGAGCTGTGCGACCGGGTGGCCGTCATGCGCCGGGGACGGCTGGTGGCCGACCTGCCCATGCGCGAGCTGCTGGCCCGGTTCCGGGAACGCGACCGGTACGAGATCCGCGTCGAGGGGGCGGCGCCGCCCGGTTTCGACGCCGTCACGCGCGACGGCGTCACCACCATCGACGTGCGGGTGGACGATCCGCGCGAGGTGTACGAGGTGGTCGAGCGCCTGCGCGCGGGGGGAGCCGTCCTGGAGTCGCTGACCCAGGTGCGGCCCGACCTGGAAGAGGCGTTCCTCGCCCTGGTGAACGGGCCGTCCCATGCCTGAGGTCCTGCGCGCGGAGATCGGCAAGGGGCTGCGCGTCCAGCTCGCGCACCCGGCCGGACATGTGATCACGCTGCTGGTCAGCACCATGATGTACCTCGGCCTGCAGTTCGTGCTGGGCCAGGGCGAGCTGCGCCGGGACCTGCTGCCGCAGACCCTGGTCGCGATCGGCGGCTACTGGTTCCTGCAGTACGCCGGGCTGGTGATGGTGGCCGACCTCATCGAGGAGAAACGCGCCGGCACCTTCGCCCAGGCGCAGATGAGCCCGGCGCCGCCGTGGCTGCCGATGGTCGGCCGGCTGGTCACCGCGTCGGTGTTCGGGCTGGCCGTGGCGACCGTCGCCGCGCTCGTCCCGATGCTGGTGGCCGGGATCACGATCCCCCTGCGCTGGGCGGCGCTCCCGCCCGCCCTGCTCCTGGGGGCGAACGTGCTGGCCTTCACCTTCCTGCTGGCCGCCCTGGCCCTGCGCTCCCCGATGATCGGCGTGCTCCAGTCGCTGTTCACCTCGCTGGTGCTGCTGCTCAACGGCTCGTTCCTGCCGCTGGCCCTGTACCCGGGCTGGCTGGCAGCCCTGGCCAGGACCCTGCCCACCACGCTGGGCGTCGAGGCGCTGACCCAGACGCTGTTCCAGGGCCGGAGCCTGGCCCAGCTCTGGACCGG
>NZ_BCQR01000244.1 GCF_001552175.1 Actinomadura kijaniata NBRC 14229
GGCGGCGCCCGGCGGGGACGCGCCGCCCGCCCCGCGCCACCCGGCCCTCCGGCGGGCGGTGCGGATCCTGCCCGGCCTGCTGCGCGACGGGCCCGTCCGGCTGGGGACGGTGGCACGGGCCGTGAACCTGTCGGAGGGGCGGCTGGCGCACCTGTTCACCGAGGAGGTCGGGCTGCCGTTCCGGCCGTACGTGCGCTGGCTGCGGCTGCAACGGGTGATCGAGCTGGTCGCCGCCGGGGCCTCGCTCACCGACGCCGCGCACGAGGCCGGGTTCGCCGACGGGGCGCACCTGAGCCGCGCCGCCCGGAAGATCTTCGGGATCGCCCCGTCGGACTTCACCCGCGGCGTGCGCTGGACGGTGGAGACGTAGCAGGTTCGTTCAAGCGCGACGGGGCCGAGGGCGTCAGCCTGGGGACATGGCCTTCACACTCGCCCCCATGCCCGCCCCGGTCCGCGCCGCGTTCGAGGAGGAACTGCGCGCCGCCCGCGCCGCCCGGGACCTCGACGCCATGTGGACCGCCCTCGAACGCGCCCACATCCTCTCCCAGCCCTGGGCCTGGCCGCACACGCGCTCCCACTGGCACATGTTCCTCCTGGCCCTGCGCCGCCGCGACCGCCGCGAGGCCGTCGGGCAGGCCGTCCGCCTGGCCGTCGCGGGGCCCAGTTCCCTGCTGGACCTCGCCCCGCCCGGCAACACCGGCCGCGCCTCGGTGGGCCTGCGGACGGAGATGCCGGTCCCGGGCGATCTGGCGGCGCTCCTCGCCGAGGCGTGAGACTGGTCTCATGGCAGTCCTCGTCAGACCGGCCGCCCACCGCGACGCCGCCCGCATCGCGGAACTGCTGGACCGGCTCGGGCACCCGGCGACCGCCGAGGAGGTGCGGGCACGGCTGACCTACTGGCTGGGCGACCCGCACAGCGCGCTGCTGGTGGCCGAGGTGGACGGCGGGGTCGCGGGCTTCGCGGCGCTGCACGCCTCGCCCCTGATCGAGCGCACGGCGCGCCGGGGCCGCCTGGTCGCGATCGCGGTGGACGGCGACGCCCGCGGCCGGGGCGTCGGCCGCGCGCTGATGGAGGCCGTCGAGACCGCCGCCCGCCGCCTGGACTGCCACGACCTGGAGGCGGCCGGCGCCCGCACCCGGACCGGGGCCCGGCGCTTCTACACGGCCCTGGGCTTCGAGGAACAGTGCGACCGGACGTCCCACCTGCTCAAACCCCTGTGACCCGCCCGCGCCGGACCGGCGGCCGCGGGGCGCGGGTCACTTCGCGCCCTGGCGGGTGCGGCGCTTCTCCTCGTCCTCCAGGAGGGGGCCCACGCGGAACGGCACCGGGGTCGTCAGCGCGATCGAGGTGGTGCTGCGCCGGACGCCGGGGCAGGCCAGGATCGCGTCGATCACCTCGTGGAGCTGCTTGCCGTTGGGGGCGGCGGCGCGGACCAGCAGGTCGCCCTGCCCGGTGATGCCGAAGACCTCCAGGACGCGCGGGATCGTCGCCAGCGCGGCGGACGCCTCGTGCAGGCGGCCCTGGGCCACTTCGAGGGTGACGAACGCCGTCAGCTCGAACCCCAGGGCCCCGAGGTCCACCTCGCGGCCCCGGTGGCCGATCACGCCCTCGCGTTCCAGCCGCTCGACGCGGGCGTGCGCGGTGTTGCGGGCGATGCCCAGCTTGGCGGCCAGCTCGGTGACGCCGATCCGGGGCTGCTCGACCAGCCGGCGCAGGATCCTGATGTCGAGCAGGTTGACGTTCATCACATCGCTCATTTCTCGTAACCATGATCAAGTGGATCTGAGCAATCCGCTCAAAATCGTAAGTGACATCTTGCAGACCGCTCAGTGTAGAGAGTGAATGATCCGGATCACACCTGTTTGTGCGCCCGATCACTCGTTCGGGCCGGATCGATGCCGGAAGGTGTCACATGAGCGTTGCCTCCCCGCTCCGGGACCGGCTGGAGCTGGAGAACGGCCGGATCGCGCTGGGCGGCGTCCAGGCCCTCGTCCGGTTGCTGCTCGACCAGAAGCGGGCCGACGCCGCGCGCGGCTGGACCACCGCCGGGTTCGTCTCGGGCTACCGGGGATCGCCGCTCGGCGGGCTGGACCAGCAGCTCTTCCGCAACGAGAAGCTGCTCGGGGCGCACGACATCAAGTTCATCCCCGGGGTGAACGAGGAGCTCGCGGCGACCGCCGTCTACGGCTCGCAGCTCGCCCAGCAGCTCCCCGACCCCAGGTTCGAGGGCGTGTTCGGGCTCTGGTACGGCAAGGCCCCGGGCGTGGACCGGTCGCTGGACGCGTTCAAGCACGCCAACTGGCTGGGCACCGCCGAGCGCGGCGGTGTGCTGGTCGTGGCGGGCGACGACCCCTCCTGCAAGTCCTCCACGCTGCCGTCGGCGACCGAGGGGGCGCTGGCCGACTCGTTCATGCCGGTGCTGGTGCCCGCGTCGGTCGCGGACGTGCTGCGGCTGGGGCGCTACGGGTTCGAGATGTCGCGGTTCTCCGGCGCGTGGGTCGGGTTCAAGGCCGTGACGGACGTGTGCGACGCGCACGAGGTCGTGGACGTCACGCCGGTGCCCGTCCCGGTGATCCCCGAGTTCACCTGGCGGAACCGGCCCTGGAAGCCCACCCGCAAGCCCGGCATCGACATCAAGACCACCGTCGCGATGGAGCCGGAGGTGCTGGAGGGGCGGCTCGCCGCCGCCACCGCGTTCGCCCGCGCCAACGGCCTCAACGTCGTCGAGGGCGCGCGGGGCGAGGCCCGGATCGGGCTGGTCGCCGCCGGCCGCACCTACCTGGAGCTGCGCGAGGCCCTGGACCGGATCGGGCTCGACGACGCGGCCCTGGAGCGGCGCGGCGTCCGCCTGCTGCGCCTGGCGATGATCCACCCGCTGGACCGGGACGAGATCCGCGGGTTCGCCGCCGGGCTGCGCGAGATCGTCGTGGTCGAGGAGAAGCGCGCGTTCGTGGAGACCCAGATCCGCGACATCCTCTACGACCTGCCCGAGCGCCCGGCCGTGCTGGGCAAGCGCGGCCCCGACGGCGCGCCGCTGGTCCCCGCCGACGGCGGCCTGGACGCCGACCGGATCACCAAGGCCCTGGCGCGGCTGCTGGCCGACCGGATCGGCGAGGAGCACATCGACCTCGGCCACCCGGCGCTGGCCAGGCGCAAGCCGCAGATCAACCTGCTGGCCCCGGCCCGCACCCCCTACTTCTGCTCCGGCTGCCCGCACAACCGCTCCACCAACGTCCCCGAGGACTCGCTCGCGGCGGGCGGCATCGGCTGCCACATCATGAGCGTGTTCATGGACCGCAGCCTCGGCACCACCCAGATGGGCGGCGAGGGCGTCATGTGGGTGGGCGCCGAGCCGTTCAGCGGCACCACGCACATGTTCCAGAACATCGGCGACGGCACGTTCTTCCACTCCGGGACGCTCGCGGTCCGCCAGGCCGTCGCCGCCGGGACCAACATCACCTACAAGCTGCTCTACAACAACGCGGTCGCCATGACCGGCGGGCAGGACGCCGACGGCGGGGCCGACCCGGTCACCGTGACCCGGATGCTGCACGCCGAGGGCGTCGCGAAGATCGTCGTGGTGGCCGACGACCCGGCCAAGTACCCGCGCGGCACCGCCTGGGCCCCGGGCGTGACCGTGCGGCACCGCGACGAGATGGACGCCGTCCAGCGCGAGCTGCGGGAGATCCCCGGCGTCACGGTGATCCTGTACGACCAGGCGTGCGCGGCCGAGACCCGCCGCAAGCGCAAGCGCGGCCAGGCCCCCGACCCGGCCACCCGCGTGGTGATCAACGAGGCGGTGTGCGAGGGCTGCGGCGACTGCGGCACCAAGTCCAACTGCCTGAGCGTGGAGCCGGTCGAGACCGAGTTCGGCCGCAAGACGCAGATCAACCAGACGTCCTGCAACAAGGACTACTCCTGCGTGGACGGCGACTGCCCGTCCTTCCTCACCGTGATCCCCGGCGAGAAGAAGAAGGCCAGGGCCGCCGGGCTCCCGGCGATGACCGAGCTGGGCGAGATCGACGCGGTGCCCGCGTCCGGGAACGTGCTGCTGGTCGGCATCGGCGGCACCGGCGTCGTCACCGTCAACCAGGTGCTCGCGACGGCGGCGCTGCTGGACGGCCGCTACGCCCGCTCCCTCGACCAGACCGGCCTCAGCCAGAAGGCGGGCGCGGTGGTGTCGCACCTGCGGGTCGGCCCGGACGACCGCGACCGCCCCGGCCTGATCGGCGCCGGCGAGACCGACGCCTACCTGGTCTTCGACGCCCTCGCCGCGACCTCGGAGGTGAACCTGCGGCGCTGCTCGGCCGAGCGGACCGCCGCCGTGGTGTCCACCAGCGAGGTCCCCACCGGCAGGATGGTCGTCGACGTGACCGAGAAGCTGCCGCCGAGCGCCGCGCTGATCCGGCAGATCGCCGACCGCACCCGCGGGGAGCGGCTGGTCGCGTTCGACGCCCTGGCCCTGTCGGAGCGGTGGTTCGGCAGCGGCACCCCGGCCAACTTCGTCGTCGTCGGCGCCGCCTACCAGGCCGGTCTGCTGCCGCTGTCGGCCAAGGCGATCGAGGAGGCCATCACGGTCAACGGCGTCGCGGTCGACGCGAACGTGAAGGCGTTCCGCGCCGGGCGGCACCTGGTGCTCGACCCCGGGTTCGCGCAGGTCGAGGAGACCGTCACCGCCGCGCGGGCCGACGAGGCCGAGGACGCCGGGGACGACCTGGCGCGGGTGCTGTCGATCCGCGTTCCGGAGCTGGTGAAGTACCAGGACGCCAGGCTCGCCCGGCAGTACCTGGACACCGTGCGGCGCGTCGAGCGCGCCGAGCGGGACGCCGGGGTCGAGGGCGGGCGGCTGGCCGCCGCCGTCGCGCGCAACCTCTTCAAGCTCATGGCCTACAAGGACGAGTACGAGGTCGCGCGCCTGCACCTGGACCCCGAGCTGCGGCGGCGGGTCGAGGAGCAGTTCGGCGAGGGCGCGGAGATCCGCTACATGCTGCACCCGCCGATCCTGCGGGCCCTCGGCATGGACAAGAAGATCGCGCTCGGGAGGTCCGCCAAGCCCGCCTTCCACGCGCTGCGGGCGATGCGCAGGCTGCGCGGCACGCCGCTGGACGTGTTCGGGCAGACCGGGCACCGCCGGATGGAACGCCGCCTGGTCGCCGAGTACCTGGCCGTCGTGGACCGGCTCGCCGCCGAGCTGACCGCCGACCGGCACGACCTGGCCGTCGAGATCGCCGAGCTGCCGGACCTGGTCCGCGGCTACGAGCAGATCAAGGAGGCCAACGTGGTCCGCTACCACGAGCGGATGCGCGACCTGCTCGCGCGGTGGTCCGCCGCCCGCACCGGAGACCCCGCTCCGGCCTGACCCGCGCGGAACGGACGCCCGGTCGCCGATTCAACGGCGACGCGGCGGCCGGGCCCTCCGTCCCCGCGCGCTACGCCGCCCCGGCCCGTCCACGGGCCGGGGCGGCGCTCATTCGTGCGGCCAGGCCGGGACCACCTGGTAGTGGGTGGTCAGGCGGCCGGACGCGTCCAGCGCGTGGAAGGCCACCATCGGCGGCTGGTCGAAGCGCAGCACGTCGCGCGGGCCGTCCTGGCGTTCCCAGGGGTACTTGAGGGCGGAGGCGACACCCGGCGCGATCCGCAGGGGCCGCCCGGCGAACGTCGTGGCCGCCGGGGTGTGGGCGTGCCCGCACAGCAGGCCCGCGACGTCGGGGTGGCGCTCCACCAGCGCCGCCAGGCGTTCGGTCCCGAACTGCCGCATGCCGTCCAGGTAGGGGACGTGGATCGGCACCGGCGGGTGGTGGAAACCGATCAGGACGGGGACGCCCGGCGGGTTGTCGGCCAGGACCTTCTCCAGCCAGTCCAGCGTCTCGTCCGCCAGCGTCCCCTCGTCGCGGCCGGGGATCGTCGAGTCGCACAGCGCGAGGGTGAACCGGTCGGCGCGGTGCACCCGGTTGACCGGGGCGGGTGAGGCGGGCTCGCCCAGCAGGACCGAGCGGAACGCCGCGCGGTCGTCGTGGTTGCCCGGGCACACCAGCACCGGGTGCCGGGAGGCGAGCGCCGCCGCGGCGCGCTCGTACTCCTCGGCACGGCCGTGGTCGGCGACGTCCCCGGTCACGACGACGGCGTCGAGATCGACCGCCAGCGCGTCCAGGTGCGTCATCACCGCCCGGAGGCGCTCGACGCCACGCGCGTCGTCACCGATGTGAACGTCACTGAGATGGGCGATCAGGGTCATGGCGCCGCCTGGTCTGGACTGAGGAGTGTCACGATCGGGAGCTTGCGAGCGATCGTGTAAGCGACGAGGGAAGACCTGGCGTCAAAGCGCCAGGACCCGCCGCGCGGAGGCGCGGCAATGGGTACTGTCATGGCGCCGCCTGGTCTGGACTGAGGAGTGTCACGATCGGGAGCTTGCGAGCGATCGTGACGGCGACGAGGGAGGGCCTGGCGTCCAGGCGCCAGGACCCGCCGCGCGGAGGCGCGGTGACGAGCACGGTCACGGGTGGCCCTTCGGTTCCGGGGTCTGCGGCGACGGTAGGCGCCGGGCGGACCGCCGGGGCAGGGCCACTTCCCCCCGGAAGCGGGGATCCACTTCCGGGGGGCGCGGGCGCTCAGTCGTTGGCGTGCAGGGCGGCGTTCAGCTCGATGCCCCTGCCCTCGCGCGGGACGGCCTCGACCGCGCCGGTCACCGAGTTGCGGCGGAACAGCAGGCCGGGCCGCTTGGACAGCTCGCGCGCCTTGACGGCCTCGCCGCCCGGCAGGAGGACCTTGGTGCCCGCGGTGACGTACAGCCCGGCCTCCACCACGCAGTCGTCGCCGAGGGAGATGCCGATGCCGGCGTTCGCGCCGAGCAGGCAGCGCTCGCCGACCGAGATGATCTCCTTGCCGCCGCCCGACAGCGTGCCCATGATCGAGGCGCCGCCGCCGATGTCGGAGTCGGCGCCGACCAGCACGCCCGCGGAGATGCGGCCCTCGACCATCGAGGAGCCGAGGGTCCCGGCGTTGAAGTTGACGAAGCCCTCGTGCATGACGGTGGTGCCGGAGGCCAGGTGCGCTCCCAGGCGGACGCGGGAGGCGTCGGCGATGCGCACGCCGGACGGCATCACGTAGTCGGTCATGCGGGGGAACTTGTCCACGCCGTTGACGACGACCTGGCCGCGGGCGCGCAGCCGCAGCCGGACCTGCTCGAAGCCCTCGACCGCGCAGGGGCCGAAGTTGGTCCACACGACGTTGGCGAGCAGGCCGAACACGCCGTCCAGGTTGATCTCGTGCGGCTTCACCTGCCGGGACGACAGCAGGTGCAAGCGCAGGTAGACGTCGTGGGCGTCCGCCGGCGGCCTGCTGAGGTCCTCGACGCCGACGCGCACCGCGACGACCTCCACGCGGCGGGCCTCGTCGCGGCCCAGCGCCACGTCGGCGCCGAACGCCCGCGCCGCCTCCTCGGCGGTCAGCCGCCGGGTCTTGGACTCGGGCGGGGCGCCCAGGGCCGGGGTCGGGAACCAGGTGTCGAGGATCGTGCCGTCCTCGGTGATCGTGGCGATGCCGTCGCCGAACGCACCGGAGTCGTTGAGCTTCACTTCAGTCACGTCGCAACGGTATCCGGGACGCGCCCCGCACGCCGAAACCGGTGGGGGGTCCCGCCGCGCGACACCTCCTGGAAACTCCGGAAAGTCCACTTTTGGCGACACGCTCCCCAGGTGGACCTTTGGTCACGCTTGCCCCCATATGATCAGCGCGAACCAATCCCGTACGCGGCCTCCGGCGGACCCCCGGGGGCCGCGCGCACTCCAATCGAGGAGGCCGAATGCGCCGTCTCACCCTCGCGGTGGGCTCGGCGGCCGGGGCCCTCGCGCTGACGACCACCGCGTCGCCCGTGCTGGCCGCCCCGTCCCCCCAGACTCCCCAGGCCCGGTTCGCGGCCCAGCGGATCGACTGGAAGCCCTGTATCGAGGACCCGGGCGCGCCCCCGGTCATCAAACGGCTCGACTGCGGCACGATGACCGTGCCGCTGGACTGGAACGCGCCGAACGGCGCGACCCAGCTCAAGATCGCGGTGTCCCGGCTGCGCGCCGGCGGCGGCAAGGCCCGGGGCGCGGTGTTCACCAACCCCGGCGGGCCGGGCGGCCCCGGCCTGACGCTGCCGCTGGCGCTGGCGGGCCCCGACGGGAACGCGCGGCTGTCCCAGGCGATGGACATCATCGGGATCGACGTGCGCGGCACCGGCCAGAGCACCAACGTCACCTGCGCCCTCACCGATCCCCTCGAACCGCTGAACGTGCGCGACCGCGGCAAGCGCAACACCGCCAAGCTGCTGGGGCAGGCCCGCACGATCGCGCAGGCCTGCCAGCGGAACTCCGGCACGCTCGGCCGGCACATCACCACCTGGCAGACCGTCCGCGACCTGGACCTGCTGCGCGCGCTGCTGGGCCAGAAGAAGATCCACTGGGTCGGGTACTCGGGCGGCTCCTGGCTCGGCGCGCACTACGCGACCGCGTTCCCCAAGAACACCGGCCGGTTCGTGCTGGACTCCAACACCGAGTTCACCGCCCCCTGGCAGAAGGTGTTCGCCAACCAGCCGATGGCCTTCGAGCGCCGCTTCCGCAAGGACTTCACCCCGTGGGCGGCCAAGTACGGCAGCCGCTACAAGCTCGGCAAGACCGGTGAGCAGGTGCGGCGCACCTACGAGGCGATGCGCGCCGACCTGGCCAGGGAGCCGCTCCCGCTGCTGGAGGGCGGCTACTTCTACGCCGGTGACCTCGACAACCTGATCGCCGGGGCCCTGTACGCCAAGGCCAACTTCCCCGAGCTGGCCCGGATCATGAGCGTGCTGCGCCGCTACACCGGCGTGAAGGCGCGTTCGGCCGCCGGCACGCGGGACCTGTCGCGGTCGATCCGCGCGCTGCGCGACCGGTGGACACCGCTGCGCCCCGCCGGCGAGGGCGACGCCCCGGACGCCGACATCGCGACGTTCTACGGCATCACCTGCAACGACACCCCGCGCACGGGCACCCCCGCCGACCTGGCCAAGCGCACCGCGGCCTCGGGCCGCAAGTACCCGCTGGTCGGCTACGCGCGGATCATCGACCCGTGCCAGTACTGGAAGCGCCCGAACGTGAAGCTGCCGGTCCCGACCGGCAAGGGCGTCCCGCCGACGCTGATGGTGCAGTCCGCGCACGACCCGGCCACCCCGTACGAGGGCGCGGTCGCGGCGCACCGCCGGTTCGCCGGTTCCCGGCTGCTGTCGGTGACCAGGGAGGGTGACCACGCCATCTACGCGGGCGGCAACGCCTGCGTGGACAAGGTCGTCGACGCGTTCGTCATCGACGGCGTGCTGCCCGGGAAGGACCTGTCCTGCAAGGGCATGCCGCTGCCGGTGCCGCCCAAGGACGTCCAGAGCCAGTCGGCCGCCACCGCGCCGCAGCACCCGCTGCTGCGCGCCGACGCGCTGGCCGACCGTTACCGGCTGAAGGTCTGACCTGCGCGTTCACTCGCATGACGCGGCCCCCGCCCCCTCCGGGCGGGGGCCGCTTCGTTCCCGTCACGGCCGGGTATGGGGCCCTGCGTCGACCACCATGATCGGGGGATCTGCATGCGACTCGGGCTGTGCGCGGTGCTCACCGGAACCGCCCTGACGCTCGGAACGTTCGGAACGGCCACACCTGTCGCCACGGCGGCCGAGGGGGCGGGCCAGGGGGCGGGCAAGGCGCGGTTCGGGCCGCGCGGCTTCGGCGGGGTGCGGCTCGGGATGTCCGCCGAACGCGCCAGGGCCACCGGCCGGATCAGGCTGAAGGTGAGGGGCGGCGCCTGCTCGGGCTGGGACCTGAGGGCGCACCCGACGGGCCGCGACCGGGTCGGGCTCTACGTCTCCAGGCGGCACGGCGTCGCCCTGATCTTCGCCCCGAAGGGCGCGCGCACCCCGCGCGGCATCGGCGTCGGCTCCACGTTGCGCCAGGTGAAGCGTGCCTACCCGAGGCTCGGGCACGGCACCTTCCACTACGTGACGGTCCCGGGCAACAGAAGGGCCCACTACTACTTCATGCTGGACAGGGGCCGGGTCCAGGAGATGGCGCTGGCCCTCAAGCGGCAGGACTGCGTCAACTGACCGCCGCGAGGTAGGGGGCGGTCCGGCTGTCCGGGTCGGCCGCCACCCGCGCCGGGGTGCCCCGCGCGACGATCCGGCCGCCCCGGTCGCCGCCCCCGGGGCCCATGTCGATGACATGGTCGGCGCCCGCCACCACCGCCATGTCGTGCTCCACCACGACGACCGTGTTGCCGTTGTCCACCAGCGCGTGCAGGTGACGCATCAGCAGCTCGGTGTCGGCCGGGTGCAGGCCCGCGGTCGGCTCGTCCAGCAGGTAGAGGGTGCGGCCCCGGCCCGCGCGCTGGAGCTCGGCGGCGAGCTTGATGCGCTGGGCCTCGCCGCCTGACAGCTCGGTGGCCGGCTGGCCCAGGCGCAGGTAGCCGAGGCCGACGTCGCGCAGGGTGCGCAGGGAGCGGGCGGCGGGGCGGACGTCGGCGAGGAACCCGGCCGCCTCGTCCACCGTCATCCCCAGCACCTGCGCGATCGTGGCGTCGCGGTAGCGGATCTCCAGGGTCTCGGGGTTGTAGCGCGCGCCGTGGCAGACCGGGCAGGGCGAGTAGGTGGAGGGCAGGAAGAGCAGCTCCACGGTGACGTGGCCGTCGCCCTGGCAGTTCTCGCAGCGGCCTCCCGGCACGTTGAACGAGAACCGGCCCGCGTTGTAGCCGCGCCGCCTCGCCTCGCCGGTGTCGGCGAACAGCCTGCGGACCGCGTCGAACAGGCCCGTGTAGGTCGCCAGGTTGGAACGCGGCGTCCGGCCGATCGGCTTCTGGTCCACGCGGACGACGCGGTCGCCGTTCTCCTCGGCCGTCTCCCCCGCGACGTTCACCAGGGTCGTCTTGCCGGAGCCCGAGACGCCGGTGACGGCGGTGAGGACGCCCAGCGGGACGTCGGCGTCCAGGCCCCGCAGGTTGTGGCGGGTGACGTTCCGCAGCTTCAGCCGGCCGGACGGGGCGCGCGGCTCCCGGGGCTCGTGGGCGGCCTCGCCGAACAGGTGGCGGCGGGTCACCGACTCGGGGACGTTCCGCAGCTCCTCCACCGGCCCGCTGTGCAGGATCCGCCCGCCGTGCGCGCCCGCCGCCGGGCCCACGTCCACGATCCAGTCGGCGTGGCGGACCACGTCCATGTGGTGCTCGACGAAGAAGACGCTGTTGCCCGACGCCCGCAGGCGCCGCAGGACCGACAGCAGCGCGACCGTGTCGGCCGGGTGCAGGCCCGCCGACGGCTCGTCCAGGACGTAGACCACGCCGAACAGGCCCGAGCGAAGCTGCGTCGCCAGGCGGAGGCGCTGTAGCTCGCCGGAGGAGAGCGTCGGGCTGGACCGGGCCATGGACAGGTAGCCGAGCCCCAGCTCCACCAGCACCTCGATGCGGGCGCACAGGTCCCGGCACAGGACCGCCGCCGGGCCGTCGCCGCCCGTGTGGGGGCGCAGGACCTCGGCCAGCGCCGACAGCGGCAGCGACGCCAGCTCCGCGACGTTGCGCCCCGCGAACGTGACGGCCAGCGCCTCCCGCCGCAGGCGCAGCCCCCCGCACGCCGGGCACACCGCGCTGACCAGGAACCGCGCGGCCCGGTTGCGCTGCGCCTCGCTCTTGGAGTCGGCGAACGTGTGCATGACCAGGCGCTTGGCGCTGGAGTAGGTGCCCTGGTAGGTCCGGTGCGTGCGGTGCGCCTCGCGGACCGGGTGCACGGTCACCACCGGCTGCTCGTCGGTGAACAGGATCCAGTCGCGGTCCTCCCGCGGGAGGTCCCGCCACGGCCGGTCGATGTCGTGGCCGAGCGCCGCGAGGATGTCGCGCAGGTTCTTGCCCATCCACGCGCCCGGCCAGGACGCGATCGCTCCCTCGCGGATGCTCAGCGACGGATCCGGGACCAGGGACTCCTCGGTGACGTCGTGGACCTCCCCCATCCCGTGGCAGGTGGGGCAGGCCCCGGCGGGGGTGTTGGGCGAGAACGCGTCGGAGTCCAGGCGCTCCGCGCCGGGCGGGTACTGCCCGGCCCGCGACATCAGCATGCGCAGCGAGTTGGACAGGGTCGTGACCGTGCCGACCGAGGACCGCGACGACGGCACCGACCGGCGCTGCTCCAGCGCCACCGCCGGGGGCAGGCCGGTGATGTCGTCGACGGCGGGCGTCCCGGCCTGGTTCAGCAGCCGCCGCGCGTACGGGGCGACCGACTCCAGGTAGCGGCGCTGCGCCTCGGCGTAGATCGTCCCGAACGCCAGCGACGACTTGCCCGACCCCGACACCCCGGTGAACGCCACCAGCGCGTCGCGCGGCACGGCGACGTCCACGTTCCGCAGGTTGTGCTCGCGGGCGCCCCGCACCCGCACGAACGGATCCTCGCTCCCGGACTCCATGATCCCCACGCTACCCATCCGTCCCCGCAGCTCAGGACGGGGGCACCGCCGCGAGGGCGGCGGTGATCCGGGCGACGTCGCCGCGTTCGGCGGGCGGCAGCGGCGCTCCGGCGGCCCGCCGCCCCGCGGCCGCCTCCG
>NZ_BCQR01000245.1 GCF_001552175.1 Actinomadura kijaniata NBRC 14229
AGGCCCGGCACGACCGCCGCCCCGGCCGCCACCGCGAGCCCCGCGCCGCCGACTGCCGCGACCCGCAGCCAGCGCCGCCGCGTCCACGCGTCACGCCCCCGGTCGGCGGTGATCCGCACGTAGGCGGCCTGCCCCCGGCCGTCCCGCGCGGCCCCGGCGAACGTCCCGGGCGGGCACGGGTCGGCGTCGGAGAGCAGCGCGCGCACGGTCCTCACATCGTCGTTCATGACGGAACACTCCTTCGTACGGCCGGAACGGGCACACGCCGCTCGGTGGCGTCGATCTCTTCGAGCACGGCGGCCAGCCGCCGGCGCGCACGGTGCAGCCGCACCGAGAACGCCTTGGCCGAGCACCCGGCGGCGACCGCCGCGTCCCTCGGCTCCAGGCCCTCCCACGCGACCAGCAGCAACGTCTCGCGGTCGCGTTCGGGCAGCCGCCGCAGCGCCGCCGCGACCCGGCCGCCCTCGGCGAGCCCGACCGCCACGTCCGCCACCGGCTCATGGGTGGCGCGGTCGTCGCGCAGCCGCCCTCACAACCGGAAGCGCCGCCGCTGCCCGCGGGTCTCGTTCGCCAGCACGTTGCGGGCCACGTTCAGCAGCCACGGGAACGGCCGGTCGGCCGGGACCTGCCCCCGCCGCCGCCAGGCGACCAGGAACGTCTCGGCCGCCACGTCCCGCGCCGTGTCGAGATCGACGCGCCGGGCCGCGTACCCCAGCACGTCCTCGTAGTGCGCGTCCCACAACTCGGCGAACCCATCATCGGGATCCGGCACACCGGCTCCTCTCTGGTGATGTCGCTGTCACCCCGAGATGTCCGGCATCCCACCCGCGACTACAGCCCGAGGAAAATACGCCCACGACGAAACAAGATCGAACAGACCGTACGGCCCGGCTACGGTCCTGGCATGCGCGAAGTGAGAACCGCCGACGGCCGCGTCCTCGCCGTCGAGGAGTGGGGCACCCCGGACGGCGCCCCCGTCCTCTACCTGCACGGCACCCCCGTGGGCCGGCTCGCCCGCCACCCCGACGACACCGTGTACACCTCGCGCGGCATCCGCCTGATCACCTTCGACCGGCCCGGCCTCGGCGGCTCCACGCCCCGGCCCGGCCGCCGCGTCGCGGACGGGGCCGACGACATCGCCGCCGTCGCCGACGCGTTCGGCCTGGACCGCGTCCCCGTCTACGGCGTGTCCGGCGGCGGCCCGCACGCCCTGGCGTTCGCGGCCCTGCACCCCGACCGCGCCACCCGCGTCGCGTCCCTCGCCGCCCTCGCCCCCCGCGACGCCGACGGCCTGGACTGGACGGCCGGGATGATGGAGGGCAACGTCCGCACCGCCGCCGTCGCCCGCCGGACCCGCGAGGACATGCACGTCCACCTCGGCGCGGACCCCTCGGCCCCGCCCCGGCTGCCCGCGACCGAGACCGCCGTGCTGTCCCGTCCCGAGATCGGCCGGATGCTCGCCGCCGCCTACGCCGACGCGGTCCGTCCCGGCCTGGACGGCTGGGTCGACGACGCGCTGGCGCTGTTCGGCCTGCCGTGGGGCTTCGACCCGGCGGCGGTCACCGTCCCGACCCTGCTGTGGCACGGCGCGCTCGACCCGGTCGTCCCCGTCGCCCACGCCCGCTGGCTGGCGGCCCGCCTTCCGCACGCCACCGTCACGATCGACCCGGACGCGGGCCACGCCGGCCACTTCGACGCGACCCCCGCCGTCCTCGACTGGCTGCTGGAGAAACCGTCCGCCTGACATCCTGGACGGGTGCGAACGCTGATCGTGCTGCGCGGCAACTCGGGCTCGGGCAAGACGACCGTGGCCCGGCGGCTCCGCCTGGCCCGGCCCCACCGCGACGTGGCCGTGGTCGGCCAGGACGTCGTCCGCCGCGAGATCCTGCGCGAGCACGACGTGCCCGGCGGCGCCAACATCGCCCTCATCGACACGATCGTCCGCCACACCCTGGACGCGGGCTACCACGTGATCCTCGAAGGCATCCTGGCCGCCACCCGCTACGCCCCCATGCTGGAGGCCCTGCGCCGCGACCACGACGGCCCGAGCCACTGGTACTACTTCGACATCCCCTTCGAGGAGACGCTGCGGCGGCACGCCACCCGCCCGCAGCGCGACGAGTTCGGCCCCACCGAGATGGCCGCGTGGTACCGCCCCCGCGACCTGCTCCCCACCGCCTGCGAGAAAATCATCCCGGCAGGCAGCGCCCTGCCCGAGACGGTCCACCGCCTGCTGACCGAGACCTCACTCCTCGCCGGTGAACCGCTCCTCACCCGAGAACCGCTCCCACGCCGACTGCCGGGTGATCCCGAGCGCGCCCCCGATCCGCGCCCAGGTGACCCCGCGCCGGCGTAGTTCCCGCACCCACACCCGCAGATCGGCCTCCACCTGGTCGGCGACCGCCGCGATCCGCGGGATCTGGGCGAGCATCTCGTCCTCGCCCATCCCGTCCCACCGGGGCAGCCGCACCTGGACGGCCCCGTCGGCGTACTCCCGCACGATCGCCTCGGCGGCCCCCGCGCACTCCCGGCAGATGTTCATCCCGGGCCCGGCGAAGACCTCCCCGGCCTCCCCGGCGGACCTCCCGCAGAACGAACACCCCACGCCCTCGGCACCCGCGTCCATCCCACCTCCGTGTCAGGGTTCCCCTGACACGCTAATCCGTCAGGGAATCCCTGACAACCACGATGGCTCCCGCCGAACGGGTCAGATCCGGGTGACGTCCAGGACGGCGTGGACGACCGCGTCGGTGTCACGGAGGTCGGCCAGCACCAGCTCGGCCCCGGCGTCCCGCAGCGCGGCCTCGTCGCTGGCCCCCGTCGCCACGGCCACCACCCGGGCCCCGCCCTGATGCCCCGCGGCGACGTCGAGCGGAGTGTCCCCGACCAGGACCGTGGACTCGGGACCGAACGACTCCCCGTACTTGGCCTCCGCGCGCTCCCTGGCCAGCCGGACCAGCGGCGGACGCTCGACGCCGTCCATGCCGTACGCGCCGACACCGAAATCCACGAGCCCGTCCAGACCGAACGCCGCGAGCTTGCAGCGGGCGATGGACTCCATGTTCCCGGTCAGCAACGACTGCACGACGTCCGGGCGGGACGCCAACGCCTCCAGCCCGGCCCGCGCCCCGGGGAGCGCCCTGCCACGGGCCGCGATCTCGTGCCGACGCTCGGCGAACCCGCGCCCGAGCGCGTCGGTGAACCTGACGACCAGCTCCTCGTCCGGATCCACGCCGTGCAGGCGGAGCGTCTCAGCCGTGATCGCCCGGTCGGTGCGCCCGGCCATGACGGCGACCCGCTCCAACGGCCGCCCCACGACCTCCCGGAAGGCCGCCGCGTAGATCTCCCTGCTGAGCCCGGCGACGCTGAGAAGCGTGTGGTCGATGTCCCAGAGAACGAGGGTCCGCACCCGGCGATGCTACGACAGCCCGACGACGAGCCCCCAGAGGACCTCGCTGCGGAGAATCTCGCCTGAGGCCGCCTGGCGATGGGGCCTCTCGACGGCGGTGCGGACGGCGTCGCGCCCATGGGGCGGGGGTCAGCCGCTGGAGGGTGGTGTGGGCGAGGGCGCCCGGGGGGTGGCGGCCCAGGAGGCGAGCAGGCGCAGGCCCTCTTCGGAGGGCGATCCGGGCTCGGCGGTGTAGATGGTGAGGGTGAGGCCGGGTTCGGCGGTCATCTCCAGGCTCTGGTAGGCCAGGGTGAGGGGGCCGACGGCCTGGTGGTGGAAGTGTTTGGTGCCGGTGCCGTGGAGACGGACGTTGTGGGCGCCCCAGCGGGTGCGGAAGGCGTCGCTGCGGGTGGACAGTTCGCCGACCAGGTCGTGCAGGTCCTTGTCGTGGGGGTCGCGGCCGGCCTGGGTGCGCAGGATGGCCACGGCGATGTCGGCGGCCTGGTCCCAGTGGGGGTAGAAGCGGCGGGAGGCGGGGTCCAGGAAGTTGAAGCGGGCCAGGTTGGCCTGGTTGCCGGGATTGGCGTAGATGTCGCTGTAGAAGGCGCGGGCGAGCTGGTTGGCGGCCAGCAGGTCCAGGCGGCCATTGTGGACGAACGCGGGCCCGGCGGTGACGGCGTCCAGGGTCCACTGCAGGCTGGGGTGCGGCTTCCACTGGCCTCTGGTTCGGCTGCGGCGGGGACGGGTGAGGGCGTCGGTGCCGTCGGCGGCCTGGGCCAGGTTCAGCAGGTGGGCGCGTTCGGCGTCGTCCAGTTGCAGGGCGCGGGCCAGGGCCTCCAGCACGGAGGGGGAGACACCGGCCAGGTTGCCGCGTTCGAGTTTGGCGTAGTACTCCACGCTCATGTCGGCCAGGGCGGCGACCTCGCTGCGGCGCAGCCCCGGCACCCGGCGCCGGGAACCGGGCGCCAGCCCGGCCCGCTCGGGAGTGATCTTCGCGCGCCGCGAGGTCAGGAACTCGCGGACCTGCTCACGGTTGTCCACCCCTCAACGGTAGGTCCTACCCGCGGCGATAAAGGTGTACTGGCAGTACACCCTTCGCTGGTGACTGGTTGGGCGCGCCCACCGAGGGTTATCTGGAAGGTGTGGTGCTCCTTGGGCCGGAGGTGAAGCCGGTGACCGGAGGGGCCCCCGTCCGGCCCGGGCGGTCGGCTGTCTGACGCCTCGGGCTCCCAACCACACGCGGCGCTGTCCGGCACCCTGCCGACGCGCGTGCGCCCATCCCATCATCCCAAGGAGCCTTCTCATGCGCGGAGCAGTGATCCACGCCCCCGGCGACATCCGGGTGGAGACCCTGGACGACCCGAAGATCCTCCACCCCACCGACGCGATCATCCGCACCGCGGTGACGTGTGTGTGCGGCTCGGACCTGTGGCCCTACCGCGGCGCCGAACCCACCGACGAGCCGCACCCGATGGGACACGAGTACGTCGGCTTCGTGGAGGAGGTCGGCTCACAGGTGACCGCGGTCAAGCCGGGACAGTTCGTCGTCGGATCGTTCGCGACCTCGGACAACACCTGCGCCAACTGCCGCAACGGCTTCCAGTCCAACTGCCTGAACCGCGAGTTCATGAGCACCTGCCAGGCCGACTACGTCCGCATCCCCAACGCCCAGGGCACCCTCGTGGCCACCGACGGCGTCCCCGACGAGCGGTTCTGGCCGGGGCTGCTGGCGGTCTCGGACGTGATGGGCACCGGCTGGTGGGCCGCCGACGCCGCCGAGGTCAAGCCCGGCTCCACCGCCGTGGTGGTCGGCGACGGCGCGGTCGGGCTGTGCGCGGTGATCGCGGCCAAGCGGAGGGGCGCTGAGCGGATCATCGCCATGTCCCGGCACGAGCCCCGCCAGCGGCTGGCCCTCCGGTTCGGCGCGACCGACATCGTCACCGAGCGCGGCGAGGACGGCGTGGCCCGGATCAGGGAGCTGACCGGTGGGATCGGCGCCGACAGCGTGCTGGAGTGCGTCGGCACGTCCGAGGCGATGCGCCAGGCCCTGCACGCGGCGCGGCCGGGCGGCAACGTCGGCTTCGTCGGCGTCCCCCACGAGGTGGCGCTTGACGGGCAGGAGCTGTTCTTCTCCCACGTCGGCCTGCGCGGCGGCCCGGCCCCCGTACGCCGCTACCTGCCCGACCTGATCGACCAGGTCCTGAGCGGCGCGATCGACCCGGGCCAGGTCTTCGACCTCACCCTTCCCCTGGACCAGGTCGCCGAGGGCTACAAGGCCATGGACGAACGCCGCGCCATCAAGACCCTGCTGCGGCCGTAGACGAGATCGCGGGCAGACGGCGCGAGATCTGCTCACCTCGATGTGGTCGGCGTTCCGGTGAGCGGTTCCACCTTGCCGCGGACGCTGCGGGCACTGCCTGATCCGCGGGTCGAGGCCGGTGCGGTCCGCGATCTCTCCCGCGCGCACCGGAGGCCGCGCACTCGCGTGCTCGCTCATCCGGGGTTTCTGGGGGCGATGGCCAGTCCGGCCTCGATGGTTTCGGCCAGGTGGTCGCCGAGAAGGTCGGCATGCTCGGTGAGGGAGGCGACCGCGGTCGTGTCGGCGGTGTGGGCCAGGAGGTCGAGGTACGCGGTGTCGTCACCCAGGCGCTGGGACGCGCGGATCGAGTCGGCGCGGGCGACGAGGCCGGCGTAGCGTTCGAGGGTCTCGACGCGCTGCGTCACCTCATGGACCGATTGGTCGAGGGCGGCCAGCTGGGGACCCAGGACCTTGTCCAGCTCAGGGGTGTCGGCCATGCGGTCGTACTCGTCGAGCTTGGCCCGCAGAACGGTCTGCCGGTGGAGGAGCTCGGCGATCTGCCAGCGTTCGTCGGGAAGGACGACCGCGTTTGCGATCTCGTCGAGTAGCCCGTCCCGGGTGACCTCGGCGTCCAGGACGACGGCGATCGCCTGCCGGGTGCGCTCCATCAGCTCCCGCGAGGGCCGGTCCAGGTCGGAGGCCCGCAGGTACCGGCGGTGGTGGGCGCGGGCCCCGGCAAGCTTTGCCCGCAGCGGCCTGGGGAGGTTGGAATCCGATGTGGGGTCCAGGTAGACCCAGATCGCGAGGATGACCGTCACGGCGCCGAGGATGCCGGCGGGGATCAGGGCGAACTTCGACGCGGCCCCGGCGGGCAGGTCCGGGACCAGTCCGACCAGGGTGAGGATCCAGGTGACGAACAGGGTGACCAGGCCCCCCACGCCTGCGACCATCGCGGCAAGGATGGTGGTGAGGATGAGATGCAGGGTCGCGCTCAGGATCGTCAGGATGAGGGTGCTCCAGAACGGAACCCGGGGGAGCGGATCGCCATACGGGTAGCAGACGTCGACGCAGGCGCTGAGGCGTTTGCGGGCCTTCTCCGGGACGTCTGGAGCGAAGACGATGAACTCGGAACTGGTCACGGGGGCCTTTCGGACTCTGCGGATGAGCGGCCTCCACAAGATCGTGGAGGAGCTCTTGCCCTGACAGACAGGGTCCGGGTCCAGGACGACCTGCTGCCATCGACTGAGGGCACGGTACAAGACGGGCGTTAGTCGCAGAAATCCGCAAAACCGAGACCGCCGCAAGCCTCGGTTCCCCTTGAAGGAGGCTCCGAGGCGGGACACGTGGCAGACGGTCCGTGTTGCGCGCGGAATCAATGGGCTCTGGCTCACTCTCGATGATCGAGGCGGCAGAGCGTGATGTACGGGTCAGCGGTGGTGGAGTACTCGGATCCTCAACAGGTCGAGGTCGGCGCGGCCGAACATCCGCCCCTTCAGGAACTTGATCTTGTTGACGGTGCCTTCGACGGCTCCACTGCTGTGGGGCAGGGACAACCCGGCGGTCACTGCGGCGTGGTCGCGTCGCAGGCCGGTGGCGAAGGCCGCCGACTGAGGTGAGCCCGTGGCTGCGGTCGTGGCGATCCAGCCCGAACGCGCCGCGGTCGAATACGCCCCCAGGGGCATCCGTATCAACGCCGTGTGCCCCGGCGTCATCGAGCCCCCGATGCTCGCCGACACGCTCGAAGGCCAGGCCGAGGCCATGGCCGAAATCATGGAGCAGCAGCCCGGCCGCCGTCTTCGTCCTCGCAGCTCAGACGGCAGGCCAGAAGCCGTACGGCCGTACCGGATCCATAGGACTCGGAAGGTCAGTCCGCGTACGCGTCAAGTTTCGCTCCGGCGTCATACAGCTGCTGGAGACATTCGTATATTTCGGGTGCATCGGTCTCCGACGCGCTGAAGGTCTTACTGAACGCGATGTCCGCGGGACTGTAGTCCTCGTCGTTATGGATCGTGGGGTCCGCCCCTCCGGCCAGCATCAGCCTGACCACGTCCGGCAACGACGCGCGTAGGCCGACGACGTAGTCGATGCCGAGTTTCCGCAGGGCTGAGTGCAGTGGTGTTTCACGCTCGTAGAAATCCATGTCCAGCAGCGGGTCGAACTCCGTCCGGCGGCCACGGTACGGCTCGAAGTAGGTCGACCAGACGTCGAGCGCCGACATCTCCTCGGTGATCGCCGCGTTGGGATCGGCTCCGGCGGCGAGGAGAAGACGCACGGTTTCCACGGATCCGGAGAACGTGGCCAGGTGAAGGGGCGTAAGGCCGGATCGCTCCAACGGTCCCGTGCCGAGACCGCTTTCCAACGCCGCCCGTACACGCTCCACGTCGCCCCAGGCACAGGCCCGTCCGAACTCGATGGCGGGGGTCGACCGCCGCAGGCCGGAAAGCCTGTCGGAGAGCCAGACCCTCACCGGCACCGGCTGGCGGCCCTCATGGTCGACGCGGTAGGTCGGCACCTCGGCCGTCGTCGCGGCCTCGGCCAGGTCGACGAGCAGATACCACTGCCCCTCGTCCTCGCCGATCGTGTACCAGGCGCGGTCCTCGGTCACGAGACCGGGCTCGGTTTCCGAACCCTCTCCGCTGTAGAGGTTGACCTCCCACTCGAAGTCGTCGTTCGTTCGCAGGCACTGCCCGGCGGGCCAGGCCACGGCCAGCAGCGCCTGGACGGACGGGGGAACGGGGCACTTCCCCGCGGGAGTCGTGACGACCCACTCCCGTGGTTCGAAATCGTCACGGACGCGGCCGTGGAGCCGCTCGATCTGCTCCACGACGTGCGGGGAAAGGGGGTCGGTGCCGTCGGGCATGGACGATTGTTCCTTCTGTGCGCTGGAGGCGGAGCGGGACGTCGCCTGTGTCAGGAGTTCTTGATGCGTGCGGCGAGCGCGCGTGCTTCCGTCCGGGTCAGGAGGACCGCGCCGCGGGCGGGGTCCTTGGAGTCTCTGATCCCGGCCATGCCCGCGTCAGCGGCGACCTCAACGCAGGCGTCTCCTGAGTCGCTGCTGCGGGAGGACTTCCGCCACTTCGCTTTGTTCAGGTCCATCGCTCGTCGGTTACCTTCCTGATCAGCGCATCCGGGGTGTCCGTGTCAGGAGTTCTTGATGCGTGTGGACAGTGCGCGTGCTTCTATGCGGTTCAGGAAGACCACGCCGCCGTCGGGGTCCTTGGAGTCTCTGATCCCGGTCATGCCAGCGCCAGCGGCAACTTCAACGCAGGCGTCTCCTGAATCGTTGCTGCGGGAGGACTTCCGCCACTTCGCTTTGCTCAGGTCCATCGCTCGTCGATTACCTTCCTGATCAGCGCTCTAGAGTCCAGCTCATTGAGTGACTGCGCTTGCAGTGTAGCGAATGCCTCGCTTACCTGAGCTATGCGGGCGGGATCACTGGTGGTTTCGCCGCCAAGGGCGTTGGCTGCGTAGGAGACCTCTTTCCGGTCTTGCTGGGTCGCGATGTGAAAAGTTCCCCACACGCCACGGTAGTACCTGAACGGTGCTATCTGGATATGGACGCGGTCCCGTTGAGAGGCCTCGATAAGATACTCAAGCTGCTCCCGCATGACCTCGGATGAGCCGACCAAGGTATACAGGACCGCCTCGGACATGACGACGCAGACAAGCGGAGGACGCTCACGTTCCAGGATGGTCTGGCGTTCCATGCGACCCGCGAGCTCGTTCTCATCACGCAGCAGGACGCTGGCGTACGCCTTGGTCTGGAAGAGCCCATAGACCAAGCTGTGCTCATACGCGCGGATCATGGTCGCGTTCTGCTCGGCGCGGGGGAAGTTGGCGAAGAAGGTGGGGTACTTCTCCTCCTGCAACGGCTCGATGAACTCCCGCCACGCCGACTGGACCTCGTCACCCGTGTCCAGCGCGACGTCGATCCGAGCGGCGAAATCCGCGCGGCACTGTGTCGCCCCGGTCTCTATCTGTGAGATGTAGGAGCGCACGACGTTCAGGCGTTCGGCCAGTTCGTCCTGCGTGATCCTCGCCCGTTTGCGACGCCTCCTGACTTCCTGGCCGAAGGACATGGACTCAGGCGTGCGAGGGGGGTTCGCCATGATCCGCCTTTCGCTAGCGATCCGTCAGTGGAAGTCAGGAGCGTCAGCCGCCCGCGCGTGTTGCGAGCGTGACGACGTTCTTACGTAGCGATGTTATGCCGCGTCATGACTACATGGAAGTGCGTTATCCGATATTGACCCGGAGTCACAAACCAAAGGCAGCAGCCATGATCGACGAGCCGAGGAATTCCCCCGTTCCCGCCATGACCGATCCGTCCGTGTTGATGCTGACTTCCTCTCCCGAGGCGATCAAAGCCGCACGGGATTTCGCACGCGGCTGGCTGGACGGGAAAGGCTTCCAGCGCACGGCCGTCGAGATCGCGTTGCTGATCGTCAGCGAGCTGGTCACCAACGCCTACAAGCACGGCAGCGAACCAGGGCAGGCGATCTCCGTCCGGCTGTACCTGTCCGAGGCCGGACCCGTGGTCGAGGTGTGCGACGGCAGCGACGCCGAGCCGCACGTCAAGCCGCTGACCCTCGACACATTCTCCGGCCGGGGACTGGCGATCGTCTCCGAGCTGGCACGGGCGTGGGGCTTCCGGCACCTGGCGTCCGGCGGCAAGACCGTCTACGCGGTGATGAGGGAGAAGACACCATGAACCCGCGCGCCGTGCTGCTGGCGATCCTCCAGGACCTGTTCCCGACGTGGGACATCTGGATCTGTGACCGGGGAGTGTGGCGGGCCGCCGGTGTCATGCTCGTCAGCGCCTCGACGATCGACGGACTGGTGGAACACCTGGCGGGCGCGGACCCGGACGGCTTCACCCAGGCCGCACGCCGATTCACCAGGGGCACACCGCAACCGGGTCAGAACGGTGGCTGATCGACGAAGGCTCCTTCTGCGCGAGGGGCCGGAGGAGGGGCGCCGCGCCAGTCACGGAGCATCGCCACGGCCTCCTCGGCGCGCCCCTGGCGGATCAGCAGCTCCGCGATGAGGACAGTGCTCCCATGACCGTCGCGGTTCGGCTCCAGAACGGCGATCGCCTCGTCGAGACGTCCCGCATCGGCCAGCAGGCGGGCCAGGCGGTCCGCCATGAACCATTCATCGGCCTCGGGGTGGGCGCGCAGTTCGTCGATCGCCTGCTCGGTCCGGCCGCAGTAGGCCAGCAGCGACATGCGTTCCAGGAACAGATCGAGATCCATGCCCGCCGACTGCGCGGCGAGTTCGTCGAAGAGCGCCAGCGCCTCTTCCACCCGCTCCTGGTCGGCCAGCAGTGTCCACAGCATCCGCAGGTCACACTCGCAGCCGCCCCTTCCCACAACGGCGCGTAGCGTCTCGATCGCCTCGTCGACGCGCCCATGCCGGATCAGCAGCTCCGCCAGGCTCATCGCGGCGTTGGAAGAACCATCCGTGACGAACGGCCGATACACCTGAGCGGCCCCGTCCACCCGCCCCAGTCGCTCCCGCATGTCGGCCAGGTGATCGGCGGCATACTCTCCCCCCGGTGTCGCCATCAAGTCCCGCAGCTCCCTCTCCCGGCCGAGCCGAGCCAGCAAGCCGGCGAGCTGTTCGAGATCATTGGTGTGGATGACGTCGCCACGGGGGTAGTGCGTGTACAGGAACGCCACCGCCTCATCCAGGCGTCCCTGCCGCTCCAACATCTGGGCTTTGAGCCCAACCAGGTTCGAGGGCTTGCAACGATGGTCATCCCGGCTGACTGCTGGTAGCAGCGACATCACCTGTTCGTCGCAGCCCTGGCCGTCGGTCAGCTCGACCAGGGCTTTGGCGAGGAACCAGTCCTCGACCTGGGGCCCCAGCAACGCGATCACCTCATCGGTGCGTCCCTGCGAGGCCAGCAGTCTTGCCAGCCGTTCCACCGCGAGTCGCTCTCCCGCCTCGACCTGCGGACGCACCAGGGCGATCGCCTCATCCGTGCGCCCCCACTCGTGCAGAAACGCCGCGACCGTCCCCACCGCCTCCCACCAGCCGGTGTCGACGAAAGGAGTGAGCACGTCCAGGGCGGCGTCCCGTTCACCCCGCTCGATCAGGTCCAACGCGACATGGTGAGCGCAGTACCAGTCACCGCGCTGCGCCTGCCTGCGCACCTCGTCCAGATGCCCGTGTTCGACGAGCAACGTCACCACCCACGGCGGGACCCATCCCGAGTAGGTGCGGAACCGCCAGTCAAGATCCTCAGCGTCCATGGCGGCGGACCGTACCGACTGCCACCGACACGCCCTCGCCGATTTGACGGGCCCCGCGCGAGGGCATACCTTCTTCCCTTGTCCCCAACGGGATGCAGGACGCCCATGCGGCGGCCGGCCCGGGGGAACCCACCAACGATCACGCCGACGAGGCGGTTTCGTCGCGTCTGCGTGCCCGTAGGTGGATCTCGATCTCTTCAGAACCACCCGATTTTGCAAAGTCGGACGGTTCTGGTGAAATGGAGACATCGCCCGAACGGGAAACCGGAAAGGGCGAAATCAGGGAAGTCCGGTGAAATTGACAGACCGGCCGGAACTGATAACGTAAAGCGAGTCGCCCCGGAGCGAGAGACGCGCAAGCGGATCAAGCGCGGTGGGTGTCCGTTTCTTGAGAACTCAACAGCGTGTTAAAAGCCAGTGCCTTTATAGGCTCGGCCAAGGTGCCGAGCCACCCCGTCCGGCTCTTTCGGGAGTCGACAGGGATTTCTTTGAGGCAACGAGACCCTTGAGGGGTCTCATTGTCGGGATTCATTTCCCATGAAGGTTTGGCGGTTGGGGGTTCGCCCCTCCGATC